>NZ_JBSFOK010000072.1:0-29926 GCF_053587635.1 Streptomyces sp. NPDC003635 | reverse complement strand
TGGCCTTCACGCCTCACACACTAACTCGTCAGTTTGTTCCAGAGCGAAGCCAGTTGAGGGTGAGCGCTGGTCCGCCCTGGCGGCGAACCGGCTTTACCTGCCCTGCTCCGCAGGAGCTTCGTTTCCTCCCCCGGCTGAAGCCGGGGGTATCCACGAAGGAGAGACTCGATGACCGTCGGACCAGGCGTCGGCATCGGCACCGCGCGTGCCGATGCGGAGAGCGACGCCTCAGTGATCGCGCGGTCCCGGGATGAGCCCGAGGCGTTCGCCGCGCTCTTCGACCGGCACGCCGACGCCGTACACCGCTATGCGGCCCGCCGCCTCGGCGGCGAGGTCGCCGATGACCTCGTGGCGGAGACCTTCACCACCGCGTTCCAGGAGCGGCATCGCTACGACCCGACCCGCGGCGCGGGCGCCGACGCCCGGCCCTGGCTGTTCGGCATAGCGACCAACTTGGTCGGCCGGCACCGGCGGGCTGAGGCCCGCCGGTTCAAGGCCATGGCCCGGGTCCCGGCCCTCACCGACCACGACGAGCCGCTGGCCGACCGGGCCGCGGACCGGGTGGTGGCGCGGGCCCTGCGCCGCGAGCTGGCGGCGGCGCTCGCCTCGCTGCCCGCTCGGCACCGGGACGTCCTGCTGCTGGTGGCCTGGGCGGATCTCAGCTACGAGGAGGCGGCCCAGGCCCTCGGCATCCCCGTGGGCACGGTCAGATCACGGCTGCACCGGGCTCGCAGCAAGCTGCGCGAAGCACTGGGCGGATCCAATCCGACGGCACTGCGAGAGGTATCCGACCATGCATGACGAACTCGAACTCCTGAGGGAGTGGGACGCGGACGCGGCCCCGCTTACCGGTCCGGCCCGGGACCGGGCCCGGCACCGGCTGCTCAACGCGATGGCCCACGCGGACCAGCGCACCGGCACCGGCCTCAATCGCCGCCATGTACTGCGCTTCGCGGCGTCCGCAGTGGTCGCCACGGCGGTCACGGGGACGGCGGCGCTGCTCGGCACGGACGGCTCCGACGAGGGCGGCGCACCGGGCACGAGCACCCCGCGGGTGGAGAACGCCGCCGCGACGGTGCTGCACGGGGCGGCGGCGTGGGAGCGGGAGCAGGAGAAGGAACCGGTGGCGCCGCGCGACGACCAGTTCATCTACTCGAAGCGGATCATCAAGGAGACGGAGCGGAAGACCGGCGAGGTCAAGACCTACACCGACGAGATGTGGGAATCGGTGGACGTCTCCAAGCCCTCCTTGAGCATGGAACTGGGCCGCGAGATGTGGGAAGAGCCCGCGGGGAAGGGCGGCGGGGTGTGGCCACCCCGGAAGTGGAGCGAGCTGAAGAAGCTGCCCCACGACCCGGAGAAGCTCATCTCGGTCATCGTCTCCTCCGGCGGGTCCGACGACCAGTCGATCAGCGATCTCGACAAGCTCCTGCGGTTCGAGGCCTACTGGCTGCTCGGCGAGCTCCTGAAGAACCCTGTGCTGCCCCAGGGGCTGCGCCCCGCGGCGTACGAGGCGCTGGCCCTCGTGCCCGGCGTCAAGACGATCCCGGGGGTCAAGGACTCCGCGGGGCGGCCCGGGGTGGGGATCGCCTACGCCGAGGGCGGATCCCACAAAGGCAAGTACCTGATCTTCGACCCGGCGTCGTACGAGTTCATGGGCTTCCGCGACGAGCGGGTCTCGGCTTCCGGGAAGAAGAAGTACATCCAGCTGTCGCACGTGGTGGACTGGGGGATCGTCGACCGGGTCCGGCAGCGCCCGTAGGCTGCCGTCCCGCGCCCGGGACCGTCAGGGCCGCCGGCACCGATGGTCGCCGGTGGCCCTGAGGTTCGCCTTCGGGAGGTCAGTGGGGAGGAGGCGGCCGATGACCTCGCCGCCCGGCGTCGCGAGTCGGCGCCGAAGTGGAGCGCGGAGTAGGCGAGTTGGCGGTGTTCTGCCGGATCGTGGCCGCCGGGGCCGGAGATGAGCCGAGAGGTCAGGACCGGCGGCTACCAGCGGCCCGGCTCGCTCCCCACGATCGGTTCCGAGGGCTTGCCGTCCACGCCCACGGGCACGTCGCCCGCCAGCATCACGCGGTGCATGGTCCGGGGGTGTTCAAGGTGGGCGTTGTCGCTCGGGGCGAGATGGATGGTGGCGCGGTTGTCCCAGAACGCCACGCTGCCAGGTTCCCAGCGGAAGCGGACCGTGTACTCGGGGCGGACCGCCTGGTCCAGGAGAAGGTCCAGGAAGGCCTGGCTCTCGGCTCGGGAGAGATCGGCGATCTGCTCGACGTAGTAGCCGTTGACGTACAGGATGCGCTCGCCGGTCTCCGGGTGGATCCGTACCAGCGGGTGCAGCGTGGCCACTTGGTGGTCCAGCAGGTGACGGACGTACGCGTCGTCCCCGGGGCGCGGCTGGTAGCCGACGCCCAGGCGGTGCTCGGCGCGCAGGGTGGACACGAACTCCCGGACCGGGGCGGACAGTCCGGCGTAGGCGGCCGCCAGGTTCGACCAGGTCGTGTCACCGCCGTACGGCGGAACCGTCTCGGCGCGCAGGATCGTCGCCGCGGGCGGGTCCACGCGGGCGCCGTGGTCGCAGTGCCAGCCGCGCAGCAGGGTGTGCCGGCGGCGGCGCAGCCACTCGTCGTGGTCCATGCCGAACCGGCCGCCCAGTTCCAGCCGGTCCGCCGTGGTCTCCACCTCCGGAAAGTCCGGCGGGGAAGCCTTGCCGCGGCGGGGCAGCACGACCGGATCACCGAAGCGCCGGGCGAACGCCACATGTTCGGCGTGGCCGAGGTGCTGGTCGCGGAAGAAGACCACCTTCCAGCGCAGCACCGCGGCCCTGATCGCGGCCACCACGGTGTCGTCGAGGCCGGCCGCCAGGTCCACCCCGCTGATCTCCGCGCCGATGTGCCCGGCGGCCGGTCTCACCTCGATCCCGGCGATCCGCTCCGTCCCCTGCGCGGTGGCCTTGTCCGTCGTCATGCGCGCTCCGTCGACTCGTCGGCACCGGCTCCGGTTCATGCCGGTTCCCCCAAGATCGTGACAGCAATCGACGGGCGTGGCGAGACCGGCATCAAGGCGTTGTGCGTCCTGCCTCCGGCCGCATACGGTCCCGATCATGCTGCCTCTGGTGGAAACCGACGAGGATTGGGACGCGGTCGTCCCCGACGAGAGCGTGATGCGCCCCGGAGCGGAGGACCTGTGCGCGCGCCTGGGCCTCACCGGGGCACCGCTGACGCGCTTCCCGGACGGATCGCAGCCGGTCTACGCCGTGGGCGACGACCTCGTCCTCAAGCTGTTCCCCGCCGCGGCCGCCGAGGACGGCGTCGCGGAGGGCCGGGTGCTGTCGTACGTCCAGGGCAAGCTGCCCGTACAGACGCCCAGGGTGCGGGACTTCGGGGCGTACGAGAACGGCTGGCAGTACGTCCTGATGTCCCGCCTGCGGGGCGAGAACCTGGCCGGGACCTGGGCCGGCGCGCCGAGGGCTGACCGGGAACGGCTCGTCGCCGAGGTCGGTGAGGCCCTCGCGGTGCTGCACTCGCTCGCTCCCGAGCCGCTGGAGGATGTCCTCGGCCCCGGCGACTGGGGTACCTTCGTGGACCGGCAGAGCGCGCGGGCGGTGGCCCAGCAGCGGTCCCACGCGCTCCCTGAGAGCTGGCTGGAGCAGATCCCGGACTTCCTCGCCTCGGTCCCGCTCCCCCGCGCCCCGCGCCGGTCCCTCCTGCACACCGAGGTCATGCGGCAGCACTTCCTCGTCGATCCGGAAGGGTGGCGGCTGACCGGGCTCTTCGACTTCGAGCCGGCGATGATCGGCGATCCCGCCTACGACTTCGTGGGCGTCGGCCTGTTCGTCACGGGCGGCGATCCCGACCTGCTGGCCCTGCTCGCCAGAGCCTACGGACGGGCCTTCGAGCCGGCTGTGCTGCTCGCGTACACGCTCTTGCACGTGTACAGCAACCTCCCGTGGTACTTGCGGGAGTTGGGCGCACCCGACCGGCATACCCTGCCCGCGCTCGCCGAGGCGTGGTTCGGCCTCACACCGTGAACTCCCGGATCACCGTGTTCCGGAACACCGCCCCACCGTCGATCGCGAACAGCGCGACCCCGGTGTCGATCAGGTACGGGAACACTTCCGAGGAGTGCACATGACGGCCGTCGTCGACGAACATCTCCACCGACGTACGGTCCACCAGGATCCGCAGCCCGACCCGTCCCGCGGACGGGTCGAAGGGGCTCTTGCTCTCCTGCCAGCGCCCGGACACGTCGGGGTTGCCGGTGTTACGGCGGTTGAGGAAGGCGTAGTCGCCGTATATGCCCGCGTCGATGTGACGGGAGCCGTCGCCGGAGCGGCGCAACTGCACTCCAGCGCCCGCGAGTCGGTCCCAGGTGATCTCGCAGGACAGTTCGTAGGCGGTGCCCCGGTAGTCGAGCACACGGGTGCCGTCGACCTCCAGGTCGCCCAAATTCACCGTCCTCGACACATATCCGTCCAGCGCGGGAATCGGGCGTGAGGCCAGGTAGTAGGGGCCCGACGCGGCACGCTTCAGGGTGACCTCCCGGACGATGGCGTCGGTGCCGTTGAAGCCGTCGGTGTCGATGGTGGGCGTGATGTTGGCGTAGTCCCAGTTGTTCAGCCAGCCGATCGCGTACCGCGCCCGGGGATCCACCGAGCCGTCGGCGCCGTGCTTGTCGAAGGTGACGGCGCCGTACCAGTCCCAACCGTGGTCCAGCCACTGCGGTTCGGCGGCCTCGGGCGCGAAGTCACCGCCGTCGAAGTCGCCGGTCCAGTAGGCGTAGGTGTTCGGCAGCCCGGACCCCTTGCCGTTGGCGCTCACCCCCAGCACCCACCTCGCCGTACCGTCATCGGCGGTGATCCGGAACAGGTCCGGGCACTCCAGGACGCCGATCCCCTCCTTGACGAAGCCCCCGGCGTAGGTCCACTCCCGCAGGTTCGCCGAGTGGTAGAAGCCGACCTTCGTGTGCTCGGCGAGTGCCATCACCCACCTCCCCCGAGCGGCGTCCCAGATCACCTTCGGGTCGCGGAAATCCTTCACCCCGGGGTTCGGCAGCACCGGCTCGTCCCGCCAGGAGGTGAAGGTCAGGCCCCCATCCGTCGAGTAATACAGGTACTGCGCCTGAGAGTTGGCCCCCTCGACCGGTTCCATGGTCGCGAGGACGACGACCGCGCCCGCCCCGAACCCGGCGGTGTTCTCGGTGTCCACCACCGCCGAGCCCGACCACACATCGCCGTTCGGGGTCGTGTCCTTCGGTACGGCGATCCCCCGGTCCCGGAAGGACACCAGATCCGTGCTCGTGGCCAGGCGCCAGGCGGTGCCCGCGGTGGTGCCACCGGCGAAGTAGTCCGGGTTGTACAGGTAGAGGTAGCGGTACTCGCCGTCGATCCAGATCGGGCGCTGGGGGTCGTTCTTCCACTGGTCGGGGACGGTGAAGTGGTACCCGGCGCGGTAACTCACGCACCCGGCGGCCTGCTTGGGTTTCGCCGCCGCCGGTCCGGCGGGCAGCAGCGCGGCCCCCGTCCCCGCGGCCGATCCGGCGAGCAGCGCTCTTCTCGAAAGTCCACGAGAAAGACCACGGGAAAGTCCACTGGAAAGTCCACGCATCAACACACGGTCCCTTCGTCGCGATGGCGGCTCATGTGCACCAGGACTGTGCGACCTAACTCGTTAAAGGTCAAGGGGTGCACGGCCCTTGACAGTCCCGTCACGCGCTCCACATCATCTGGGGCATCACTGCTCGACTAACACGAGTTAGGCCTGTCCGATGACCGACTCGCACCTCACCCGCCGCGCCCTGTTGCGGTACGGCGCCTACGGCGCGGGAGCCGCCGCCCTGGCGGGCACCGCCGCCTCCTGGGACCGGCTCACCGGTGCCGACATCCCCGGCCGCGACGACGGCTCCCTCGTCGTCGCCACCCTCGGCCCCGCCTATGGCCCCGAGGCCATCCGCACGCTCACCGACGGCTTCCGGGAGCTCCACCCCGACATCAAGCTGCGCGTCAACGCCGTGCAGGCGGTCGACTGGTCGGACTTCTTCGCCAAGATCCTCACCCAGATCGCCGCGGGCACCGCTCCGGACCTGGTCTACGTCGCGACCGAAGGCGTCCAGCTGTTCGCGCGGCGTCTCGGTGTCCCGCTGGACCGCTGGGTGAGGCGGGACGCCGAGGAACTGCGCGAGTACTTCGCCGACGTCCATCCCTCGCTGGTGGAGTCGATGATGTACGAGGGGAGCCTGTACCAGCTGCCGGTCGAGTTCAACGCGGCCGACATGTACCTCAACCACCAGGTGCTCCGGCGCGCGGGCGCGGGCTTCCCGGCCCCCGACTGGACCCGCGACGACTTCACCGCGCTGCTGCGGGACATGAAGAGGTCCAGCGGCACGCAGTTCACCCCGTACTTCTGGACCAACCGGCTGTGGGGCGGCGTGGTGCCCTGGCTGTTCGCCAACGGCACCAACCTCCTGGCCGAGTCCAAGGCACCGGGCGGCTCCTGGCTGTGGGACGGCTTCTACCCCGCCGCCGACCGCGCGGGCCGCGGGGGCGGCTTCCGCTGGACGACCCCGCAGGCGACGGACGCCCGCGTGGAGGAGGCGTACGACTATCTCGCCTCCCTCATCCAGGAGGACCTGTGCACCCGCCCCGAGGGCGGCAACGGGCAGAACCTCGTCGGCGTGTTCTCCACCGGCCGGGTCGGTGTCACTCCCGCGGGCGGCTTCTGGGCGGGCGGTCTGCACCTGGCCGGCATGCAGCCGGACGACTACGACGTGCAGTACTTCCCGCGCTGGCGCACCCAGCGCATGCAGTTCGGCGCCGCCGGCTACGCGCTCCTGCGCACCTCGAAGCGGCAGGAGGAGGCCTGGGAGTTCATCAAGTACGCGGCTCGCCGGGACACCCTGACGCGGCTGTTCGAGACCAACCAGACCACCCCGGCGCGCCGCTCGATGCTGACCGCCGACCGTTACCGGGAGACCGGCCCGAACCACTGGCGGGTCTTCTACGACACCCTCGACCGGTTCCCCGACACCGGCCCCATCCCCGCCCCGCCGCAGGTCGCCGAGGTCGAACAGGTACTGCTCAAGCACACCGGCACGGCCCTGTCCTCCCGGCGCTCGGTGGCCCCCGCGCTGCGCCGCATGCAGAACGACCTGGAGAAGGCCATGGAGCGTGAGATATGACGAACACCCGGATCCAGGCCGTACGGCCGCGGCCCGCGGCGCCCGTCGCACCCGCCCCGCGGCCCTCCGCCCGCGACCGGGGCACCCGGCTGCTGGCCGGGCTGTTCCTGGCGCCGACCGTCGTCGGCATCGTGGTCTTCACCGTCGTACCGATCGTGGGATCGATCATCCTGAGCCTGTTCCACTGGAACGTCATCGACGATCCGAGCTTCGCGGGGGCCGCCAACTACCGCGCGGTGTTCGGCGATTCGACCGTGCTCGTCTCCTTCCGCAACACCCTCGTCTTCATGGTGTTCGCGGTCGCGCTGCAACTGCTGATCGCCCTGGTGCTGGCGCTCGCGGTGAACGGGCGGATGCCGGTGTGGCTGCGCTCGGTGTTCCGGTCGGCGTTCTTCTTCCCGCTGGTGCTGTCGGCGGCGTCGATCTCGGTGGTGATGAAGTACCTGTTCAACCAGGACTTCGGGGTCGTGAACTGGCTGCTCGGGCTGATCGGGATCGCCCCGGTGCCCTGGCTGACCTCCGAGAACGCGGCGATGTCGGCGGTCGTCCTGGTCTACGTCTGGCAGCAGTTCGGCTTTTCCTTCCTGCTGTTCGTCGGCGGACTCAACAACATCCCCAAGGAGATCCACGAGGCGGCCTCCCTCGACGGGGCGACCGGGCTGCGCAAGCACCTCACCGTCACGCTGCCGCTTCTCTCCCCCACCCTGCTGGTCGCCTCGGTGGTCGGCATCATCAACGCGCTCCAGGTCTTCGAGCAGCCGTACGTCCTCACCAACGGCGGCCCCGGCGACTCCACCCGCACCGTCGTGATGGTCATCTACGAGAGCGCCTTCGAGCAGCTTCGCTTCGGCGAGGCCTCCGCGGTGGGCGTGCTGCTGTTCGTGCTGATCATGGCGGTGACCGCCCTGCAGTTCCGGCTCAGCCGGCGTTTCGTCCACTACCAGTGAGCCGGTGAGTCCCTTGAGCCAAGCAACCCTGTCCCTGAGTCGTGCCCGGTACTCACTGGCGCCCTGGGCGCGGATCGCCGGTCTGGCGGTGTGCGCGCTGCTGACCCTCGGCCCGGTCATCTGGACCGTCTCCACCTCGCTGCGCACCCCCGCGGAATCCTTCGACCTGCCCCCGAGGATCATCCCGACGAACCCGACGACGGAGTCCTACAGCGGGGTCTTCGAGCAGATCGACGTCTGGTTGCTCGCCCTGAACTCGACCCTGGTGACCGGACTGATCGCGGCCGGCCAGATGATCACCGCCGGGCTCGCCGGGTATGCCTTCGCCCGCCTGGAGTTCCGGTTCAAGAAGCCGCTGTTCGCACTCGTGCTGGCGACGATGATGGTGCCGCTCCAGGTCACCGTCGTGCCGGTGTTCCTCGTCCTGAAGTCGATGAGCCTGACCGACACCCTGCTCGGTCTGATCATCCCGGCCTTCCCGACCGCCTTCGGCACCTTCCTGATGCGCCAGTACTTCCTCGGCATGCCCAAGGACCTCGGCGAGGCGGCGATGCTGGACGGCTGCGGGCCCTGGCGCACCTTCCGCTCGGTCTACGCCCCGCTCGCCACCCCAGGGCTCGCGATCGTCGGCGTGCTGGCCTTCAACTACCACTGGAACGAGTTCTTCCGGCCGCTGATCCTGGAGACCTCGGGCCAGAACTACACCCTGCCGCTGGGGCTCGTCTCGCTCCAGGGCAACCTCGGCACCGGCTCGATCTCGGTCGTGCTCGCCGGTGTCGTCCTGTCCATGATCCCCGCCGTCGCCGTCTTCGTCGTCGGCCAGCGCCCTCTGCGCGAGGGCATCACCTCCGCTGGAGTGAACCGTTGAACCACGACCCCGACGCCCCGCGTTTCCGGGTCCGCCCACCCGCCAACTGGATCAACGACCCGAACGGGCCCTTCCGTTGGCGTGACCGCTACCACCTCTTCTACCAGCACAACCCCGCCGCCCCGGTGCACGCGAACGTCCACTGGGGCCATGTCTCCAGCCCCGACCTCGCCCACTGGGAGCACCACCCGATCGCGCTCACCCCGACGCCCGGCGGCCCCGACGAGGCGGGGTGCTGGTCGGGGTGCGTGGTCGACGACGACGGCGTGCCGACCGCCGTGTACACGGGAATCGACCGGCACCACCAGGGCCTCGGCTCGGTCTGTCTGGCCCGCGCGGTCGTGCCCGACGACGAGACACTGACCGACTGGAAGCCGCTGCCCACCCCTGTGGTGACCGGTCCGCCGCCCGGTCTGGACGTGGTGATGTTCCGCGACCCGTTCGTCTTCCGCCACGCCGGGCGGCGCTGGGCGCTGGTCGGCGCGGGCCACGCCGACGGCACGCCGTCGGTCCTGCTGTACGACTGCGACGACCTCGCCGACTGGCGGTTCGCCGGTGTGCTGCTCGACGGCGACGACCCGGTCGCGACGGACACGTTCGGCGACAAGGCGGTCGGCTGGGAGTGCCCGCAGCTGTTCGCGACGTCGACCGGTGAGTGGGTGCTGGTGGTGTCGCTGTGGGACGGCGATCCGTGCGGCACGGCTTACTTGACGGGCCGTCTGACCGTCGGCGCCGAGGGCGGCTTGCGCATGGAGGCGCGCGGCGGAGGCCGTCTCGATCACGGACGGGACTTCTACGCGCCCGCCGTGCTCCAGGAAGCGGACCGGACCCTGGTGTGGGGCTGGTCGTGGGAGGCGCGGGAGCAGCGCGAGGTCGATCGCGCGGGCTGGGCCGGTGTCCTCACCGCGCCGCGAGTCGTGGACGTCCATCCCGACGGGGCGCTGCAGGTCGTACCCGCTCCGGAGCTGCAACTCCTGCGCGCGGCCCAGCCGTTCGTCACAGCGGCGGAAGGAAGAACGGCGCTGCCGCGGTCGTACGACCTCACCGTCACCGCCCGTACGCCGACGACCGTCAGCCTGCTGCGGTCGGCCTCCGGCGCGGAGCTGACGGTTCACCTGGACCCGGGCGGGGAAACGGTGACGCTGGAGCGCGGTGGCTGGCCGCGGACCGGATCCGGATCCGGGGCACCCCTCGTGGTGCGGGCGCCCGCCCGCGAGGTCCGGGTGCTGGTCGACGGCTCGTTGGTGGAACTGTTCGTCGGCGACCGGGCGACCGTCACCGAGCGGGTCTACCGGCGCCACGACGACGTGCCGGAGCTGGTGGTGACGGGTGCCGGGGCCGCCGTCACGGGGTGGGAGCTGGTCCCACCGACGCGCGGGTGACCACCTCGCAGGCCAGTCGCCGGGTGGTGGCCGGTGGGGTGCGGCCGGTGTCGATGGCGTCGAGCAGGAGGCGCGCGGCGGCCTCGCCCATCGCCCGGTGCGGCAGGGCGACCGTCGTCAGGGGCGGCGCGAGGAAGGCCGCCATGTGCTCCTGGTCGTCGTAGCCGACCACCGAGAGATCGCCGGGGACGGTGATGCCGAGCCGGGTCGCGGCGTGCAGGACGCCCGCCGCGACCCGGTCGTTGTAGCAGAAGACGCCGGTCGGGCGGCGGTCGGCCGGGGCGTCTTCGAGGACGCGCAGCGCGCCCTCGTACCCGCCGGAGATCTCGCCGCCGGTCCGTACGACCCACTCCTTGGGGACGGTGATCCCCTCCGCCCGCAGCGCGTCCCTGAAGCCGCGCAGCCGCTCGACGGACGCGACGTCGTCGAGGCCGCCGATGTGCGCGACCCGGCGGTGTCCCTGGTCCAGCAGCAGCCGGGCCGCCGTACGCCCTCCGGCGCGCTCGGCCGGGACCACGGCGGGCAGTGAGTCGTCCTCGGGCAGGCAGTTGGCCAGCACGGAGTGCGTGCGGTGCAGGCCCTCGGGGACCCGGACCCGGCGCAGGGACATGGCCGCGTAGATGATGCCGTCCACCCGCCGGTCGAGGAGTTCGGCGACCGCCGCGTCCTCCTTGGCCGGGTCGCCTCCGGAGTCCACGGTCAGCACGAGATGGTCGCTGTCCCAGGCGGTCTCCATGGCGCCGCGCAGCAGTCGCCCCGCGAAGGGCGAGGAGGCGATCTCGTCGGTGACCAGGCCGATCACGGCCGTACGGCGACGGCGCAGGCCGCGGGCGACGGGGTCGGGCCGATAGCCGAGCCGGGCGGCGGCCTGCCGGATGCGCTCCTGGGTGGCGGGCGAGAGGTTGCCCTCGGCGCGGCCGTTGAACACGAAGGACACCGCGGTGTGCGAGACCCCGGCGAGCCGCGCGACATCCCGCGACGTGGGCCGGGCGGATCCCGCCGCCTGCCTCTCCTGACCTGCGCCCATGCCGTCCGCCGCCCTCGTCCCGCCCACCGGTTGATCACCCTCACCCTATCCGTGCGCCCGCGTTGGGCACCGGGCCCATGGGGTACCCGGGGCCCGTGAGCGAGCGACTCGACAAGTACCGAGGCAAGCGCGACTTCGCACGGACCCGCGAGCCGACGGGCACGGGTGGCGCCTCCGGCGACTACGGGCGCCGCTTCGTCGTACAGATCCATGACGCGAGCACCCTGCACTTCGACTTCCGCCTCCAGGTGGACGACGTGCTCAAGTCGTGGTCGGTCCCCAAGGGCCCGTCGGACGACCCGCGGGACAAGCGGCTGGCGGTGCCGACCGAGGACCATCCGCTGGAGTACGAGGAGTTCGAGGGCGTGATCGCGCGGGGCGAGTACGGCGGCGGCACGGTGATCGTCTGGGACCACGGCACGTACGAGCCCCTCAGCCATGACCGTGAGGGCCGTCCCGTCGGATTCGGGGAGTCCATCGACCGTGGCCACGCGACCTTCCGCCTCAAGGGCGCGAAGCTGCGCGGGGAGTACGCCCTGACCCGTTTCCGGGACGCGGAATCCGACGGCGGCGAGGCCTGGCTGCTGGTGAAGGCCAAGGACGGGCGGGGTCGAAGGCAGGGCACCCCGGATCCGCGGCGGGCGAGGTCGGCACGGTCCGGCCGTACCCTCGGGCAAGTCGCCGCCGAGGACGGCGGGGAGGGGTGAAGCCCCCCTCGCCCTGCGGGTGCCGCGGGTCCTTCCGCACGGAACCCGGGGCGGCGGTGCCCCTTCCCGTGGTCAGCCCGGCGGAAGGAGCTGTTCCGCCCAGATCGTCTTGCCCCGGCTGGTCTGCCGACTGCCCCAGCGCTGGGTGAGCTGGGCGACCAGCAGCAGTCCGCGGCCGCCCTCGTCGAAGGCGTGGGCCCGGCGCAGATGCGGTGAGGTGGAACTGCCGTCGGAGACCTCGCAGATGAGGCTGTGGTCGCGGATCAGCCGGAGCTGGATGGGCGGTTCGCCGTAGCGGATGGCGTTGGTGACCAGTTCACTGACGACGAGTTCGGTGACGAAGGCCGCTTCCTCCATCCCCCAGGCGGCCAGTTGCTCGGTGGCGGCCTGCCGAGTGCGGGCCACCTCGGCCGGATCCCGGGGAATGTCCCAGGTCGCGACGCGGTCCGCGCCCAGGGCGCGGGTGCGGGCCAGCAGCAGCGCCACGTCGTCGCTGGGCTCCTCCGGCATGACGGCCTTGAGCACGGAGTCGCACAGGGCGTCCAGCGAGTCGGCGGGGGTGGCCAGCGCACGGCACAGTTCGTCCTCGGCGTGGTCGAGGTCGCGGTCGCGTTCCTCGATCAGGCCGTCCGTGTAGAGCGCGACGACCGCTCCCTCGGGCAGCTCCAGTTCGAAGGCCTCGAAGGGCAGTCCGCCGACTCCGAGCGGGGGTCCGGCGGACAGCGGGACGAGCCGGGCGGTGCCGTCGGGGAACAGGACCGCCGGGGGCGGATGACCCGCGGCGGCCATCGTCAGGCGGCGCGAGACGGGATCGTAGACCGAGTAGAGGCAGGTGGCGCCGAGTTCGGCGACCTCGTCGTCATGGCCGTCGGAGGCGAGGTGGGTGACCAGGTCGTCGAGATGGGTGAGCAGTTCGTCGGGCGGCAGGTCCACGTCCGCGAGGGTGCGTACGGCCGTGCAGAGCCGGCCCATGGTCGCCGAGGACGGGATGCCGTGCCCGACCACGTCGCCCACGACCAGGCCGACCCGGCTGCCGGAGAGCGGGATGACGTCGAACCAGTCGCCGCCGATCCCGGCCGGCGATCCCGAGGGCAGATACCGGTGGGCGACGTCCACCACCTGCTGGCCGGGCAGCCCGCGTGGCAGCAGGCTGTGCTGGAGGGCCAGCGCGGTGCTGCGCTCGCGGGCGAAGCGGCGGGCGTTGTCGACGCAGACGGCGCCCCGGCTGGCCAGTTCCTCGGCGAGGACGGTGTCGTCGACGCCGTAGTCCTCCGGATGCGCGATCCGCACCGCCACCATGACGCCCAGGGTGGTGCCGCGGGCCCGCAGCGGCACGGCCATCAGCGAGTGCACGCCGCGGCGGTACGGCCGTCCGGCGGGGGCAGCGGCGTTGCGCTCGGCGATCCAGTCGACGAAGTCGGGCTCGCCGGCCTGGCCGAGCACCGCCCGTCCGGTGTGCAGGGCGCGGGCCGGCGGGGAGTACTCGGGATAGACGTCGGTGCCGCCGAGGCGCACCGCGGCCTCGGGGGTGCCCTCGTGGGCGGAGCCGTGCGCGACGCGGCGCAGCACGACATCGCCCTCCGGCACGGTCGGCATCTCGTCGGCGCCGAGCACCCATTCCAGGAGGTCGACGCTGACGAAGTCGGCGTAGCGGGGGACGAGGAGTTCCACGAGCTCCTCGGCCGTGCGGACCACGTCCAGGGTGGTGCCGATGGAGGCGGCGGCCTCGTTGAGCAGGGCGAGCCGCTGCCGGCCCCAGTACTGGTCGCTGCTGTCCAGAGCCGCGAGCGCGACGGCCGCGACCTCGCCGTCGTCGTCCCGGACCGGCCACATCTCGATGCTCCAGGCGTGGTCCTGGTTGAGGGCGGGCGCGCCCGTGAAGCTCTCGTAGCGGACGGGCCGGCCGGTCCGGGCGACCTGGCGCAGGTTGTCGTGGAACCCGCGGCTGTGCTCGGCGTCCTCGACGGTCTCCGGGAAGGGCCGGCCCAGCAGGGCCTCCTCGGGGACGCCCATCACCCGGCAGGCGGCCTCGTTGAGCCGGAGATAGCGCTGCTGGGTGTCGAAGACGGACATGGACATGGAGGCCTGTTCGAAGGCGCGTGCGGCGAGGGTGGCCTCCGGCCCCTCGAGGTGCCGTTCGGTGGTGACCACGAAGCCCGCGGCGGAGCCGTCGGGGCCGAGCAGCGGACAGGCCGCGACGGTGACGGCCACCGTGCCCTCGGCGCGGTGCCGCAGGACGATCCGCCCGGCCCGCGCGACCAGGGCCGCGGACGGCACCTCCTCGGCGAGCAGCTCGGCCGCCGGACGCCCGACGACCTCCTCGGCCAGGTACCCCGTCAGCGTCCGGGCACCTTCGCTCCACCCCGTCACCGTGCCGTGGGCGTCCAGGGTCGCCGCCGCGGCGAGATGCTCCATAGTGTCCAGAATGGTCCGGTCGGCGCGGCCCATCAACCGCGAGGGCCTTTCGGGCGGGCCCTCAGCCCGTCCGCCAGCCCCTCCGCCATACCCTCGGGGCCGTCTCAGCCCCGCAGAGCGCGCAGCGCCTCCAGCGCGCGGTCGGCGTGGGTGTTCATGCGCAGTTCGCTGCGCACGACCTCCAGCACCCTGCGGTCCTGCCCTATGACGAAGGTGGACCGCTTGGTCGGGGCCACTGAGAGGCCGCGCTTCACGCCGAACCGCTCACGCACGGTGCCGTCGACGTCGGACAGCAGCGGCATGCCGAGCGTGTGCCGTCCGGCGAACTCCTGCTGCCGCTCGACGGGGTCACCGCTGACGCCGACGGGCCGGGCGCCGACGGCGGCGAACTCGGTGGCGAGGTCGCGGAAGTGGCAGGCCTGGGCGGTGCAGCCGGGGGTCAGGGCGGCGGGGTAGAAGAAGAGCACCACCGGCCCCTCGGCGAGCAGCTCCGACAGCTTGCGGATGGTGCCGGTCTCGTCGGGGAGGGCGAAGTCCTCGACCGTGTCACCGATGCCCACACGTGTGCTCAACTCTGTCCCCTCCGTGGTCCGGACCGTCTGCCGCCGGATGTTACCGGAGGGTAGAGCTCAGGGGGTGGCCGCCTGCTGATCCGGCTCCTCGTCCACGGCGTACGCGAGGAAGTCGTCCACCATCCGGTGGAACAGACCGGTGAGCTGCCGCAGCTCCTCGGGCTTCCAGTCGGCCAGCGCCGGCTGCATCCCCCGGGAGCCCGCCTCGCGGACGCTGGCGACCGCGTACCGGCCGGTCTCGGTCAGTTCGATGCGCTGGGCCCGGCGGTCGGCGGGGTCGGGGACGCGGGAGAGGTAGCCGGTCCCCTCCAGTTGCTGCACGGTCCGTGTGACGTGCGAGGCCTCCACGCCGAGGCGGGTGGCCAGCTCCCCCGGCCGCAGCGGCTCACTCTCGGCGACCTGTCGCAGCAGCGCCACGGCGGCCCGGTCCATCGGCACGCCCGCCAGCGCCATCAGGCGTTCGTGGTGGCGGGCGCGGGTGCTCAGGTAGGTGATCCGGGTCAGCGCGCGCTCGATCTCGGCCACTTCCGCGGAGGGAGCGCCGGGGACTCCCGCTCGGGCCGGCCCGCGCCGCCCCTCTCCCCCAGGGGCAGCCTCGGGCGTGCGCGAGCACGATCGGGACGAGAAAGGCGGCCCCGCGGGTCGGTCGGCCCCGTGGCGTGACCGGGGCCTGCCACATGCCGACGAGGGCGTCGACCAGGCCGGTCGCGGCGTCCTGCCAGTCGGTGCGGGGCGTGCGCGCGTTCTCGGCGAGTGCGCGTTCCCGCTCGGCGGTCATGTGGACGATGAGATGGCGTGCCATGTCACCGCGTTCGGTCCGGATGTCATCGGGCAGGCCGGGCAGACTGGCGCGCAGGCCGGTGACGATCTCCCGCAGCGCCGGCGAGGCGAGCGCCTCCTCCGACATCATCCGGTGCAGCGCCGGGTCGGTCATGACCTGGGCGCAGAAGCGGGCGTACCAGGTGGGACTGTTGAGGGCGCCCAGATGCTCG
Source organism: Streptomyces sp. NPDC003635 (assembly GCF_053587635.1). NCBI lineage: Bacteria > Bacillati > Actinomycetota > Actinomycetes > Kitasatosporales > Streptomycetaceae > Streptomyces > Streptomyces sp. NPDC003635. The sequence continues at coordinate 13,846 of NZ_JBSFOK010000072.1, read as the reverse complement.
TAGACGGGCCGCACCAGGCAGTCCGCCCGGTCGCGCAGCTCCGTGGAGCCGGTGACCCGCGCGACCATGGCGGTCCTGAGCTCCTCGATGGGCGCCGCGTGTTTGCGCACGATGGCGCGGACCAGGTCGGTCTTGGTGCCGAAGTGGTAGCCGACGACGGTGTTGTCGCCCTGCCCGGCGGCCTCGCCGACCTGCCGGTTGGAGACCGCGAAGACCCCGCGCTCGGCGTACAGCCGCTCGGCCGCGGTCAGGATCAGCTCCCGGGTCGCGCTGACCTGCCCCGCCCGCACCGCCCTGCCTGCCATGCTCATCACCACACCGGGACCCTCGCCTCAGCCCACGCGGGCGGGCCCCTCGGCCCGGCGCGGGTCCGCCGTTCGGCGGCTGCTTCGGGGCAGCAGCCCACGCGGCGGCCGTTCAGGCGAAACCCGAGGCCACGGGGCGTGGCTGACGGTCCGCCCGTCGACAACTCTCCCGTGAGCCTGCCGCTGATCCCTCCGATGCTCGCCACCCCCGGCGCTCTGCCGCCCGTCGCTCAGGACGCGCGCTGGGCGTACGAGACCAAGCAGGACGGCCAGCGAGTGGTGGCCTACCTCGACGGGGAGGGGGGCCTGGTCCTGCGGGCCCGCTCCGGCGAGGAGGTCACCGCCGCCTACCCCGAACTGCGGCCGCTGGGCGGCGCACTGGGCAGCACCCCGGCGGTGCTGGACGGGGAGGTGCTGGCCCTCGACGAGCAGGGGCGTGCCGACTTCCAGTTGCTGCAGTCCCGGATGGGGCTGGCCCACGCACCGGCCCGCGCGGCGGCCCGGGCCGCTGTGGTGCCGGCGCATCTGGTCTTCTTCGACGTCATGCATCTCGCCGGACAGCCCCTGCTCCAACTCCCCTATCTGGGGCGCCGCGAGCGGTTGGAGGGGCTCGGCCTGGACGGACCGCACTGGTCCACGCCCGGGGCCCTCGTGGGCCACGGCGAGCAGGCGCTGCGGGCCACGCGCGAGCACGGTCTGGAGGGTCTGGTCTGCAAGCGGCTGGACTCCGTGTACGAGCCCGGGGTGCGCTCCCGGAACTGGATCAAGATCCGCAACATGCGCAGCGAGGACGTGATCGTCGGCGGCTGGCTGCCGGGGAAGGGACGGATCACCGGCCTGCCCGGCGCGGTGCTGGTGGGTCAGCGGACCGAAGGGCGGCTGCGGTACGTCGGCGGGGTGGGCACCGGCTGGAGCGAGCAGGAGCGCAGGGAGCTTGCCGGGCTGCTCCGGGCGGCCGCGACGGACGTGTGCCCCTTCGATCCCGTGCCCGCGGTCCCGGGCGCGCGCTGGGTCGTGCCCCGGCTGGTCGGGGAGGTGCGGTTCAGCACCCGAACCCGGGCCGGGCTGCTGCGGCAGCCGTCCTGGCTGCGGCTGCGGCCCGATCTCACGCCGGAGGAGTCCTCGGCGGACCTGCCCGACGCACAGCCATGATCCAAGTATTGGGGTGTCCGTAACCGCTCGGACGCCTGCCCCCTCTTGGCGCGGACATGAAAAATCGGGAAGCTGAGCGTCGCAGTCGGGAAGCCGAACTTCCCTTTCCCCCACAGTCGTTGGGCCGCGCCCGCGCCCCGAGGAGGACGCAGTGTCGTCATCGTCGTCGAAGAAGCACCGCAGGAGATGGCTCACCGGTCTCGCCGGTGCGGCCGTGTTCGTCATCGCCTTCCCCTCCGTCGCCTTCGCGGCCCCGCCGCCGGCCCTGCCCGCCAACGCCGAGTCCGCCGAGTTCACGTACCAACCGGCCTTCGACTACGACACCGACGGCTGCTACGCCACGCCCGCGATCAGCGCCGACGGGACCGTCAACGGCGGCCTGAACCCCACCGGCGCCCTCAACGGCAACTGCCGTGACGCCTCCGACCTGGACAACACCAACAGCTACTCGCGCTACAAGTGCAACAACGGCTGGTGCGCCTACCTGTACGGCCTGTACTTCGAGAAGGACCAGGCGCTTCCCGGCACCAGCATCGGCGGGCACCGGCACGATTGGGAGCACGTCGTGATCTGGGTGCAGAGCGGCTCCGTCAAGTACGTCTCCACGTCCAACCACGGCTCGTTCACGGTGACCGCGGCGTCCTCGGTCCGCTTCGAGGGCACGCACGCCAAGATCGTGTACCACAAGGACGGCATCAGCACCCACTGCTTCCGGCTCGCCAACTCCAACGACGAGCCCCCGGAGAACCACAAGGGCACCTGGCAGTACCCGCCGCTGGTCGGCTGGAACGGCTACCCCTCCGGTGTCCGCGACAAGCTCGTGGCGTACGACTTCGGCAGCGCCCACTTCGGTCTGAAGGACGCCAGTTTCGGCAACCACCTCTCCTCCGCCAAGCCGTCGGGCATCACCTTCGACCCGTACGCCTGAGGCCCTCGGGCCCGGGGACTAGGACCAGCGCCGCTCGGCGCCTCCGCCCCGGGCCCGATCCGGCGGCGTCGGACGGTGTCTAGCGTGCTCATCATGGACACCGTCGACACGAGCGGACAGCTCGAAGAAGCCCTGGAACGCCTGCACGCAGCCGGCCCCGAACGGGAGGGCTGGCTGACGAACCACGCGCCCATGGTCGTCGAGGCGCTCGCCGCGCACGGGCACGCGGGGGACGTGCACCGCTGGGTGGACCTGTACCGGGACAGACTGGAGGACTTCCCCGGCCGCACGGACCCTGTCACCGATGACAACTGGCAATCGGCGCTGGGCGATCCGCGCCGGATCGCGGACTGGACGGACCACTTCACCCGCATCCTCGCGACGCGTCCCTGGCGGGACGTCCTCGCCGAGTGGTGGCCGCGCCTGCTGCCCGGGATGTACGGCGGAGCGACCCACGTCGTCATCCGGGCCGGCCACGCCGTACGCGCCCTCGAAGCCGGTGAGACGGCGCCCCGGCGCACCGAACTCGCGCACGCCCTGGGCTACTGGGCGGCCCGCCACCAGCCGGTGACCGGTGTCGCCGTGCTGCCGGGCGCGCCGACCGCCTCGGCCGCCCTGGACGCCGTGCCCACCATCCCCCGGGGCCATGTGGGCTTCCTCAACCGCCTGGCCGCCGTGCACGGGTTGCCCCTCTGGGCCGACGACGTCACCGACCCGGACACCGCCCGGGCCCGGCTCACCGAACTGGTCCGCGCCACGACCCATCGCTACGCCACCCACGGCCACGGCGAGCCGACGATGCTCGTGCACGCGGCGACCGCGCCCAACGCCGTCCTGCGCACGCTGGATTCGCTGCCCCGTGAGCTGTGGGCACCGAGCCTGCGGGCGGCCTGGACCGCGTCCGCCGCCGTCACGGCCATGTACGGCCCCGACGAACCGGTCGCCTACGAGCCGCCCGCCCGCCTCACCGCCGAGGAGGTCATGGAGCGGGCCCTCGCCCACGGCGACGAACACGTCATCAAGCTGACCGACACGGCCCTGGACGTCGGCGACGACCTCGCGCTCGCCGCGGCGCAGCGGGCGATCGAGCTCAGCGAGCCGCTGGTCCCCTGACCAGACTGTCGCCCAGGTCGGTCCGCCCGTACAGGACGTAGTGCCCCTCGCGGCGGGAGGTCAGCAGGCCCGCCTCCCGCAGCACCGACAGATGGGCCGAGACGGTCGACGCGGCGAGGCCGTGCCGGCCGGCGAGTTCGGTGGTCGAGGCGGGGGCCGCCAACCCGCCGAGGATCGCCGCGCGTTGGTGGCCGAGCAGCCGGGCCAGAGCCTCGGGCGGGCCCGGCGGGGCGGGGTCGTGCAGACGGCCCATGCCGAGCGCCGGGTAGATGACCGTGGGCTGCCAGGGGCGGGCGAAGCCGCTGACCACGTCCGGCCACACGAACACGCTCGGCATCAGCACCACACCGCGCCCGTCGGCGTGTTGGGCGTCGACGAGGTCGTCGTACATGCGCAGGGTGAGGGTGTGTCCCGACCAGCCGATGCCGGGGTGCAGGCCGGTGAGGAGCGCGTCGAGTCCGCCGCCGGCGGCCTGCCGGGAGCGGTGGGCGACGTCGGCCTCCAGCACGGCGCGGTGGCGCGGCCAGTCGGGGGCGAGCAAGGCGTGCCAGGCCCGCTCGGTGAGATCGGCGAGCCGCCGCACGGTGGCCGCGGGGTCGTCGAGCGCCGCGCGCCCCTGGGGCGAGGCCGCGAGTCCCGGCGTACAGGCCAGCGAGCGGGCCATCTCGGCGTGCGCGAGGGCCGGGTCGGTGGCGCGCATCCGCGCGAGCTCGTCCTCGATCCGGGGGTACGGCTCGGTCGGCGGCGGTCCCAGGAAGTCGGGGGTGTAGCCGCCGGGGCGCGGGATGAACAGCCACAGCGGCGCCAGGTCGAGTCCGGCGACGGTTCGGCGGACGCGGCGCAGCCAGCTCCGGTGGTAGCCGTGACGGGCGGGGCGGCGCAGCAGTCGTAGCGCCTCGTGGGTCTGGCACAGCGGCGAGATCGCGAACCGGCAGCGCGTCAGGTCGGCGGTGCCCAGGTCCAGGGTCAGGGGCAAGGCGGCCTCCCTCGGTTCCCGGCCTCGATTCGGCCTGGGACGAAAGAGTAGAGGCGCCGTCACCGGCCCCGCAGGGTGGCCCGGTGACCGATTACCGATCAACAGCCGTGGATCGCGACGCGGCTTGGCGCAAAGGCGCCGTCGTCGCGGCGCTGATGCTGGCCGCGTTCACCTTCAACACCACCGAGAACCTGCCCGTCGGCCTGCTGCCCCGGATGTCCGAGGACCTCGGGGTGTCGCTGCCGAGGGCCGGGCTGCTGGTCACCGGCTACGCGCTCACCGTCGTGGTGGTGTCACTGCCCCTCGCCCACGCCACCCGCGCGGTCCCCCGCCGCCATCTGCTCGTCGTCCTGCTCGGCCTCCTCGCCGCGGCCAGCTGGGCCTCTGCCATGGACGTCGTCTCCTACGGCCCGCTGGCCGGGGCCCGTGCGACGACCGCGCTCGCGCAGGCGCTGTACTGGTCGGTGATGGGGCCGGTCGCGGTCGGCCTGTACCCGCCCGAGCGGCGCGGCCGGATCATCGGGCTGCTGTCGGTCGGCGGTTCGCTGGCCACGGTGCTCGGCGTGCCGGCCGGGACCTGGCTGGGCGGGCAGGCCGGCTGGCGGACCCCGTTCGCGGTGCTCGGCGCGCTCGCGCTGGTGTCGCTCGTCACGGTCGCCGTGCTCCTGCCGACCTCCCGCCCGCAGGAGAGCCACTCGGCCTACGGCGTCCGCCCCGACCGCCGCCGCTTCCTCGTCGTCGTGACCACCACCGCCCTGTCGGTGACGGGTGTGTTCACCGCCTTCACCTACATCGCGGCCTTCCTGGAGGAGGTGAGCGGGTTCGACGAGGACGCGGTGGGGGCGGTACTGCTGGCCTTCGGGGCGGCGGGCCTTGCCGGGGTGACCGTGACCGGGCCGCTCCTGGACCGGTTCCCGCGCGCCACGCTCGCCGTGCCGGTGACCACTCAGCTGATCGCCCTGCTCGGCCTGTACACGGCGGGCCACCACCCGGTGGCGACGATCGCGCTGCTGATGCTGCTCGGGGCGTCGGTGGGCCCCGCGTTCATGGCCTCGCAGAGCCAGGTGCTGCACGTGGCCCCGGGCCGCACCGAGTCCGCCCTGGCCGCCAACTCGGTCGCCTTCAACGCGGGCGTGGCCGTCGGCGCCCTCCTCGGCGGCGCCCTGCTCGGACCCCTCGGAGTACGCGGCACCTTCCTCGTCGCAGGCCTGCTCACGGCCGGGGCGCTCACGGTCCTCACGCGGGGCCGCGGAACGCCGTAGCGCACATGCATCTCGCGGGCCCGCCGCCCTCACCATGCACGACAACGGCGTCCACGCCCCTGCGCGACGGGAATCGAGCGGTACGGCAGGGGGCTTGTGATCGGAAGGTCTATCGTGGCGGCATGTCCGTCCCCGAACTGATCCGTATCGTCTCCCGCGACTCGCCCATGGCGCTCGCCCAAGTGGAGCGTGTCCGAGCCGAGTTGACGGCCCTGCATCCGGGGGTGCGCACCGAGGTCGTGCCGGTGAGGACGACCGGCGACAAGTGGATGGGGGACCTGTCCAAGGTCGAGGGGAAGGGGGCGTTCACCAAGGAGGTGGACGCCGCCCTGCTGGCCGGAGAGGCCGATCTCGCGGTGCACTGCGTCAAGGATGTGCCCGCCGACCGGCCGCTGCCGGCCGGTACCGTCTTCGCCGCGTTCCTGAAGCGGGACGACATCCGGGACGCCCTCATCCATCCGGACGGGCTCACCCTGGACGAACTGCCCGAGGGCACCCGCATCGGCACCTCCTCGGTGCGCCGGATCGCCCAACTGGCCGCGACCCAACCGCATCTGGAGTGCGTGCCCTTCCGCGGCAACGCCAACCGGCGGCTGGAGAAGCTGCGCGCGGGCGAGGCCGACGCGCTGCTTCTCGCGGTGTCCGGTCTGGAGCGCATCGGACGGCGGGACGTGATCAGCGAGGTGCTGTCCCCCGAGACGATGATGCCGCCGATCGGTGCGGGCATCCTCGCCCTGCAGTGCCGTGTGGGCGACAGCGAGCTGATCGACGCCGTCAGCGGCCTCGGCGATCCGGACACCCACCGGGAGGCCACCGCCGAGCGGATGTTCCTGCATGTCCTCCAGGGGCACTGCAACAGCCCGATCGCCGGGTACGCGCGCGTCGAGCACGGCGGGGAACTCGCCCTGCGGGCCTGCGTGTTCACCCCGGACGGCAAGACCCGGCTGAACGCCCACGAGTGGGCCGGCCGACTGGATCCGGCCACGCTCGGCACCTCGGTCGCCGTGGCGCTGCTGCGTCAGGGCGCCCGCGAGATCATCGACGGCATCCCGCACTGAGGCGAGGGGGCGCCGCACTGAGGCGAGAGCATCCCGCGCCCCGCGCGCGGCGCTCGTGTCAGGCGGTGCCCTCTTCGGCCTGGTCGCGCAGGAAGTTGCTCACCTGGTGGGCCAGGCACTCCCGTCCCGCGCCGGCCTGGAGGGGGTCCTCGGACAGCCCGATGCCGCCCGCCCACAGCCTGCGCTCGGTCCACTCCTCGTCGACGCGCAGCTGGATCTGCACATCGATCTGACCGAGGTTCTCCTCGGGCCCGGCCGCGTAGAGCACGGCCGTGGCCCGGCGCAGCGGATAGACGTCGAAGCCCTCGATGAACTGCGAGTTGCGCCAGTCGATGAAGGCGCCCTCGCCGTCCGTGCCGATCCGCACGTCGAGCTGGCCGTCCTCGAGGTGGATGCCGTAGTGCCGCTCGCCGCGGTTCTCGACGGTCACGCGCAGGCGGAAGTAGGCCAGGCCCTCGGCGGCGTCGTCACGTCCGCGTGGAGGCTCGGCCTTCTCCAGACGGTGGACGCGGACGCGCAGACCGGCATGCTCGTCGTACTCCTGCCAGTCCCCGACCACGTTCGGCTCGCACACACTGCACCTCTTCGACCTCAGAGAGCTGCTTCCTATCTGTGCGCTCGGACCACTGTCAAATGAGCGGAATGCGCTGTGGCCAGCGCATTCACCCGCTTTGATCGCTGATCAAGCGCTGCCCAGGCACTATCCGTCGCACGGGTCCGTCGAGCGGGGTCACGAGCGTGCCGCACATCACGTCGGCGACCCGGATCCGGGGTGACTCTCACGCACCGGATTCGAGCGACTTCGGAATGTGCACCATATTCACTTAAATCGGGGCAATTGTTTTGAGACGGCCTTGGCTGGGAATCCTCTATGAAGTGCTTCGGACAGGAGGCACGTCCGTGGGAGCCCGGCTGACGGGCCCCGGATGTCGCTCCGCGCGGTCCGAAGTTCGTGCTTCCCACGGTGACTGCCCCATCCAGCACCTGCTGAGGGAGGTGCGCTTCATGTCCGCCACCGGCAGAACGAAGCAGCACCCGCACGACGACGCCCCCGACACCGCGGCCGATTTCGCTCGGCTCGCGCGGCTGCCCGAGGGACCGGAGCGCAAGGCGCTCCGCGACCGACTGGTCCAGGCCTGGCTGCCCATGGCGGAGCGCATCGCGGTCCGCTTCAAGGGACGCGGCGAGGCTCTCGAGGATCTGTACCAGGTGGCCGCGCTCGGCCTCGTCAAGGCCGTCGACCACTACGACCCCGCCCGCGGCTGCGCCTTCGAGGCGTACGCGGTGCCGACCGTCACCGGCGAGATCAAGCGGCACTTCCGGGACCACATGTGGACCCTGCACGTGCCGCGCCGGGTCCAGGATCTACGCAACCGGGTGCGGCAGGCCGCCAAGGAGCTGTCGCAGACCTCCCAGGGGCACGCCCCCACCGTCCAGGAGATCGCCGAGCTCACCGAGCTGACCGAGGACGAGGTGCGTACCGGGATGGAGGCCCTGGACTGCTTCTCCGCACTGTCGCTGGAGGCGGAGATGCCCGGCACCGACGGCTACGCCCTCGGTGACTCCCTCGGCGGACCCGATCCCGCCTTCGACGTCGTCGTCGACCGGGTCGCCGTCCGGCCCTGCCTGGAGCGGCTGCCCGAGCGTGAGCGCACCATCCTCTATCTGCGGTTCTTCCGGGGCATGACCCAGAGCTGCATCGCCCAGCAGCTGGGGATCTCCCAGATGCACGTCTCCCGGCTGCTCAGCGGCTGCTTCACCCAGCTGCGGGAGGAACTGCTCGTCAAGGCGCCCTAGAGTTCCTCGGCCACCCCCGGGATCTGCGTCGGACCGTGCCGCTCGAGAGCCTCCTCGAGTTCGACGCGGATCTGCGGGGGCATCTCCCCGTCGCGACCCCAGACCAGGATGAGGTCAGCCACCTGGCGGAGCTTGATGTTGGTGTGCTGGGACACGTCCTTCAGCACCGTCCAGCCCTCCTCCGGGGCGACCCGGCCGAGGGCCACGATCATCCCGATCGCCTGGTCCACGACGGCGTGCGACGCGACGGCGTGTTTCAGCTGGTCGACCTCTTCCTCCAGCTCGGAGATGCGGTCGGTCTCATCGGCGGGCTCGCGGGGTACACGGGTCACTCATCCATCCTCGTCACTCGTGCAGCGGTATGCCACCGCGTGGTGGGTGGAATCATCATTGTTTCGGCGAACCGGCCGGGGTACTCGGCAGGCGCCGCAACGGATACCGGCCGGACACTGGGAAGAGACGCCGGTGGCCGCCGGCCCGGTGAGACCAGGACGCGACAGCCATGAATCACGACACGAAGGTCCCCAGCGGCACGAAGAACGTGGTCTCCACGCACTCCGTGTTCGGCGCGCCCTGCTGGGTGAGCCTGACCAGCCGGGACCTGGAGACCACCCAGGACTTCTACAGCGCCGTCTTCGGCTGGCGCTGGCGTACCGGCACGCTCGGCGAGCGCTTCCGGATCGCCCTGGCCGACGGTGTGCCCGTCGCCGGGATCGCCGCGGTCGCCACGATGTGGCAGATGGCCGTCGCCTGGACGCCCTACTTCGCCGTACCGAGCGCGGACGAGGCGGTGGCGCGGGTGCAGGAGCGCGGCGGCACGGCCGCCGTCGGACCGCTCTCCTTCCCGCCCGGCCGCGCGGCGCTGCTCGCCGACCGGGACGGCGCCACCTTCGGGATCTGGGAAGGCAAGCTGGTCGGCGACTGGGAGACCTGGCGCCGCTCCTCCCCGGCCTTCATCCGGCTCCACACCCGCGACGCCTTCGACTCCGCGATCTTCTACGGCGAGGTCCTGGACTGGGCCTCGCAGCGCCCGGGCTGCTGCGAGGTGCACTACGAGGGGGGCGAGGTCGTCCTGCGCAGCCAGGGAGACGTCGTGGCCCGGATCGAGTCCGGGGCCCTCGGCGCCGCCCCCGACCCCACCATCCGCCCGCACTGGCAGGTCCACTTCGCCGTCCGGGACGTCGCCGCGTGCGCCCGGACGGCCGAGCAGCACGGCGGCAGCGTCCTGTCGAAGACCGAGGACGAGGCGGTCCTGCGGGACTCGGACGGCGCGCAGTTCACGGTGACCTCACGCCGGGAACGGTGACCTCACGCCGGGCACGCTGAGCGGGACGGGCGCGACAGCAGTACGAGGCTGCGCTCGGTGACCGTCAGGGTGGTGGCAGCCTTGTGCTCCGTCTCGTCGGGGGCGCCCTGGGACTCGGCGGTGTCGATCAGGGTCGTCCAGCGTTCGCCGTACGCCGGGTCCGGGAGCTGGAACTCCACCGGCTCCCAGTAGCTGTTGAGCAGGAGCAGGAAGGAGTCGTCCACGACCGGGCGGCCGCACTGGTCCGGTTCGGCGATGGCGTCGCCGTTGAGGAACACGCCGACGCAGTGGGCGTCGGAGCGTCGCCAGTCCTCCTCCGTCATCTCGCGGGCGTCCGGCAGCAGCCATACCAGGTCGGGGAGCGGCTGTCCGGCGTGCGTGACGGTCTCGCCACGGAAGAAGCGGCGCCGGCGCAGCACGGGGTGGGCGGTGCGCAGCTCGATGACGTACCGCGTGAAGTCGGCGAGTTCGCGCTGCTCCTCGGTGAGTCGCCAGTCGATCCAGGAGACCTTGTTGTCCTGGCAGTAGGCGTTGTTGTTGCCGCCCTGGGTGCGCCCGAGTTCGTCGCCGTGGCACAGCATCGGGATGCCCTGCGAGAGCAGCAGTGTGGCGAGGAAGTTGCGCTGCTGGCGGGCGCGCAGCTCCAGCACGGCCGGGTCGGCGCTCTCGCCCTCGGCCCCGCAGTTCCAGGACCGGTTGGTGCTCTCGCCGTCCCGGTTGCCCTCACCGTTGGCCTCGTTGTGCTTGTCGTTGTACGAGACCAAGTCGCGCAGGGTGAACCCGTCGTGCGCGGTGACGAAGTTGACGCTGGCGCGCGGGCGGCGCTTGCTGTGCTGGTACAGGTCGGAGGAGCCGGTCAGCCGGGAGGCGAAGTCGCCGAGGGTGTGTTCGCCGCCGCGCCAGAAGTCGCGCACGGTGTCCCGGTACTTGCCGTTCCACTCGGACCACAGGGGCGGGAAGTTGCCCACCTGGTAGCCGCCCTCACCGACGTCCCACGGCTCGGCGATCAGCTTCACGCGGCTGATCACCGGGTCCTGCTGGATCAGGTCGAAGAACGCCGACAGCCGGTCCACCTCGTGGAACTGCCGGGCCAGGGTCGCCGCGAGGTCGAAGCGGAAGCCGTCGACGTGCATCTCGGTGACCCAGTACCGCAGCGAGTCCATGATCAGCTGCAGCACGTAGGGGTGCCGCATCAGCAGGCTGTTTCCGGTGCCGGTGGTGTCGTAGTAGTGCGACCAGTCGCCGTCCACCAGCCGGTAGTAGGAGGCGTTGTCGATGCCCCGGAAAGACAGGGTGGGGCCCTTCTCGTTGCCTTCGGCCGTGTGGTTGTAGACGACGTCGAGGATCACTTCGAGGCCGGCCTCGTGCAGCGCCTTCACCATCGACTTGAACTCGCTGACCTGCTGGCCCCGGGTGCCGTGCGCGGCGTAGGCGTTGTGCGGGGCGAAGAAGCCGATGGTGTTGTAGCCCCAGTAGTTCGCGAGGCCCCGGTCGGTGAGCACGCCGTCCTGGACGAACTGGTGCACCGGCATCAGCTCGACGGCCGTGACGCCCAGCGAGGTCAGGTGCTCGACGATCGCGGGGTGCGCGAGCCCGGCGTAGGTGCCGCGCAGTTCGGCGGGGACATCCGGGTGGGTGCGGCTCAGGCCGCGCACATGGGCCTCGTAGATGACGGTGTCGGCGTACGGCCGCCTGGGCGGTCGGTCGTCGCCCCAGTCGAAGTACGGGTCGGTCACCACGCCGAGCATGGTGTGCCCGGCACTGTCGCCCGGGGCGGGCCCCTCGGGGGCCCGCTCGAAGAGGGAGGCGTGGTTGTCCACCTGGCCGTCCACCGCACGGGCGTACGGGTCCAGCAGCAGCTTCGCCGGATTGCACCGGTGGCCGAGGGCCGGGGCCCAGGGTCCGTGCACCCGGTAGCCGTAGCGCTGGCCGGGGCCGACGCCGGGCAGGTAGCCGTGCCACACGAACCCGTCGACCTCGGTCAGTTCGACCGCGCTGTGCCGGCCGCGTTCGTCGACCAGGATCAGTTCGACGCGCTCGGCGACCTCACTGAACAGGGCGAAGTTGGTGCCCTGTCCGTCGTAGGCGGCGCCCAGCGGGTACGGGTGCCCGCTCCAGACGGGCACCCCCGCGCGGTTCTTGCGCGCCGTCACCGCGCCTCCTCCAGCAGCCGTTCGGGAGCGTCGGCCGGGGCCGCCAGCGAGGCGGTCCGGACCTCGCGGGGCACCTGAAGCACCTCGCGCAGGCTCGGCGCCGGGGCGGTCGGCACCAGCGGGACGCGCTCGCCGGCGCGGGCCCGCTGCGAGAACCAGATGACCTTGCTGCCGGTGTCCGTGGCGCAGCAGCCCCAGCCGTCGCTGATCGCGGCGATCTGTTCCAGGCAGCCGCGCAGTTCCAGGTCCGGGCGCAGCTCGCGGTCGTTGTCCCCGATGGCCGTGATCAGGTGCTGGCCGTTCCACCACATCTCGATCGACGTGTTCTTGTCCGTGGCGTGTTCGTCGATGGCGGTCAGCAGCAGTTCGGCACCGCCACAGACGGGTTCCACCAGGTTCTCCAGGTCCCAGTACCTGAGGTGAGCGGCCAGGATGCGCCTGACCTGTCCGACCCGTTCCGGGCTGACTTCCACGTCGAGGTGGTAGTAGCAGGGCACTGCGGTCTTCATCTCGTTCGCTCCTCACCGGCGAGGCTCGGCGCTTCCCCGTCCCCGCGGGACGGGCCCCGAACGCGAAGCGTGAGCATTGATCGCTTCAGAGTCACCTCAAGAGTGAGAGTGCTACGCCATTCGTGCAACACGAGCACGATGAGCGACACGCGACATAGTTGAAGCTCTAACAAGACGTTGAGTCGCCACACGTGCACCATGAGTGAAGACCCATGCCCATCCGTGTGTCCGCAACGCCACCCCCTGAGTACGCGGTGGTGGCCTGCCATGAATCCCGAGAGGTGAACGGCGTCATGTTGCTACCGGCCAAAGCCGAAGTCGCCCGCCAGCTTGGGCGCTACCGGGCCTGGGAACGCGTCATGCTCGCGTCCCCGAACGACAGCGCGGTAAGGGCCACTTTCGAGGACTCGGGCTACACGCTGTGTGTGCTGATGGGCAAGCGCTGCGCGCGCGAGGCCGCGGACGCCGCCGAGCGCTATCTGCGCACCAGCCTCGGCACCTATCTGCGCGAGCAGAGCGAACGACCCCGTCCCGGCCGCGCGGCCCGACGGGGTCCACCCAGCACCAAGCGGCGTTCCCGGGCGGGAAGGTAGATCCCTTCCCACGCAGCTTGAATCCCCGGCCGGGCCCTCGATGGGGCCCGGCCACGACTACGGCGGAGGAGACCATGAAGGCAACCGCGGCCATCGGCCGCATCCCGGTACGGCATGTGCGGCCGGCCGTGGATTGCGGCAGGCGCCCGGCGAAGGCGGTCGTGGGCGAGACGTTCGAGGTCTCGGCGACCGTGTTCCGCGAGGGGCACGACGCCGTGGCCGCCAATGTCGTCCTGCGGGATCCCGAGGGCCGGCCGGGCCCCTGGACGCCGATGCGCGAACTGGCGCCGGGCAGCGACCGCTGGGGCGCCGAGGTCACCCCCACCGCCACCGGCCACTGGACGTTCCAGGTCGAGGCCTGGAGCGACCCGGTGACGACCTGGCGCCGCAAGGCCCGGATCAAGGTGCCGGCCGGGATCGATGTCGGCGTGGTCCTGGAGGAGGGCGCCGACCTCCTCGAGCGCGCGGCGGCCGGGGTGCCCGCCGACCAGCGGCAGGTCCTCGTCCGCGCGGCCGGGTCCCTCCTGGACGACTCGCTTCCCGTGGTGTCCCGGCTGGCCGCCGCCTTCCGGCCCGATGTGCACGAGGTGTTGTCGCGTTATCCGTTGCGGGAGTTGGTCACCGCCTCCGATCCGCTGCCTTTGCTGGTCGAGCGGGAACGGGCCCTGTACGGCTCCTGGTACGAGTTCTTCCC
>NZ_JBSFOK010000071.1:0-30550 GCF_053587635.1 Streptomyces sp. NPDC003635 | reverse complement strand
CTCACACCCGACCCTGGCCCGCGCTTCCGACCCCGGCCGCGCTTCCGGCCCAGGCTCAGTCCCGCCCCGGGCTCGCGCCCGCCCGAGGCTCACACCCGACCCTGGCCCGCGCTTCCGACCCCGGCCGCGCTTCCGGCCCAGGCTCAGTCCCGCCCCGGGCTCGCGCCCGCCCGAGGCTCACACTCGACCCCGGCCGCGCTTCCGGCCCAGGCTCAGTCCCGCCCCGGGCTCGCGTCCGCCCGAGGCTCACACCCGACCCAGGCTCGCGCTTCCGGCCCCGGCTCAGTCCCGACGCGGCTCACTTCCCGCCCCTGCCCGCGCCCTCGGCCCCGGCTCACCCCTGGAGCAGCACCACGCAGGACTCTCCGGGCAGGTGCAGCACCCCGTCCTCGCCCGGTGCCTCCACGGGCTCCCATGCGGCCAGTACGCGCGTCTGCCGAGGGCCCAGCGGGATCCGCGCCGGCTCCTTGGCGAGGTTGACGGCCACCCGCACGTCCCCCCGCCGGAAGGCGAGCCAGCGCTGTTCCTCGTCGCACGCCACCTTGGTGTCGGCGAGGTCGGGGTCGGTGAGGTCGGGCTGCTCGTGCCGCAGGGCGATGAGCCGCCGGTACCAGGCCAGCACGCGCGCGTGCGGCTCGCGGTCGGGCTCGGACCAGTCCAGGCAGGAGCGGTCGCGGGTCGCGGGGTCCTGCGGGTCGGGCACGTCCTCCTCGGCCCACCCGTGCGCGGCGAACTCCCGGCGCCTGCCCCGCCGTACCGCCTCGGCGAGTTCGGGGTCGGTGTGGTCGGTGAAGAACTGCCAGGGCGTGCCCGCCGCCCACTCCTCGCCCATGAAGAGCATCGGCGTGAACGGCGCGGTCAGCGTCAGCGTCGCCGCGCAGGCCACGAGGCCGGGGGAGAGGTTCGCGGCGAGCCGGTCGCCCTGGGCGCGGTTGCCGATCTGGTCGTGGGTCTGGCTGTACCCCAGCAGCCGGTGCCCCGCCACCCGCGAGCGGTCCAGAGGGCGCCCGTGGTGCCGCCCGCGGAAGCTGGAGTACGCGCCGTCGTGGAAGAAGCCGCCGGTGAGGGTCTTGGCGACAGCGGCGAGGGGGGAGCGCGCGAAGTCGGCGTAGTAGCCCTGGGACTCGCCGGTCAGCGCGGTGTGCAGGGCGTGGTGGAAGTCGTCGTTCCACTGCGCCTGGAGCCCGAGACCGCCCTCCTCGCGCGGGGTGATGATCCGCGGGTCGTTCAGGTCCGACTCGGCGATCAGGAACAGCGGCCGGCCCAGCTCGCCCGCGAGGGAGTCGACCGCCGTCGACAGTTCCTCCAGGAAATGGCACGCGCGCGTGTCCCGCAGCGCGTGCACCGCGTCCAGCCGGAGTCCGTCGAGCCGGTAGTCGCGCAGCCACGCCAGCGCGCTGCCGAGGAAGTAGTCGCGCACCTCGTCGGAGCCGGGCGCGTCCAGGTTGACGGCGGCGCCCCAGGGCGTGTGGTGGGTCTCGGTGAAGTACGGACCGAAGAGCGGCAGGTAGTTCCCCGACGGGCCGAGGTGGTTGTGCACCACGTCGAGGACGACGCCGAGGCCGAGTTCGTGCGCCCGGTCGACAAACCGTTTCAGCGACTCGGGTCCGCCGTACGGCTCGTGCACCGCCCACAGCGAGACCCCCTCGTACCCCCAGCCGTGGCGGCCGGGGAAGGGGCACAGGGGCATCAACTCGACGTGCGTGACGCCCAGTTCGACGAGATGCCCGAGCCGCTCGGCGGCCGCGTCCAGGGTGCCCTCCCCGGTGTACGTGCCCACGTGCAGCTCGTAGAGGACCGCGCCCGGCAGCGGGCGTCCGGCCCACTCGGTCCGCCAGGCATACCGGCCGTGGTCCACGACCGCGCTCCGCCCGTCCGGCCCGTCCGGCTGACGGCGCGAACGCGGGTCCGGCAGCACTGGACCGTCGTCCAGCGCGTAGCCGTACCGGGTACCGTCCTCGGCCTCCGCCTCCCCCCGCCACCAGCCCTCTCGCTCCGGATCACGCTCCAACGCGCGGGTGGTGTCCCCGCAATGAAGCGTCACACGGTCTGCCTGCGGTGCCCACACCTCGAACTGCACGGACGGTTCCCCTTCGTCTGCTCACCGTGATGTAGCCCGTCCATGGTGCGTCAAACGAGATCAATCCGCTTTTGAATCTTCCCTTTTACGGCGGGTGTCGTCGGTACGCGCGCGTGGCGGACGTTTTCCCGTTTTCTGGACACCCCGGCGCGGCTGACCGACAATCACGAGCGTGACGTCGTCTTTCGAGTTCAACACGTACCCCGCGCGGCTCTCCGACGCGGAGCGCGACAAGGCGCTGCAGGTGCTCAGGGACGGCGTCGCCATGGGCCGTCTGTCGCACGACACGTTCATCCGGCGCATGGAACTCGCCCTCGTCGCCCGCCGCTCCGACGAGCTGCTCGCCCTCACCGCCGACCTGCCCCAGGAGAGCCGGCTCTCGCGTCTGGTCTTCGGCACCGTCGAGGCGGTCTCCGGTTTCGGCGTACGGCTGCGCAGGGCCTGGCAGGCCGAACGGCTGCCCAAACTGCTGCTGCCGCACCCCGGCGGCGGCCACCCGCTGCGCATAGGGCGCGACCCGGCGAACGGACTGCGGCTGACCCACGAGACGGTCTCCCGCGTGCACGCCGAGCTGACCCGCCAGGGCGGCATGTGGGTGCTGCGGGACCTCGGCTCGACCAACGGCACGACGGTGAACGGCCGACGCGTCATCGGGGCGGCCGTCGTCCGCGAGGGCGACCAGGTCGGGTTCGGCCAGATGGCCTTCCGGCTCGCCGTGAACTGAGCGCAAGCCGTGAACTGAGCGCCAGCCGTGAACTGAGCGCCAGCCGTGAACTGAGCGCTCGGGTGAACAGTGCGCTCGCCGTGGTCTCTGCGCTCGCCGCTGAGTGAGCCAAACCTTAGCTCTGGCCTTGGCTTTACGGGGTGCGGTGGTGGAAATCCCTGTACATGCAGGGGTGTTGACGTGCCGCTGAACTCGTGACTGACTGTGCGTACTTCATGTACACCAGGTGAATCGACGGCACCGGCTCGCGGAGGTGCGCCCTGCTCCCGCTCCTCCGCTACCCGACCGTCGACGAACTCGGCGCCCGGGCGGCCGCGCTCGTCACCCGCCACCCCGCGCAGGCACGTCTGCGCCGCGTCGGCACCTCCCGCGCGGGCACCCCCCTGTGGCTGCTCTCCGTCGGCCACGGCAGTCGGCACGCCCTCGTCGTCGCGGGACCGCACGCCAACGAACCCGTGGGCGGCGCCACCGCCCTACGGCTCGCCGAGCATGCCCTCGCCGACCCCCGCCGCCACGAGCACGCCGACGCCACCTGGAACCTCCTGCTCTGCCTCGACCCCGACGGACTGCGCCGCAACGAGGGCTGGCTGCAGGGCCCGTACACCCTCGGCAGCTACTTCCGTAACTTCTTCCGGCCCGGCTTCCTGGAACAGCCCGAATGGCTGCCCGACGGAGCGGAGAGCGCCGCACTGCCCGAGACCCGCGCCCTGCTCGCCCTCCAGGACGAACTGCGGCCCTTCCTGCAGTGCTCCCTGCACGGTGTCGACGTCGGCGGCGGCTTCGTCGAGCTCACCCACGACCTGCCCGGCTTCCCGCGCCGCCTCGCGCAGACCGCGGCCCGCCTGGGCATCCCCCGCGAACTCGGCCCGTACGACACCCTCTACTGGCCGCCCCTCGGCCCCGCCGTCTACCGGATCCCGCCGCCGCGCCGGGGCGATCTGGCCGCCGCGATCACCGAGGCCGCCGTCGAGTCGACGTGGTTCCACCCGCACCGGTACGGCACGGTGACCGCTGTGGTGGAGGCACCCATGTGGGGCGTGGCCGCGGTGGAGGACGACACCACACCCGCCGACGCGGCCACGGTCCTGCGCACGGTCAGCCGCACCCTGCGCCACGACTCCCGGCTGCTGGCACGGCTCCTCGGGCGGATCCGCCATCACCTGCCCGCCACCCCCGACACCGCGCGGCTGCTCGCCCCGGTGGACGACTATTTACTGGTCTGCCCCGGGCTGGCCGACACCTGGGACCCCGACATCGCCACCGTCGACGCCCAGCCGCTGCCACCCCTGAGCACCGCCCACCTCGCCACCCTGCGCATCGCCGGACGGCGCCTCGCACTGCGCACGGCGGGGCTGCTGCACCGGCTCGTCACCGGCGCCGGGCACGACCCGGCCGGTGCCCTGCCGGAGCTGGACCGGCTCATCGAGGCCTGGTGCGCCGACTACCGCGACGGCTGCGGGGCGCGGTGGATACCGGTCACGCGGCAGGTCGAATACCAGTCCCGGGTGGTGCTCGCCGCGTTCGACCTGGCGGCTCGTCACGCGCGCGGGGAGTCCCGTTCGGGTGAGCCGGGGTGGGGTTCCGAGGCCGCCGTGCCGATGCATCGGGAATGACACACTCCACCACAGTGAAGGCGGGACGGGCCGGTGTCCGGGGCGTCCTGCTGGCGGCGGCCTCCCTTCTCGTCCTCGCGACGGTTCCCGCACAGGCCGTCGAGCGGGAGAGCCTCCCGGGCAACTGGCTCTACCTCACGCTCACCAAGGGCAGCGCCCAGTCCAGCGACACCCGCGGCACCCTGCTGATGTGCAACCCGCCGCAGGGCCACGCACGGGCCGCCGAGGCCTGCGCGCAACTGGCGGCGGTCGACGGCGAGATCGACCGCATGGCGGCGCGGGACACCGTCTGCCCGATGATCTACGCCCCCGTCTCCGTCCGGGCGAGCGGCCAGTGGAACGGCCGCCAGGTCGAGTACCAGCGGCAGTTCGGCAACGCCTGCGAGATGGGTGCGCTGACCGGGGCGGTGTTCGCGCTGGACGAGTGACGGCGGCGCGGCGGCGCCGCGCACGCGCGTGGCGGGCGGGTGCTCACGCCGCCCGGTCACGCGCGTGCCGCGCCGCCGCGACGACCGTGCGGGACTGGTGCTCGACCTGGTGCTCCAAGGGAACCCAGCGAGCCCGGAACCGCCGCTCGAACGAGCAGCTCCAGGACGCCACGAGCCGCTCCAGAGCCGGTGCCGCGCGGTCGTCGGTCTCCTGCAGCACCCGCAGCAGCATGGCCGCCGCCCGCAGCGGCAGCCGGCGCGCGAAGGCGTCCACACTGCCGATGTACGCGCGCGTGGTGTCGGCCGGCGCCGTGTGGATCCAGTCCGCGGCGAGCCCCGGGACCAGCTCCAGCGCCCACCGCGCGGCCCGCAGCAGCGGCCCCTCGACACCGTCCAGCCGGGGCAGCGCCCGCGTGAGCACCCGCTCCACCTGCAGCGCGTCCCGCACCAGCCGGTCCGCGAGCCGCCGCATCGCCGCGGCCGGCGCCGGATGCGGCGCCGGGTCGTCCACCAGGTCGCTGGCCCACATCGGCACCTCCACTACCGCGGTCAGTCCGTCGTACCGGTGCACGTGGTGCCAGGTGCTGTGCCGGGCGTCGTCCGGCATGCTCGGGTACGCGGCCCGGGCCCCCGGCGCCGGCATCACATGCACCCCGGGCCCCGAGGCGGGCCAGCCCGCGGCGTCCGAGGCGCCCGTCTCCACCGGGATGTTCAGCTCCGCCGCCGACTTCGCGAACGGCTCGGCGAGCCCCGGCACGTCCTTCGTCAACTGCACCCAGCTGCCCCCCAGATCGGTCCCGTGCAAGGTGACCTGGAGGTAGGGGCGCACCTCGTCGATCACGCCGGTGAGGGCGAGCGTCTCGGGCGGCAGCCGGTCGGGCGGGAGGACGGCGGGGGCCCACTCCGGCTGCTCGGGTCCCGCGGGCCGGAAGAAGCCGAGGTGGTAGTCGAACAGGCTGCGTGGTGCCGGGGTGACGTGCAGGCTCGCCCCGTCGGGGTCGGCGCACAGCAGGAAGTGCCAGGAGGTGTCGGCCCGTAACGCCCGCTCGTGCACGACACGTTCGGCGAGCGTGAGCAGGGTGCGGCCGCCGGTCGGTTCGTTGGCGTGGGCGCCGGCCACCACCAGCACGGCGGTCCGGGCCCGGCCCACGGACAGCAGATGGAGGGGGCGGCCCGCCCGCGACGCACCCACCTGCCGCAGGGTGCACAGGCCCGGTCGCTGGGCAGCCAACGCCCGGGCACTCGAGACGACTTCGGTCACCGTGGGGTAGCGCAGCTCCGGCAGGAGACTCACCCCCGTCACATCCGCCCGGCTTCGCAATCCGCAGTACCCCACGGCCGCACAGCACTGTCAAGGACAGCCAGGGGGAGGCTCCAGGGGGCGCCCAGGGGCATTCGCCGGCCGCGGACAGGACGGTTGGTGCGGGTGGGAGCGGTGGGAGACCCGAGGGACGAGAACCGGCCGCGGCCGTCGGCCGCGGAGGGGAGCGGCCCCGGTCGTCCCCGTGCGCCGGCAGGGTGGGGCGAGCGCCGGGGGCGGGCGCTGGTGTGTGCCGGTGGTGGGGAGGGTGCCGCAGCGCACGACGACAGAGCGCGCGCTCAGCGCGGTGCGACGTGCGTGCGCCCCGCCCTGCTCGTTCTCCGCGCCGTCTGTCCTCCGCCCCCTCAGGCCCGCTCCAGCAACACCACCGGAAGCCGTCCGAACAGTTCCTCCACGCGTGCGTGCCCCGTGAACTCCCGGTCCGGTGCCAGTACGTCGGCCCAGCGGCCCGGTGGCAGCGCGAGCCGGGTGTCCCCCCAGCCGCCCGCCTCCGCCAGCCGCAGCGACAGCCTGGTCACGGCGGTGACCACCTGCTCCGAGCGCGCGAACGCCACACAGTGCGCCGCCGCCGGGCCCTCCGCGGGGAGCGGGACGTAGGTCGCCGCCTCGCCGAACGCGGCGGGGCGGCGCGCCCGCAGGCGCAGGGCCGCCGCGGTGACCTCGTCCTTCTCGCCGGGCGACGCGGGCGGGAAGCTCACCGGGCGCCGGTTGTCCGGGTCCACCAGTGCCCGGTACTCGCTCTCCGTGCCCTGGTACACGTCCGGCACACCCGGCATCGTCAGGTGGACCAGGGCGGTGCCGAGGACGTTGGCCCGGATGTGCGGCCGCAGCCGGTCGCGCAGAGCGGCCACATGCGCCCCGGGCGGACCGCAGGGCCCCGCCGCGACGAAGGCCGCCACCGCCTCCTCGTACGGCGGTTCCTGCTCCGTCCAGCTCGTGAACAGCCCTGCCTCCCGCACATGCTTCAGCAGCGCCCCCTGCACGCGCTCGGGCTCCGCGTCGGCACCGAGTCCGAAGACGGTCTGCCAGGCGGCCCACGCCAGTTGCGCGTCCGGCACGCCCTCGCCGGTGCGGGTCACCTCGGCCAGCATGTCGGCCCACCACTCGGGGCACTCGGTGAGCACCGCGAGCGCGGCCCTCACGTCGGCGCTGCGCTTGGTGTCGTGCGTCGACACCACCGTCCCCGTCGCCGGCCAGTCGCGCTGCAAGCGCGCGCAGTAGGCGTGGAAGTCCTCCGGGGACACGGCGGGAGCCCCGGGGTTCCCACCCACCTCGGTCGCCGACAGCAGGGGCACATAGCGGTAGAACGCCGTGTCCTCCACGGACTTGGCCCGCAGCGCCCCCGCCGTCTGCGCGAACCGGGTACGGAACTCGACCTGGTCGGGCCCGTCCCCGGCCCGCCCCAGCACCAGGTCGCGCGCGACGTCGACCACGTCGGCCTCCTCCGGGACCACGAAGGCGAGCCGCGCCTCGGTCGCCGCCTCCTCGGTGACGACGGCGGCCGGGTCCCCGGAGGCGTACGGCCGGTACACCTCCAGCCGGACCAGGAGCTCCTGGAGGGCGGTGCGCAGCGCCCAGGGCGCGCGGTCGCGCAGCGCGGGCTCCGGCGAGGTGGCGCACACCCGGTCGGCCACCCGGGTCAGCCGGTCGGTCTCCGCGGCCAGTTCATAGGTGACGACCTTGTACGCGGCCCGCCGTACCGTCGCCTCCCACTGGCCGCCCCGGTCCGTCTGCGGAGCCGCGAACCGCCGGTACTGGCCAAGGAGTTCCCCGTACCCGGCCGGGTCCGTGAAGAGGCCGTCGATGTGCCGCAGGGCGTCGTAGCCGGTGGTGCCCGCGACCGGCCAGGCGGCGGGCAGGTGCTCGCCGTCCGAGAGGATCTTCTCCACGACCGTCCAGCGGCCCCCGGTCGCCTCGTGCAGCCGCCGCAGATACGCGTCGGGGTCGGCGAGCCCGTCGGGGTGGTCGACGCGCAGCCCGTCGATCACGCCCTCGTGGAGCAGCGCCAGAATCTTGTCGTGCGTGGCCTCGAACACCTCCGGGTCCTCCACCCGCACCCCGATGAGCTCCGAGATGCTGAAGAACCGGCGGTAGTTCAACTCCGTACGGGCCAGCCGCCACCAGCCCAGCCGGTACCACTGGGCGTCCAGCAACTGCGGCAGCGGCAGTTCCCCGGTGCCGTCGCGCAGCGGGAACTCCTGGTCGTAGTAGCGCAGGACGTCGCCGTCGACCCGCAGCCGGTCGAGCTCCTGGCCGAGCGGGCCGCCGAGCACCGGCAACAGCACCTGCCCGCCCAACGCCTCCCAGTCGATGTCGAACCAGCGCGCGTACGGCGACTTGGGGCCCTCGCGCAGGACCTCCCACAGGGCGCGGTTGTGGCGCGGCGCCATGGCCATGTGGTTGGGGACGATGTCCACCACCAGGCCGAGCCCGTGCTCCCGCGCGGTGCGCGCCAGCGCGCGCAGTCCCTCCTCGCCGCCCAGTTCCTCGCGCACGCGCGCGTGGTCGACGACGTCGTAGCCGTGCGTCGAGCCCGGCACCGCCTCCAGGACGGGGGACAGATGCAGATGCGAGACGCCGAGCGAGGCCACATGGGGCACCGCCTCGGCCGCGGCAGCGAACGGGAACTCGGGCTGCAGCTGCAGCCGGTACGTGGCCGTGGGCGCCACCGGGTCAGGTCGCTCAGGTGTCATGGAAACGTACGTACCCGCCCTGCCCCGCTTCGTGTCATCGTCCTCTCCACGTGCCCCGCACGCGTGGCCGGTGTCGGGCGATGGGATCCGTGGGAAGCGGCGGCGCGCTGGGCACGTACCGTGAGGTGATCGGGCTGCCGGGCCCCGCCTGGTCGCCCTCGCGCGCCGGGAGAAGGCGCCCGAGCCGGTGGTCGGCGCCGCCCTGACCTTCGAGAGCACCCTGGATGAGATCTCCTTCGTCCTGGGCCCCGCTCCGGTCGGTCCGACAGCGGTCCTGGCGCACCCCGCGTACGCCCTGATCGCCGCCGCGCTCCTGGTGGCCTGTGCGGCAGCGGCTTCCCCCTCCATCCGACGGCCACGCTCACCCGTTCGGCGGCCGCAGACCGTGCCGGTGCCCGCGGCCAGGCCCTCGCGCCGGCGGCGCCAGCGGCGTCGTACGCCTCGTACGACTCCGGGAACCGCCCGCGCGCGGGCACCCGCTCCTAGACGGGCCGCTGGAGCACCACCATGCTCCGGTCGACCAGGGTCAGCCGGTCCCCGGCCTGCACTTTCGGGCCCGAGCCCGCGGCGACGCCCTCCCCGCGCGCGGTGTCCACGACCACCTGCCACTGGCGGCCGTGATTGACCGGCACGACGAAGTCCAGGGTCTTCGGTGAGGCGTTGAACATCAGCAGGAACGAGTCGTCGGCGATGCGCTCCCCGCGCGGGCCCGGCTCGGAGATCGCGTTGCCGTTGAGGAACACCGTCAGCGCGGACGCCTGCGCCGAGTTCCAGTCCCGCTGGGTCATCTCCTTGCCCGGCGGAGTGAACCAGGCGATGTCCGACAGGTCGTCGTGGGTTCCCTCCACCGGCCGCCCGTGGAAGAAGCGGCGCCGGCGGAAGACCGGATGGTCCCGGCGCAGCCACACCATCGCGCGGGTGAACTCCAGCAGCTCGGTGTCCGCCTCCTCGTCGTCGGGCCACTTGAGCCAGGCCAGCTCGCTGTCCTGGCAGTAGGCGTTGTTGTTGCCCCGCTGGGTGCGCGCGAACTCGTCGCCGTGGCTGATCATCGGCACGCCCTGGGACAGCATCAGCGTCGCGATGAAGTTGCGCCGCTGGCGGGCCCGCAGCTCCAGCACGTCCGGGTCGTCGGTCTCGCCCTCCGCCCCGCAGTTCCAGGACCGGTTGTGGCTCTCGCCGTCCCGGTTGTCCTCGCCGTTGGCCTGGTTGTGCTTGTCGTTGTACGACACCAGGTCGTTCAGCGTGAAGCCGTCGTGGCAGGTGACGAAGTTGATCGAGGCCAGCGGGCGGCGCCCGTCGTCCTGGTACAGGTCGGAGGAGCCGGTCAGCCGGGACGCGAACTCCGCGAGCGTGCGCGGCTCACCGCGCCACAGGTCCCGTACGGTGTCGCGGTACTTGCCGTTCCACTCCGTCCACAGCGGCGGGAAGTTGCCCACCTGGTAGCCGCCCTCGCCCACGTCCCAGGGCTCGGCGATCAGCTTCACCTGGGAGACCACCGGGTCCTGCTGCACCAGGTCGAAGAAGGACGACAGCCGGTCCACCTCGTGGAACTGCCGGGCCAGGGTCGCCGCGAGGTCGAAGCGGAAGCCGTCGACGTGCATCTCGGTGACCCAGTACCGCAGCGAGTCCATGATCAGCTGCAGGACGTGCGGGGACCGCATGAGCAGGGAGTTCCCGGTGCCCGTGGTGTCCATGTAGTAGCGGCGGTCGTCGGTGAGCCGGTAGTAGGAGAGGTTGTCCAGACCCCGGAAGGACAGCGTCGGGCCCAGGTGGTTTCCCTCGGCCGTGTGGTTGTAGACGACGTCCAGGATGACCTCGATGCCGGCCTCGTGCAGCGCCTTCACCGCCGACTTGAACTCCAGGACCTGCTGGCCGCGGTCGCCCCAGGACGCGTAGGCGTTGTGCGGGGCGAAGAAGCCGATCGTGTTGTAGCCCCAGTAGTTGTTCAGGCCCATGTCCACCAGACGGTGGTCGTTCACGAACTGGTGTACGGGCATCAGCTCCAGCGCCGTCACCCCCAGTTCGGTCAGGTGCTCGATGACGGCCGGGTGGGCCAGCGCAGCGTAGGTGCCGCGCAGCTCCTCCGGCAGCCCCGGGTGGCGCATGGTGAGGCCCTTGACATGGGCCTCGTAGATCACGGTGTGGTGGTAGTCGGTGCGCGGTCGCCGGTCGTCGCCCCAGTCAAAGTACGGGTTGACCACGACCGACGACATGGTGTGCGGCGCCGAGTCCAGGTCGTTGCGCCGGTCGGGCGCGTCGAAGTGATAGCCGTACACCTCCTCGCCCCAGCGGATCGAGCCGCTGACCGCCTTCGCGTACGGATCGAGGAGCAGCTTGGCGGAGTTGCAGCGCAAGCCCCGCTCCGGGGCGTACGGACCGTGCGCCCTGAAGCCGTACCGCTGCCCCGGCATGACGCCGGGCAGGTACGCGTGCCGGACGAACGCGTCGCTCTCCCGCAGTTCCACCGCCGTCTCCGAGCCGTCGTCGTGCAGCAGACACAGCTCTACTCGGTTCGCGGACTCCGTGAAGACCGCGAAGTTGGTGCCGGCGCCGTCGTACGTGGCACCGAGTGGATACGCCTCTCCAGGCCAGACCTGCATGCACACGACTCTTTCAGGTGGACCGCGCCGTCGGTGGCGCCTTGGCTTCGAGTCTCCCCGAAAGTGATGGAACCACCCATGACTTACGCCCCTCTTACCGGGCGACCAGGCATACCCGGTATGCCGAACCAGTGGGGCAATCACATACTCCCGGGGACCCAGGGGGAGTAGGGGGAAAGACGTGCGCAACACAGTGCACCGCCATCTGGGCAAGGTGGTGGCCGGTGCGGCCATAGCGTTGGCCGGGACCGCGGCGATGATCGCCGTGACCCTGCCCGGGACGGCGGGGGCCGAGGACTCGGGCGGCAAGAACACGACGGGAGCCCAGCAGACGGGCGAAGGACAGGGACAGGCGCGGGGACAGGCCGGGGACCAGGCCGCCGCTCCCGGCGTCGTGGAGCAGGCGCCGGCCGAGGGCGACAAGGGCACGGGACGCGACCCGCTCACCGAGGACGAGCTGGAGAGGGTCGAGCGGATCGCCCTGAGCCGGCAGCTGTTCAACGCCGCCGAGGACGTCGAAGGAGACCGCGGTCCGCAGCGGCTCGGGCTGGAACTCGCCGAGCCCGAGGCCGACGAGCTCGACGACCCGGGCGCGCCGCGACGTGCCGAGGTCATCTTCTACGACTACAAGGACGACACGCTCGTCGCCCGGACGGTCAACCTCGACACCGGCAAGGTGGAGCAGACCTCCACCCATCGTGGCGTGCAGCCGCCGCTCAGTGCCGAGGAGGAGGCCGAGGCGGCGCGTCTGCTGCTCGCCGACCCGCAGGCCGCGGGCCTGAAGGGCGATTACAAGGACGCCACCGGCAAGGAGCTGACCTCGCCGGACCAGCTCCAGCTGAACAGCATGATCTTCAAGGCGGATCCGGGCATCCGGCCCGCCGCGCTCGCGGACTGCGGTCAGCACCGCTGCGCGACGCTGACCCCGAAGGTCACGAACGGGCCGTGGATCGACGTCCGGCACCTGGTGATCGACCTCAGCGCCCGCAAGGTCTTCGCGATCGACCGCGGCTGAGCCAGTCCGTTCGCTTTTCCTACTTGCACCCCCTGTAAGGGAGTCGTTTCTTCATGCGCGTCACCAGAATCAGCCGTGCCCGCAACCGGTCGGCCCTGGCGATCGTCGTCGCCGCGCTGGCCGCCGGCGCGACGACCGGAGCGGGCCCGGCCACCGCCCAGACCAAGACCGCGCCCCTGGGCCAGCCGAGGAGCGCGCCCGCGGCGGCCGCCGAGTGCAGCGCGGCGTACCGGATCGAGCAGAAGCTCTCCACCGGCACGACCTGGCGGATGTGCTGGCGTTTCGAGAGCAAGGCCGGCATCGTCCTGGAGCACATCTCCTACCAGCCGCCCGGCGAGGCCAAGCCGATCAAGGTCCTCAACAGCGCCAAGCTCGCCCAGATCCACGTGCCGTACGACGACGGCCTCAGCGAGTTCAACGACCTGACCCGGTACAACTTCGGCAACGGCCTGATGAACATGGCCGCCGGCGAGTGCCCCGGCGGCACCATCAAGACCGTGAAGGTCCCGAACCCGTCGTACGGCGAGAACACCAACATCAAGGGCCTGTGCACCACGACCCGCGCGCGGGGGCACGCCTACCGTTACCTGAACTCCTACGGGGACAACAAGGCCTACCAGAAGCAGGGCAAGGACCTGCTGGTGTACACCGTCAACAAGGTCGACTGGTACGAGTACATCACCGAGTGGCGCTTCCAGGACGACGGCACCGTCACGATGAACGTCGGCGCGACGGGCAGCCTCTCGCCGTACGACTACGACGGCGGCGACGGCCGCAGCTGGCCCATCGGCAAGGGTTCCGCCGCGAAGGCGGACAGCCACAGCCACAACGTCTTCTGGAAGCTCGACTTCGCGCTCGACGGTTCCTCCAAGACGAAGGTCGAGCAGTACGACTCGAAGGTCAGCCCGCCCGCCGGCAGCGGCGCCGGCCCGACCACCACGACCACCCGCACCAAGGTGACCAAGGAACTGGCCGGCGACGTGAAGAACCTGCGCTGGTGGCGGGTGGTGAGCACGGCCGGCAAGAACAAGGACGGCCACCCGCGCTCGTACGAACTCGTCCCGGGCCCCACCAACAAGTACTCGGGACGAGGCTTCACCAAGCACGACGTGTACTTCACCGAGTACAAGAAGTGCGAGAAGTACGCCAGCGAGAACATGCCGGGATGCGGCGCCGGAACGGGCGAGTCCGTCAACCAGTTCGTGAACGGACAGACGCTCACCCGGCCCTCGGTGTGGATGAACATCGGCTTCCACCACATAGCCAGGGACGAGGACCAGCAGCCCATGCCGGTCCACTGGCAGGGCTTCTCCATCGCCCCGCGCGACGTCACCGCTATGAATCCGCTCACTCCGCCCGCCCTCGCCGACCAGAACGGCGACTGGAACAGCGGTAGTTGAGCAACGACCCTGTCCATCCTGCTGCACCGCCGACCGCTCCCGGAGTACCCTTCCTTGATCGTTGACACGGGGAGTGCTCGGGGGAGCGGAAGGCGGTGCGCGGGTGGGCTCGGGAGGGCTGGAGTTGCCCCCTGGTGACGAGGGTCACGAGGGGAACTCCGCAGACGTCCCGCCCGGCACGGTGTCCCTGGCGCGTCCCATGGACGCGGGCGCCGGCGCCATCGGACCGGAGCTGGACTGGGACGCCGAGGCCTGGCGCGAGGTGCGGACCCGCGCCCAGCGGGCGGGCCGGGCCTACATCTGGCTGAACCTCGTCGAACAGCGGCTGCGCGCGGTCGTGGCCGCTGTGCTGCGTCCCATCTACGAACCCGTCCACGGCGACGACTGGGTGGTCGCGGCGGCGGGACCGGCCGGGCAGGAGTGGGTGCAGCGCGCGGTCGCCGTACGCGAAGTCAGCCGCCGCAAGGGCTACTTGCTGGACCCGGCCGACGACAACGTCCTCAGCTTCCTGACGCTGCCGCAGCTGCGCGAGCTGATGGTGCAGCACTGGCCGTGCTTCGAGCCCTACGTCGACGAGCGCCGGGACGTCGAACTCGCCCTGGACGAGCTGGAAGTGACCCGGAACGTCGTCTCGCGCAACCGGGCGCTGTCCGAGGCGGTCCTGAACCAGGCCGAACGCGCCTCGGCGCGGCTGCTGGAGATCCTCGGCGCGGGCGGTGACGTCCCCTCGGCACGCCGGCTGCCCGTGGACGCGGTCGAGGACCTGGTCGGCGACCGGTACGGCGATGTGGTGGCCGTCCATCCCGACCGGGTACGGCTGCTGCGGCAGTTCCCGGCCGAGGACATCTTCGGCGGGGCCCGGCGGCTGGACGCCATCGGTATCGGCCTCAACCTCCTCGTGCAGAACTTCTCCGGCCGGCGCCTGGTGCGGCTGGCCGAGTCGGGCTGCCGGGTGCGGCTGCTGTTCCTGAACCCGGCGTCCAGCGCGGTGAAGCGGCGCGAGCGGGAACTGGGCATCAAGCGGGGCGAACTGAGCCGGTCGGTCGAGATGAACATCCTGCACATGCGCCGGGTCCGGGCCCGGCTGCGCGACCCCGGGGCCTTCGAGATCCAGGTCTACGACGAGACCCCCCGCTTCACGGCCTATCTGGTCGACGGCGACGGCTCGGACGGCATCGCGGTCCTGCAGTCCTATCTGCGCCGCAGCCGGGGCATGGAGGCGCCGGTGCTCGTGCTGCGCGGCGGGAGCAGGGTGGTCAAGTCGGGCGATGTGGACGACGGCGGGCTCTTCCCGACCTACCGCGAGGAGTTCGAGGTGGCATGGGCGGATTCGCGTCCTGTGTCCTGAACTGCTCCCCGAGGTCGGCCGGGCCAAGCGGAACGCGCCCCTCTGATTGTCAGTGGCACATGGGAAGGTGGAGGCCACTGGGGGAAAGCACCACCAAGAAGGGGGACCGCCCATGGGCTGGCACCGTGAGCTGCTGATCGGGTTCGACCTGGAGACGACCGGCACGGATCCGCGTGAGGCACGCATCGTCACCGGAGCCGTGATCGAGGTCAGAGGCGGACAGGTCCTGGGACGCCGGGAGTGGCTGGCGGATCCCGGCGTGGAGATCCCGGCCGAAGCGGTGGCGGTGCACGGCATCAGCAACGAACGCGCGGCCACCGAGGGCCGCCCCGCGGACCAGGTGGCCGATGCCGTCGCGGACGTCCTGGCGGGCTACTGGAAGACGGGCGTCCCGGTCGTCGCGTACAACGCCGCCTTCGATCTGAGCCTGCTCTCCGCCGAACTGCGGCGGCACGGACTGCCGTCGCTGCGCGACCGGCTCGGCGGACAGGACCCCGCGCCCGTGATCGACCCGTACACCATCGACCGCTGGGCCGACCGCTACCGCCGCGGCAAGCGCAACCTGGAGGCGGTCTGCGCGGAGTACGGCGTCAGCCTCGACTCCGCCCACGACGCCTCGGCCGACGCCCTCGCCGCGGCCCGGCTGGCCGGTGCGATAGCCGACCGCCACCCCAAGATCGCGGCCCTCGGCCCGGCGGAACTGCACCGCCGCCAGATCGAGTGGTACGCCGAGTGGGCGGCGGACTTCCAGAGCTTCCTGCGCCGCAAGGGCGAGACCGGGGCCGTGATCGACGGCACCTGGCCGCTGCGGGAGCCGGCGGACGAGACGGTCTGATCACCGGGCGGGATCCGCGACGCGCTCGGCGGGACCCGCGATCCGTTCGATCCGTGGCTCGGCCAGCCGCGCGTAGTCGGCGCCGGAGATGAGCAGCGACCGGTCCAGCCGGGCCGCGTTGAAGTACAGCTTCGGCTGGGCCACCACCTCGGGATCGGCGACCACCTCGAGCTCGGGGTCGAAGCTGAACGGCAGCACGGTGCCCGGCACCGAGCGGGCCAGCCGCTCGGCGGTCCCCGGGTCGCTGAACCCGGCGTAGCGCGCCGCGTACAGCTCCCGTACGGCGTCCAGGTCGACCCGCCGGTCCCCGGGGACGACCGCGAGGACGTGCCGCGTGGTGCGGCGGTCGACCTTCACCCGCAGCACGATGCACTTCGCGGCCTGGGAGGCCGGGTGGCCGCGCAGCGCGCAGACGGCCTCGGTGGCGCCCTCGGGCGCGTGGTCGAGGAGTTGGTAGTCGACGGAGGAGGAGTCGAGCAGGGAGATCAGGTGGTGGTAAGTGGCGTGCTCGGACATGCGGCATCCCGTTCGGTGCGAGGAGTGGGCGGCGGAGGCGGTGGCGGCGTCCGTGACGGAGGCGGTGGCGCCGCGCGGTGGGCGCGCTCCACGGCCTGCCCCCAGTACGTGCCGGTGAGCATCAGCGCCGCGCCCAGGCCGGTGAGCGCGGTGAGGTGCTCGCCGCCGAGGGCGATGCCCACGGCCACGGCCCACAGCGGCTCGGTGCCCAGCAGCAGGCTGGCCCGGCTCGCGGAGGTGCGCTGAACGGCCCAGGTCTGCGCGAGAAAGGCGAACACGCTGCAGAACAGGGCCAGATACACCAGCTGGGTCCAGGTCGCCGAGTCGGCGCGGGCCAGCGTCGGCAGTCCGGCTCCGGCGGCGGGCAGGAACAGGACCGTGCCGACGAGGGTCTGCACCGTCGTCAGCTGCAGCGGACGGACCGCCCGTCCGACGGTGAGCCGTCCGACCAGGACGACATGGCCGGCCCGCACCACCGCCGCGCCGAGCATCAGCAGGTCGCCGAGGCGCGGCGCGTGGAAGCCGTTGCCGGACATCAGCAGGGCGACGGCGAGGACACAGACGCCGGTGGCGGCGTAGAAGGCGGGCGGCAGTCCGCCGGGGCGGCCGGCGCGGTCGAGGAGGGGGGTGAGTACGATGGTCAGGCTGATGATGAGCCCCGCGTTGGCGGCGGTGGTGTGGGCGACGCCGTACGTCTCCACGATCAGCACCGCCGCCTGGGTCAGACCCAGCGGCACCCCGGCGCGCAGTTCGTCGCGGGTCCACCGGCGCGCGCCGCGCCGGGAGAGGACGAGGCCGAGACAGGCGAGCGCGGACAGGGCGTAGCGGGCGAACAGCACCAGCAGGACGGGCAGGGCGGCGGTGGCCGTCTGGGCGGAGAGATAGCTCGATCCCCAGACGACCGCGACCAGGAGGAGTACCGCATCGGTACGGCGGACGTCGGACACGTGCCTACGGTGCACCGATCCGTCTCTGAAGCCCAGTAGCAGTTTCTAAAAGGATCTTTTAGCGCTCCTACACTGAGAGGATGGACGAACGGCAGCTGCGGATCCTGCGGGAGCTGGGCGAACTGGGCAGTGTCACCGCCGTCGCCGAGGCCATGCTGGTGACGCCGTCGGCGATCTCCCAGCAGCTCAGGCTGCTCCAGCGGGCGATCCCGGTCCCGCTCACCGAGCGGCAGGGCAGGCGGCTGGTGCTGACCGACGCCGGGCAGGCGCTGGCGGGTGCCGCCGCGGAGGTCGAGACGGCGCTGGCGCGGGCCCGGGGCAGCGTCGAGGAGTTCGTGGGACGGCCGGACGGGGAGGTGTCGGTGGCCGCCTTCCACAGCGCGGGCGGCACCTTCTTCCCGCTGTTGCTGCGCGCGCTCGCCGGGCCGGATCGACCGGTGCCGAGACTCGCCGACGAGGACGTGCCCCAGGAGGACTTCCCGCGGCTGACCCGGGAGTACGACATCGTCCTCGCCCACCGGCTGGACCACGCCCCACCCTGGCCGGACACGGTCACGGTGACCACGCTCCTGCGGGAACCCCTGGATGTGGCCCTGCCCAAGGACCACCCCCTGGCCGCCAAGCGCCGGGTCACCCCGCGCGACGTGGCCGACGAACCCTGGATCACCGTCCACGACGGCTTCCCGGTGCTGGCCACGATCGACGCCGTCGCGGCGGCGGCCGGGCGCCGGCTCCATCTCGCCCATCGCATCAACGAGTTCGCGGTGGTCGCCGAGGTGGTCGCGGCGGGCGGAGGGATCGCCCTGATGCCCCGCTGGACGACCCGCCCCCACCCCGCCCTGACCCTCAGGCCCTTGAGCGGTGTCCAGGCCAGACGCCACATCGACGCCCTCTACCGCCCCGAACGCACGGCGAGGAAGGCGGTGCGGACGGTCCTGGCCGAACTCCGCCGCGCGGCCCGTTCGATCCAGGCCCCCGACACCTGACGCCGCCTCCGGCCGGCCCCGTGGGCCACGGCCGTGGCCGGGTCCGAAGGGCCGAAACGTGACCGACGGCGGCGGGTACGACGAACTGAACTCGGACGTGCTGTCCGGCCTCGCCCGCATGGTCACCGAGCGGGCCCGGCAGGCGCAGAACGGTGACGAACCGTCCGCCGTCTTCGCCGAGGCGCCCTGGGCGGCCGGGGCTCAGAACGGATACCAGCGCACCGTCTCGTCCCCGTCCCGCAGGGAGGTGACCCGGCGGCGGAACTCCTCCAGGGCCTTCGGGTTGCTCGGCGCGTGCTGTGCCACCCAGGCGCAGCTCGCGGTCTCCCGGGCTCCGCGCAGGACCGGGCAGCCCTCCCACTCGCGTACGTCCCAGCCGTAGGCGGAGACGAAGGACTCGTAGGACTCGGCGGGCAGGCCGTAGCGGTCCCGGGACAGGGCCATCACGACCAGGTCGTGCTCCCGCAGGTCGCTGGAGAAGGTCTCCAGGTCCACCAGTACGGGCCCCTCGGGGCCGACGTGCACGTTCCGGGGCAGCGCGTCCCCGTGGATCGGCCCCCGGGGCAGGCGCGGGATGAGACCGGCCGCGGCCTCCGCGAAACCGTCCCGTCGCTCGCGGAGGTACGCGGCGTCCGCGGGGTCGATCGCGTCGCCCGCGAGTCGCAGCCAGCGCTCCACTCCGCCGAGCAGGTCGCGCGGCGGCAGGGTGAAGGAGGGCGCGGGCAGGGCGTGCACGACCCGTAGGAGTTCGGCCAAGTCGCGCGGCTTGGCAGGGCGCACCGGATCCGGCAGCCGGTGCCACACGGTCACCGGGTGACCCGCCACCAGGAGGGGCTCGGGCGCGGCGGCCCGGACCGCCGGTACGCCCGCCTTCGCCAGCCACACCGCGATGTCCAGTTCGCGCCGGGCGCGGTCCATCAGCTCCGCGTCCCGGCCCACCTTGACGACCAGGTCACCGGCGGCGAACACGGCGTTCTCGCCCAGGGCGAGGAGAGCCGCGTCTCGTGCCGGACCGGGCAGCACCTCCGCCGCGGCCAGTACCTCCCGGGCCCGCATCTCGTCCATCGTCCGCCTCCCTGTCGCCCTCAGCGCGTGGTCACCCGGTGGCCAGTCTCGCATTCGCACTGGTGGGAAGGTGTGCGCGGGCTCTTGACGGCGCACACACCTGTCACGACCATGACCAAACCCAGTCCGAGATCGCCACGAGCCGTGCGAGGAGCCGATCACGTGACCTTGGTGACCGCGACGAAGCGGTCGGCACCAGGCGGGCCGCCCCGCGCGGGCGGAGCCTGGTTCCTCGTGCTGCCCGCGCTGATCCCGATCCTGCTGCTCAGCGTCGGCCCGCTGCTGTACGGCATCCTGCTGGCCTTCACCGACTCCCAGTCGGGCCGCACCCAGCCCACCCAGTGGATCGGCGGTCTCAACTTCCGGGATCTGCTCGAGGACAGCCTGTTCTGGGAGTCGTTCCGGATCGGTCTGGTCTGGGCCGTCGGGGTCACCGTCCCGCAGTTCCTGCTGGCGCTCGGGCTCGCCCTGCTGCTCAACCAGGACCTCAAACTGCGTTGGCTGGCCCGCGCCCTCGCGATCATCCCCTGGGCCATGCCGGAGGTGGTGGTCGGGGTGATGTGGCGGCTGGTCTACAACCCGGACGCCGGAATCCTCAACGAGACGATCCGCGACCTCGGCCTCGGCGACGGACGGGACTGGCTCAGCGGCTTGGCCACCGCCCTGCCCGCCGTCATCGTCGTCGGCGTCTGGGCCGGGATGCCGACCACCACCGTCGCTCTGCTCGCCGGCCTCCAGAACACCCCGCGCGAACTCCACGAGGCCGCCGCCATGGACGGCGCGGGCGCCTGGCGCCGCTTCTGGACCGTCACCTGGCCCGCGCTCCGGCCGGTCGCCCTCGCGATCACCGCGCTCAACCTGATCTGGAGCTTCAACTCCTTCGCCCTGGTCTACGTCCTGACCAGCGGCGGCCCCGGCGGCCGCACCCGCCTGCCGATGCTCTTCGCCTACGAAGAGGCCTTCCGCTACGGCCAGTTCGGCTACGCCGCCGCGATGGGCTGCGTGATGGTCGCCCTGATCTCGGTCCTGCTCGCACTGTTCCTGGTGGGCCGACTGCGCGGAGGTGCGCCGGAATGAAGACGAGCACCGCGGCCCGGGTGGGCCAGTACGCGGCCCTCCTGGCCTACCTCCTCTTCCTCGCGTTCCCCTTCCTCTGGCTGCTGTCCACCGCCTTCAAACCGCCCCGCGAACTCGGCAGCCTGCATCCCACCTGGATCCCCGAGAACCCCACCCTCGACAACTTCCGCCAGGCCTTCGACGAACAGCCCCTGCTGGAGGCCGCGTCGAACTCCCTGGTCGCCGCCGTCTCGGCCGCGCTGATCGCCGTGGTCGTCGCGACCCCCATGGCCTACGTCATGGCCCGTCAGCGCACCCGGCTCGCGCGCGCCGCGACCGGCTGGGTCGTGGTCAGCCAGGCGTTCCCGCTCGTCCTGGTGATCATCCCGTTGTTCCTGGTGCTGAAGAACCTCCGGCTGATCGACTCACTGTTCGGGCTGATCCTGGTGTACGTCGTCTGGGCGCTGCCGTTCGCGCTGTGGATGCTCGTCGGATACGTCCGGGCCGTGCCGGCCGAGCTGGAGGAGGCGGCCGCCGTCGACGGGGCCGGACGGCTGCGCACCCTGGTCTCGGTGACCGCGCCGCTGCTCGCGCCGGGCATCGTGGCGACCGGCCTCTTCGCCTTCGTCACCGCGTGGAACGAGTTCTTCTTCGCGCTGGTGCTGCTGAAGACCCCGGAGAAACAGACCCTGCCGGTGGTGCTCACCCACTTCATCGGCGCGGAGGGCGTCGCCGACCTCGGCCCGCTGGCCGCGGCCGCCTTCCTCGCCACCCTTCCGTCGCTGGTCGTCTTCGCGGTCGTCCAACGCCGGATCACGGGCGGCACGCTCGCGGGGGCGGTGAAGAACTGATGGGCGGTCAAGTGGCGGTGCGCGCACGCTGGATCCTCGTCCTGCTCCTCCTCCTGGGCGGCTGCACCGGCGGCTCCTCGGACGACGACGGCCGTGTCACCCTCCGCTTCCAGTCCCTGGCCTGGCAGGAGGAGTCCGTCGCGGTCAACAAGGAGCTCGTCGAGGAGTGGAACGCGAGCCATCCCGACGTCAAGGTCGAGTACGTTCAGGGCAGTTGGGACAGCGTCCACGACCAGCTGCTCACCGCCTTCGAGGGCGGTGAGGCACCGGACATCGTCCACGACGCCTCCGACGACCTCGCGGACTTCGCCTACGGCGGCCATCTCGCCGAGCTGACCGACCTGCTGCCCGCCCGCCTCAAGTCCGACATCCCGGAGCGCAGTTGGCGTACGACGACTTTCGGTGACGGTGTCTACGGCGTGCCGTTCCTCCAGGAGCCGCGCGTGCTCATCGCCAACGCCACCTGGCTGAAGGAGTCGGGCGTACGGATCCCCACCCCGGAACGGCCCTGGACCTGGCCGGAGTTCCGCCGGATCACCCAGGAGCTGAGCGGTGCGGGGAAGTACGGCGTGGCCTGGCCGCTGAAGGAACCCGTCTCCGCCACTCTCAACCTCTCCCTGTCGGCCGGCGGGCAGCTCTTCCACCGGGACGCCGACGGCAAGGTCGAAGTCCGCTTCCGGACTCCCGACGAGGTGGTCCCGCGGACCATCCACGACCAGGTCAACACCGATGACAGCGCCTCCGCCTCGACCCTCGGCAGCGGCGGCTCGGACACCCTGCCCGGCTTCTTCGGCGGCCGGTACGCGATGGTCCCGCTCGGCTTCTCCTACCGTCAGCAGATCGTGCAGCAGGCCCCGGAGGGCTTCGACTGGCAGGTGCTCCCCGCCCCGGCGGGCGCGGACGGGCTCACCCAGGGCGTCAGCCCGCAGACCCTCTCCATCGCCGAGGACAGCCCGCACCAGCGGGAGGCCGCCGAGTTCATCGACTTCCTGCTCCGGCCCGAGAACATGGTCCGCCTCGCCCTCGGCGACTGGATGCTCCCCACCGGCACCGAGGCGCTGAAGGACCCGGCCCTGCACACCGCCGAGCACGACTGGGCGACCGGCACCGCCCTCGCCGAGCACCTGCGCTCGGCGCCCGCCCAGTCCGTGCGGGGCTACCCGGAGTGGAAGGACAAGGTCGCCACGCCCGCCCTCCAGGAGTACTACAGCGGGGCGATCGGCCTCGACGAGCTGCGCGACCGGCTGGAGGACGACGGCAACCTGGTCCTGGCCCGCTACCAGCGCTGAGCAGCCGTCGTACCACGTCGAAAACCAGTTGTGGGTCCACGGGCCGCCCTCCTACCGTGCCCTGCGTGGGAGCCTTCAACGCGATCTTCATCTCCGGTCTCGGCCGGGGCTGCACGCATGCCATCCGGATCCGTCGTGGCCTCGGAGCCCTGACCGGCCCGGGGGGCCGCACCCGCTGACGTCAGCGCGGGCGCGGTAGAGCCTCCGTCTTCTCTTCTCTGTCTTCCGGTCAGGGCCTTCGGCTGCCCATCTTCCCTTTCACGGAAGACAAGGACCGCAGGCCATGGCCCGCTCCACGCACGTTTCCCGCGCGCTCTCGCAGCACTTCCTCGCCGACCGCGCCACCGCCGAACGCTTCGCCCGGCTCGCCGTCCCACCCGGCCGCAGGGCCGATCTGATGCTCGAAGTGGGGGCGGGGAAGGGCGCGTTGACCGCCGCACTCGCCCCTCGTTGCCGGGAACTGCGTGCCTGTGAGATCGACCCCCGGCTGCTCCCCGCACTGCGCGCCCGCTTCTTGGCCACGCCCCAAGTCCGGGTGTGCGGTGGTGACTTCCTCGCTCTGCGGCCGCCGGGCACCCCCTTCTCGGTCGCCGGCAACGTTCCCTTCTCGCGCACCGCGGACATCGTCGACTGGTGTCTGCGCGCCCCCACCCTCATGGAGGCCACCCTGATCACGCAGCTGGAGTACGCCCGCAAACGCACCGGCGACTTCGGGAGCTGGACCCTGCTGACCGTCCGCGGTTGGCCGCGCCACGAGTGGCGGCTGGTCGGTCGCGTCGACCGGACCCGGTTCCGGCCCGCGCCCCGCGTGGACGCCGGGATCCTGCGCATCGAACGGCGTCCCGTGCCCCTGCTCGACCGCGCCGGGTACGCGAGCTGGCGCCACCTGGTCGAACTCGGGTTCTCCGGGGTCGGCGGCTCGCTGCACGCCTCCCTGCGCCGGGCCCGGCCCCGAAGCCGCGTGGACGCCGCCTTCCGGGCCGCCGGACTCGATCCGAGGGTGCTGGTGGGGGAGGTCGCACCGGAGCGCTGGCTGCGGCTGCACGAGGTGCTGGGGAGCCGTCCGTGCACCTGAGCCGACTGACGTCGCTGCCGCTGAGCCGCGTGACCTGGGCGCCCTCCGAGCCGGACGACGTCCTCGATTCCGGAGCTCCCGGGTTGCACGAGACGTCTCGTCTCGTTTACTCTCGTCCCCATGACCTCACCCGCGCACATCGCCATGTTCTCCATCGCCGCCCACGGCCACGTGAACCCGAGCCTGGAGGTGATCCGTGAGCTCGTCGCGCGCGGGCACCGGGTCACCTACGCGATCCCGCCCGTGTTCGCCGACAAGGTCGCCGAGACCGGCGCCGAGCCGAAGCCGTGGAACTCGACCCTGCCCGGACCCGACGCCGACCCGGAGGCCTGGGGCAGCACCCTGCTGGACAACGTCGAGCCGTTCCTGGCCGACGCCGTCCAGGCGCTGCCGCAGCTCGTCGAGGCCTACGAGGGCGACGAACCGGACCTCGTCCTGCACGACATCACCTCCTACCCCGCCCGGGTCCTCGCCCATCGCTGGGGCGTGCCCGCGATCTCGCTCTCGCCGAACCTGGTCGCCTGGGAGGGCTACGAGGAGGAGGTCGCCGAGCCGATGTGGGCCGAGCCCAGGAAGACCGAGCGGGGACGGGCCTACTACGCGCGCTTCCAGAGCTGGCTGGCGGACAACGGCATCACCCAGCACCCGGATCCGTTCGTCGGCCGCCCCGACCGCTCGCTCGTCCTGATCCCGAAGGCACTGCAGCCGAACGCGGACCGGGTGGACGAGAGGGTGCACAGCTTCGTCGGCGCCTGCCAGGGCGACCGTAGAGGCGAGGGGGACTGGCGGCGGCCGGCCGGTGCAGAGAAGGTCGTGCTCGTCTCGCTCGGCTCGGCCTTCACCAAGCAGCCCGGCTTCTACCGGGAGTGCGTCCAGGCCTTCGGTGAGCTGTCGGGCTGGCACCTGGTGCTCCAGATCGGCCGGCATGTCGACCCCGCCGAGCTGGGCGACGTACCGCCGAACGTCGAAGTGCACTCGTGGGTACCGCAGTTGGCCGTGCTCAAGCAGGCCGACCTGTTCGTCACCCACGCCGGCGCGGGCGGCAGCCAGGAGGGCATGGCCACCGCCACCCCGATGATCGCCGTACCGCAGGCAGTGGACCAGTTCGGCAACGCGGAGATGCTCCGGACCCTCGGTGTCGCCCGGCTGCTACCCACCGAGGAGGCCACCGCAGACGCCCTGCGCGCGACCGCGCTGGCCCTCGTCGACGACCCCGAGGTGGCCCGGCGGCTGAAGGAGATCCAGGCGCGGATGGCCGAGGAGGGCGGCACCCGGCGGGCCGCCGACCTCATCGAGGCCGAGCTGCCCGCGCGCTGAACACGGTCGAGGGCCCGTCGACTCCCCCGTGAGTCGACGGGCCCTCCGTCCTTACCGGGTCACGCTCAGACCGGGACGCGCTCTCCCTCGTCGTCCAGCGCCTTGCGGGTGACCACCTCGGGCGTCTCGTCGTGCGTGAGGTCCGGCAGTCGGTTCAGCCACTTCGGCAGGTACCAGTTGCGCTCACCGAGCAGCGCCATGACCGCCGGGAGCAGCACACCCCGGATGATCGTCGCGTCGATGAGCACCGCCGCCGCGAGGCCCACGCCCATCTGCTTCATGGACTGCATGGACAGCGTGCCGAAGATCGCGAACACGGCGACCATGATGACCGCGGCGCTGGTGACGACACCCGCCGTGGTGACCACTCCGTGCTTGATCGCCTCGTTCGTCGTACGGCCCTTCAGCCGCGCCTCGCGGATCCGGGAGACCACGAACACGTGGTAGTCCATCGACAGGCCGAACAGGATCACGAAGAGGAACAGCGGCAGCCAGCTGATGATGGCGCCCACGCCCTCCGCGCCCACCAGGGACGCGCCCCAGCCGTGCTGGAAGACGGCGACCAGGATGCCGTAGGCCGCGGCCACCGACAGCAGGTTGAGCGCGATGGAGGTGATCGCGATCGTCAGCGAGCGGAAGGACAGCAGCATCAGCAGGAAGGCGAAGACGACCACGAACGCGAAGACCGGGACGACCGCTCCGGCCAGCTGGTCGTTGAAGTCATGGCTGCCCGCGACCTGTCCGGTGATCGGTGCGTCGAGGCCGTCGACCTTGCCGAGGGTGGCCGGACGGACCTCGTCGCGCAGCTTCTCCAGACTCTCGCCCGCCTTGTCGAGGTCGGAGCCGCCCACCAGCGGGACGTACACGAAGGCGAGGTTCTGCGCGTCGTGCAGCTTGATCTCGACCGGGCCGCGCGAGGCACCCGAGTCCACCGCCTCCTTCTTGAAGTCGGCGAGCGCGCCCTGCACCTCGGGGGCGTTGATGTCCTCCGCCTTGACGACCACCTCGGCCGGCTCGGAGCCGCCCGGGAAGGCGTCGTTGACCCGGTTGTAGGTCTGCACGATGGGCAGCGAGTCGCCGAACTCCTGGTCCAGCGTGAGGTTCTGGGTCTTCATGCCGACCGCCGGAGCGGCGACCGCGAGCAGCGCGCCCGTCGCGACGACCACCGAGACGACCGGACGCTTCAGTACGGCGCCCAGGACGGTCGTCCACAGGCGGCTCTCCTTGTTGACCTGCCCACGGTTGCGGCGCAGCTTGCTCTCGGGGTGCAGGTAGGGGATACGGCCCTTCTCGACCCGGTGGCCCAGCAGTGACAGCATCGCCGGAAGCACGGTCACCGAGCCGACCATGGCGACGGCCACCACGATCAACGAGGCCAGACCCATCGCCTCGAAGTCGGCGATCCCGGTGAACAGCATGCCCGCCATCGCCACACACACCGTGACACCGGAGACGACGATCGCGCGGCCACTGGTCGCCGCGGCGATCATCAGCGCCGTCTGCGGGTCGCGCCCCGCGGCTCGCTCCTCGCGCTCACGGCGCAGGTAGAACAGGCAGTAGTCGACGCCGACGGCCAGACCGACCAGCAGCATCACGGAGTTGGCGACATCGCCCATCGGCATCACATGGCTGACGATGCCCATCAGTCCCATCGTCGCCATGATCGCGGTGATGGCCAGCAGCACCGGGAGCAGCGCGGCGACGAGCGCGCCGAAGGCGATCAGCAGAATGCCGAGGGCCACCGGCACGGCCGAGTACTCGGCCTTCTTGAAGTCGTCCCCGAACGCGTCGTCGAACGTCTTCATCATGCTGGCGGAGCCGATCTGCTCGATCGTCAGCTCCGGGTGGTCCTTCTGGACCTCGGCCACGGCGTCCAGCACCGGCTCGACCCGCTCGGCCGCGGTCTCCGAGTCCCCCCGCATGTCGAACTGGACCAGCGCGCTGCGGCCGTCCTCCGAGAGGGTGTCCGTGTCGTACGGGGAGGTGATGTCGGTGACCTTGCCGGTCTCCTCCACCGCCTTCATCACCGCGGTGACCGCGGACCGGAACTCGGCGTCGGTGGCCTTGAGGCTCTTGTCCTTGGCCTG
This sequence comes from Streptomyces sp. NPDC003635, assembly GCF_053587635.1. Classification (NCBI taxonomy): domain Bacteria; kingdom Bacillati; phylum Actinomycetota; class Actinomycetes; order Kitasatosporales; family Streptomycetaceae; genus Streptomyces; species Streptomyces sp. NPDC003635. Next base: position 3,304 of record NZ_JBSFOK010000071.1, on the reverse strand, counting down.
GACGAGGACGGTCTCCCCGGCCGGCTCCTCGATCCCCGAGTCATCGATGATCTGTGCGGCGGTCTTCGTCTCGCCCTTCAGCGACTGGCTCTCGTCGACGTCGACCCGGCCGGCCGCCGAACCGAGTCCCATCGCCAGGACGACGAACAGCACCCAGATGCCGACGGCAGCCCATCGGTGCCGGGCGCTCCAGCCGCCGGCCCGGGCGGCCAGGCCCCGCACCCGTATGTCTCCGTTCCCCATGACGGGCTTGCCCCCTTGTGTGCGGTAGCAGCCCCCTGCCGCCACCTTTCGTTTTGAAGGTATGGGGCGGATAAAGGCATCTCGTCGTGCTGCCCGGTGAAGTGAACCGGCCGAGAATCATCCCCTTGGACCCCGCCGTCTCCCCACTGGGGAGGAGGAGGCCCCTTACATCTATCTGGCGCGCCTTTGACAGGACGAAGCTGATTACGCAGCCTTGTTGAATAAGTCACAGGCGCGTGGAGCCCTTGATCGACAGCCTCCGGATCGGCCAGAGTTCGGCACAGTCCGCCGCGCCGGACCGGCCGTCGTGCCCACCCCCACGGGGCACGACGGCCGCCCTAGGGTGTGCGGATGACGACGACGTATGCGGCGCTGCTGCGGGGAATCAACGTGGGCGGCGCCAAGAAGGTCCCCATGGCCGAACTGCGCACTCTGATGACCGGACTCGGCCTGGACGACGTGCGCACCTACCTCCAGAGCGGCCAGGCGGTCTTCACGGCCGGGCACGGGGACGCGCAGTCGTGGGCCGATGAGATCACCGAGGCGGTGGCGGACCACTTCGGCTTCACGCTCGACGTCATCGTCCGCGACCACGCCTATCTGGCGGCCACCGTCGACGCCTGCCCGTTCCCGGCCGCCGAGCTGGAGGGCAAGCAGCTGCACGTCACGTACTTCTCCGCGCCGGTCGACGCCGAGCGCTTCGAGGACATCGACCGTGCCGCCTTCCTGCCCGAGGAGTTCCGGCTCGGCGACCGCTGCCTCTACCTGTACGCGCCGGACGGACTCGGCCGCTCCAAGCTCGCCGAACAACTCGCCAGGCCGCGCCGCACCAAGGGCGTGACCGCGACCACCCGGAACTGGAACACCGTGGTCAAGCTCATGGAGATGACCGCCAGTTGAGTGTGGGAGGCTCGTCCCATGCGCTACATCATCATCGGGGCGGGAGCGGTCGGCGGGGTCATCGGCGGACGGCTCGCCGGGGCGGGGCACGAGGTCGTGCTGGTGGCGCGCGGAGCGCACCTCGCGGCCCTGAGGGAGGCCGGGCTGCGGCTCAGGGTGCCGGACGGCGAGCACGTCCACCGGCTGCCCACGGTCCAGGGACCGGACGAACTCGGCCCCCTGCTCCCCGACGACGTGCTCGTCCTCGCCGTGAAGACCCAGGACACCGCGGCCGCCCTCGGCAGCTGGGGCCCGGCCCCGGTCGAGGGCGGCGGTACGGCGGCCGAACGGCTGCCCCTGCTGTGCGCGCAGAACGGGGTGGAGGGACAGCGGATCGCCCTGCGGGTCTTCCGGCGCGTGTACGGCGTCTGCGTCTGGCTGCCGGCGACCTTCGTCGAACCCGGCGTCGTCTCCGCGGCCGGCACCCCGCTCACGGGGATCCTCCACCTCGGCCGCCACCCCCACGGCACCGACGACCTCCTGCACGAGGTCTCCGCCTGCCTGGAGAAGGCCCACTTCGAGGCGCCGGTCGTGGCGGACGTCGCGCGCTGGCAGTACGCCAAGCTGCTGGCCAACCTCGGCAACGCGCTCGAGGCCGTCGGCGGGCCCGTGGCCGACGAGGCGGCGGTGGCGCTGTACGAGCGTGTGCGCGCGGAGGGAGTGCGCGTGCTGGACGCCGCCGGGATCGCCTACGCGAGCGTCGAGGAGCAACAGGCGGTCCGCGCTGACAAGGTCACCCTCGTGCCGCTCGACGGCGCCCCGCGCCAAGGCGGCTCGTCCTGGCAGTCACTGGCCCGGGGGACCGGCACCATCGAGGCCGACTACCTCAACGGCGAGATCGCCCTGCTCGGCCGCCTGCACGGCGTACCGACCCCGCTCAACGAACTCCTCCAGCACCTGGCCAACACCTTCGCCCGCGAGGGCCGTACGCCGGGTTCGATGCCGTTGGAGGAGTTGCTGAGGCTGGCTGACGCCGGGTAGTCAGGCGCCGAGTGCCGTCAGGACCGGTACGCGGGCCGCGTCGTAGCGCTCCAGCAGCAGGCGGGCCACCTCCGGCGCCGGGCCGAGGACGTCGGCCAGGACGTCCGCCCCGGCGGCACCCCGGGCGATGCGGTCCGGCAGGAAGCCGGGCGCGAGGACGTACGGCGCGACGGCCACCCGCTCGCAGCCGAGGGCACGCAGCTCGCGTACCGCGTCCTCGGTGCGGGGCAGGGCGGCGGAGGCGAACGCGGGCCGCACGGCGCACCAACCGGTGTGCCGCCACTCCCGCGCGATTTCTGCGATCACCGCGCTCGCCTCCGGATCGGTGGACCCCGCCGAGGCCAGCACGACCCCGGTCGAGGACTTGTCGGCGGGCGTGAGACCCGCCTCGTAGAGCCGTCGCTCCAGCGCCGCCAGCAGCAGCGGGGACGGGCCGAGCACCTCCGCCTGCCGGATGCGCAGCTGCGGCGGCGCGTCCCGCAGGACGGCGGGGATGTCGGCCTTCGCGTGGAAGGCGCGGGTCAGCAGCAGGGGCAGTGCCACGACCTCGCGCACACCCTCCGCCGCCAGGGACTCCAGCACGCCCTGCACGGACGGGATGTTGAAGTCCAGGAAGCCGGTCTCCACCCGCAGTCCGGGGCGCGTCGCGCGCACCCGCCGCACCAGGGCGTGCACGGTCGCGGCATGTCGCGGGTCGCGGCTGCCGTGCGCGATGACGAGAAGAACCGGCATGGCGTACCTCAGCTCCTCGTGAGCAGACCGCGGCTGCGCAGCACCCAGCGCTCCAGCGGGCTGAAGATCAGCAGATCGATGGCGATGCCGACGAGCAGGATCAGGAAGATGGCCAGGAACACCTGGGACATGCTCGCGTTGTTGCGGCCGTTCTCCAGCAACTGACCCAGCCCGACGCCCAGATCGGGCGACGAGGCGATGATCTCGGCGGCCATCAGCGAACGCCAGGAGAACGCCCAGCCCTGCTTCAGACCCGCCAGATAGCCCGGCAGCGCGCCCGGCATCACGATGTGCCAGGTGCCCTTCAGGCCCGACGCGCCCAGGGTGCGTCCGGCGCGCAGGAACAGCGGGGGGATCTGGTCGATGCCCGCGACCAGGCCGTTGGCGATCGAGGGGACCGCGCCGAGCA
>NZ_JBSFOK010000070.1:0-32276 GCF_053587635.1 Streptomyces sp. NPDC003635 | reverse complement strand
GGCGGCCTCGCGCAGTCGTCGGCCCGCCTCGGCGGCGGCCTGTTCCGCCGCGGCCGGGTCGGCGGGCGGACGCTGGGCGGCAGCGGCGGTGTCGGTCTCGGCGAGGATCGCTCGTACGGCGGCCTCCTCGGACTGCCAAGCGTCCAGGCGCCGTTGGAGCTCCCGATGAGCGGTGTCGTCCAGCAGGGCGTCGGCGGCGGCCTGGGGTGTCTCGAACCCGGCGCGGAACGCGGCGTCGGCGAGGCGCGCGTCGGCGTCCTTGAGCCGCCGTGCGCTCTCCTCGGCGGCCCGGGCGCTGTCGGCGGCGTCCGTGAGCAGCGCGACCCGGCGCTCCAGTTGGGCGGCCCGGGCGGCCACGCTGTCCAGGGAGCCGCGCGCCTCGGCCAACTCCGCTTCCAGGGAGGCCCGTTCCCGGTCGAGGCGGTCCCGGTGCCCCACCCGCGCGGCGGTCCTGACCTCCGCCTGCTGGCGGGCGGTGACGCGCCGCTCGTGCTCCTGCTCGGCGCGGCGCAGCTCCTCGTGCGCGGGGTGGAGCGCGGAGGCGGTGCGGCGGGCCTCGGCGAAGAGCCGCTCCAACTCCGCGACTTCGTGCGCGAGTTGTTCGGTAGGTGTGTCTCCGGCCTCGGCGGTGGCGGCGGCCAGCGCCTCGCGGACGGTGCCGAGGTGCCGCTCCCGCTCGGCCTGGCGTTCCTCCGCTGCCTGCAAATCGGCGAGCGCCTGCTCCTCGGCCTCCCGGTCGACGTGTCCGGCGTCCCTGCGGGCGGGCGCCGGGTGTTCGGTGGCGCCGCAGACGGCACAGGGCTCGCCGTCGGTGAGCTGGGCCGCGAGTTCGGCCGCGATGCCGTTCAGGCGGCGCTCCTTGACCTCCAGCCAGTGCGCCTTGGCCGTCAGCGCCTCCTCCTGGGCCCGCTGGGCCCGGTCGGCGGCGGTGTCGGTGTCTCCGGCCAACTGGTCGCGCAGCCGGGCCGCGTTCAGCCGTCCGGCGGCGGGTTCCCGCTGGACGCCGAGCTGTTCGGCGCGGGTGGCGGCCTCCTGGGCGGTGTCGATACGGCTTTGGAGCCCCGCGCGGGTCGTGTCCCAGCCCGCGAGCCAGGCCTGGGCCTCCTGGAGGACGTCCTCGTCGGCGCGCTCCTGCCGGTCGAGCCTGGCGCGCTCCTCGGCGAGTTCGACCAGCCGCTGCTCCGCCCGGCGGGCCGACTCCAGGCCGCCCAGCTCCTCGGCGGCCCGGCGCGCGGCGGCCGCGAGCCCGGCGGCACCGGCGTCGGCGAAGGAGTCCGGCAGCAGCGCACCCGCGCGGGTCCGCGCGGCAGCCGCCCGCCGGTGTTCGGTGTCGGCCGCGTCCCGCAGCTCCAGCGCCGGGGCCACCGCCTCGGCCTTGCGGGCCCGCTCCATGCGCGCCTGCGCCTCCCGGTGCCCGTCGGCCCGCTCCTGAAGGAGCCGCGCCCGCTCCCCCGCCTCGGCGAACCGGCGCTGCAACCGCGCGGTCTCGCGCACGTCGGCCAGGTCGCGCTCCGCCGCCGCCTGGGCGGACTCGGCGGCGGCGAGGCCGCACTGGGCGACGGTCAGTTCCTCGCGGGCGGTGCTGCGGGCAACGGCGGCGGCGCTCAGCACGGCCTCGGCGAGCCCGGGTTCCCCCGGCACCAGCTCGGGCAGCTCCATGCCGCCCGCCGCCTGCTGCATCCGGTGCGCGTCGGCCAGCAGCGCGGCATCGCCCTCGCGCACCTCGGCCTCGGCCGCCCGGCGCCGTTCGGCGAGGCGCTTCTCCACCTCGGCGAAGCGGTGCGTGTCGAAGAGCCGGCCCAGCAGCCGGCCCCGCGCCTCGGCGTCGGCCCGCAGGAAGCGCGCGAAGTCGCCCTGGGGCAACAGGACGACCTGGCAGAACTGTTCCCGGCTCATGCCGAGCAACTGCGTGACCTCCTCGCCGACTTCCTGGTGGGAGCGGCTGAGGTCCTTCCAGGCGCCGGTCGTGGCGTCGTACTCGCGCAGCCAGGTCTGCGCCTTGTCCAGGGTCGTGCCCGTGCCGCGCTTCTTGGGGCGCTCCCACGGCGGCTGCCGGGTGATCTCCAACCGGCGTCCGGCGACGGTCAGTTCGAGGGTGACGGACGTGCGCGTGCCCGCCGCCGCGTGGTCGCTGCGCAGGGTCAGCCCCTGCCCGCTCTGGCGGGCGCCGGGCACCGCGCCGTAGAGGGCGTAGCACACGGCGTCCAGGACCGATGTCTTGCCGGCGCCGGTCGGTCCGTGCAGCAGGAACAGCCCGGCCGCCGACAGGTCGTCGAAGTCGACGCTCTGGGAGCCGCCGAAGGGACCGAACGCGGTGAGGTCGAGCCGGTGGAGCCTCATCGCGCCACCTCCCGCACCACCGCGTCCGCGCGGACCGCGTCGAAGGCGTCCCGCAGCACTCCCCGCTCGTCCTCGTCCGGACCGGCGCCGCGCACATGGGCGACGAAGTCCTCGGCGATCTGCTGGTCGCTGCGACCGGCGAGCCGCCGCGCGTACGACACGTCCGGGTCGTCGGGGGCCCGGTCGGGGTCGAAGACGAGGCTCAGGGTGTGCGGGAAGCGCTCGGTGAGCCGGGCCATGGGATCGGCCGGGCGAACCGAGTCGGTGAGCGTCGCCTCGATCCAGGCGTCCTCGTGGCGGGCCAGGTCGGGGTCGGCGAGAAGGTCCTCCAGGGGGCCCCGGAGCCGGGCCAGCGCGCGCGGCGCGGGGCAGTCGATCCGCTCGGCGGTGACGGCGCCCTCGGCGTCCAGGTCGACCAGCCACATGCTCTTCCTGTGGTCGGCCTCCGAGAAGGAGTACGCCAGTGGGGAGCCGGAGTAGCGCACGCGCTCGGTGATGGTCTGGCAGCCGTGCAGGTGCCCGAGTGCCGCGTAGTCGACGCCCGCGAAGACCCCCGCGGGCACCGCGGCCACCCCGCCGACGGTGATGTCCCGCTCGCTGTCGCTGGCCTCGCCGCCGGTGACGAAGGCGTGGGCCAGGACGACGGATCGGGTCCCCCGCGCACGGGTGGCAAGATCGGCGCGGACCCGCTCCATGGCCGCGGCCAGCACCGCCTCGTGACCGGGCTTGTCCACCCCGAACTCGTCCTTCACCAGCGCCGGTTCGAGATAGGGCAGACCGTAGAAGGCCACGTCGCCGTGCGCGTCGCTCAGCACCACCGGCGTCCCGCACGCCGAAGGCTCGGTCCGCAGGTGGATCCCGGCACGGTCGATGAGCCCCGCCCCGACACCGAGCCGGCGGGCCGAGTCGTGGTTCCCGGAGATCATCACGGTGGGCACACCCAGGTCGGCGAGGCGGTGCAGGGCGTCGTCGAAGAGTTCGACGGCGGCGAGCGGCGGCACGGCACGGTCGTACACGTCTCCCGACACGACCACCGCGTCCACCGCGTGTGCGCGCACGGTGGTGACGAGATGGCCGATGAACTCGGCCTGGGCGCCGAGCATGTTCACGCGGTGGAACGCCCGGCCCAGGTGCCAGTCGGAAGTGTGCAGGAGCCTCATGATCCCCGAAGAGTAACGGCCGGGTCTGACATCACGGGCGGTTACTCCCGTATCGGCCCGTCATGACCCCACCACAGATTGGGCGTTATGCCCTTTTCGACCGAAAGTTCATACGTGTCGGCAGTTCACGCGTCGCCGTACGCCTCTCCGCCCGGCTCGAAACCGGCGGTCCCGGCCGTGATGTCGGCCAGCCAGGCGCGGAAGGCGTCCACATCGGCGTCCGGCAGACCGATCTCGATCGTGACGACCTCCCCGTAGCGGACGTCCCGCACCTCGCGTCCGGTGGCGCGCAGATCGTTCTGGACCTTCCCGGCCCGCTGGTGGTCGACGGTCACGGTGGCGAGCCGGAAGCGACGGCGGGTGATCGTGCCCAGGCCGTCCAGGGCCTCGCCGACGGCTCCGCCGTAGGCCCTGATCAGGCCGCCCGCCCCGAGCTTGACGCCGCCGTAGTAGCGGGTGACGACGGCGACGACGTACCGCATGTCGCGGCGCAGGAGCATCTGGAGCATGGGGACGCCCGCGGTGCCGCCCGGTTCACCGTCGTCGCTCGCCTTCTGGATGGCGGCGTCGGCGCCGATGACGTAGGCGAAGCAGTTGTGGGTGGCGTCGGCGTGCTCCTTGCGGACGGCCGCGATGAAGTCCTGGGCCTCCTGCTCGGTGGCCGCCGGGGCGAGGGCGCACAGGAAGCGGGAGCGGTTGACCTCGGTCTCGTGCACGCCCGCGCGGGCTACTGTGCGGTACTCGTCCTGCATCCGGCCACCCTATGCCAGCGGACCGTCAGCCCTTCTTGCCCCGGGGCACGGTGAACCAGGTCAGCAGCGCGGTGCCGGGGGCCAGGGCGCTCCAGGCGGCGCCGCGCCAGGCCAGGACGGCGACGGCGGAGGTGGGGAACTTCACCCGGACCTGGTCGAGCGCGTCGTCCAGGCTGTCCCCGGCGAGCTCGACCACCAGGTCCTCGAGCCCCGGGTTGTGCCCGACCAGCAGCAGCGTCTCGACTTCCGACGGTGTCTCGTGCACGGCGTCCAGCAGATCCGGAACCTCGGCCGCGTACAGCCGCGGCACATAACGCACGGGCGGCGGCGTGCCCCACTCGGCGGACGCCAGCTCCCAGGTCTGCCGGGCGCGTACGGCGGTGGAGCACAGGGCGAGGTCGGGGAGCAGGTCGGCCTCGGCCAGCGCATGCCCCACGGCCGGAGCGTCCCGCCGCCCGCGCGGGGCGAGCGGCCGACGATGATCGGCGACCCCCTCGGGCCAGGCCGACTTGGCGTGCCGCAGCACGACCAGCCGCCGCAGCGGGCCGGTCCCCGCGCGGGCGATCACGACAGAACTCCCGGGACGGCCACCCCACGGGGCCGGGCCGCCGCCCCGGCATCCCCCGCCACGCCCGACCGCCCTCGCGGCGCCATCCCCACGCGGGCGATCACGACAGCACCCCCGACCCGGCACGCCCCACCACGACCGACCACCCCCGCGGCACCATCCCCACGGGGGCGGTCATGACGGTGCTCCCAGGTCGCGGGTGAGGTCGAGGCCGAGGAGGCGGTCGGCGTAGGCGTAGGTCTCGAAGCGGGCGCCGTCCGCCAGGTCGGGCGCGGTCTCGACCCGCGTCAGCAGCCGCAGCACACCGGGCACGTCCAGGTCGTCCTCCCAGGCGCCGCGCAACTGCGTGCGCACGTCGTCGGGGATGGGCCGGGAAGGGTGCCGTGCCCAGTCGGCGACCGCCCGCCGCCAGCATACGAGGGTGTCGTGGGCCTCGTTCAGGGCGGCCGTGTCCAGCCGGACCGGGTGGTCCCGGCGCGGGGTCAGCAGGGCGAGGCGCAGGGCGACGGGGTCGGCGCCGGCCAGCGGCGCCGGAGTCGTGGCGTGCACGGGGGCGACGGCGACCCGGACGCCGTCCGGTGCGGGCCCGTCCTCCGGCACGACATGGATGACCTGTTTCTCACCGAGTCCGCGGCCGACCTCCCGGCCGTCCTCAAGCGGCCGGATGCCCAGCGCGGCAGCGCTCGCGCGCAGTTCCGGCTGTTCCTGGTCCCCGTGCAACACGGCCCAGACCGGGGTGCCGCCGAGTTCCAGGGCGCGCACCAGGAGATCGGCGACGAGGAGCACGCGCAGGGCGCCGGTGTCGAAGCCGGGCGCATGGGCCTCGACCCGGGTCAGACCACGCCGGGCGGGCGCGGCGTCGACGGGCTCGCCCGTTCGGGCGTCGATGATGCGCAGCACTCCCCGAGCCTAGGCGGGCGCGCGCCGGAGCGCAGCATGCGGCTCGGTTTCCGGACAGGTCGGATCAGCTCACGGTGCCGAGGAACCGTACGTGCGGACGGAGATCGTCGCCCTCCCGGCTCACGGCCGCCCGGACGCCGTACACCTCGGCGATCAGCTCCTCGGTCAGCACGTCGCCGGGGGTCCCTGCGGCCACCGCACGTCCCGCGCGCAGGACGACGACCTCGTCGCAGTACATCGCGGCGAGATTGAGGTCGTGCAGGGCGACCACGGCCGTGACCGGTAGGTCGGTGACGAGGGTGAGCAGTTCGAGCTGGTGGTGGATGTCGAGGTGGTTGGTGGGTTCGTCGAGGAGGAGTTCGCGGGGTTCCTGCGCGAGCGCGCGGGCGATCTGCACCCGTTGGCGTTCCCCGCCGGAGAGGGTGTGCCAGGGCTGGTCGGCGTGGTCGGTGAGGCCGGTGCGGTCCAGGGCGGCGCGCACGGCGCGTTCGTCCCGCGCGGTGGCGGGCGTCCAGGCCCGTCGGTGCGGCACACGACCGAGTCGTACGACGTCCAGGACCGTCAGTTCGACCTGGGTGTCCGCCTGTTGCTCGACCACGGCGAGGCGGCGGGCGACCTCCCGGCGGGGCCGCCCGGTGAGCGGGTCGCCGTCGAGGGTGACGACACCGGCCGTGGGCGCGAGCAGCCCGGCCAGCAGCCGTAGCAGGGTGGACTTGCCGGAGCCGTTGGGCCCCAGGAGGCCGACGGTGGTGCCGGGGGCGGGCGCCAGAGTGACCCCGTCCAGGATCAGCCGACCGTCGGCCCGGCGGCTCACCCGGTCCGCGCGAAGACCCGTCGCCGCCCTCGGCGTCACGTCCGACATCCCGCTCATCGCGCCCTCCGCGTCCGATACAGCACCGCCACGAACGCCGGCACCCCGATCAGTGAGGTCACGACACCAACCGGCACCTCCTGGGGATCGAGGACGGTACGGGCCAGCGTGTCGACCCACACCAGGAACACCGCGCCCACCAGCGCGGTCAGCGGCAGCAGCCGGGTGTGGCCGGGGCCGGCCAGCGCCCGGGCCGCGTGCGGCAGGACGAGGCCGACGAAGCCGATCGCTCCCGCCGAGCTGACCAGGGCGGCGGTGAGCAGGGCGGTGACGCACAGCAGCACCAGCCGGGTGCGGGCGACCGACACCCCCAGGGAGGCCGCGGCGTCCTGCCCGAAGGCGAAGGCGTCGAGAGTGCGGGCGTACGACAGGCAGACCACGAGCGCCACGACGAGCACGGCCGCGCACAGCCACACGTCGGTCCACCCCGCGCCCGCGAGCGAGCCGAGGAGCCAGAACAGCACCCCGCGCGTGGTCTCGGCGTCGGCCGAGGTCATCACCACGAAGGAGGTGAGCGCGGAGAAGAGCTGCATGGCCGCGACCCCGGCCAGGACGACCCGGTCGGTCGTGCCGCCCAGGGTGTGGCTGAGCAGCAGCACCGACGCGAAGGAGACCAGCGCACCGACGAACGCGCCGGCGGAGACCGAGACCGCGCCCCCGCCCACCCCGAGGACGACCACCACGACCGCTCCGGTCGAGGCGCCGGAGGAGACGCCGAGGACGAACGGATCCGCGAGCGGGTTGCGCAGCAACGACTGCATGACCGCCCCGCACACGGCGAGCCCGGCCCCGCACACCGCCGCGAGGAGCGTGCGCGGCAGCCGGAGCTGCCAGACGATGCCGTCCCGGATCGGTGTCAACCGCGAGCTGCCGACGCCGAGATGGGACAGAACCGTGGACCAGACGTCGGCGACCCGGATGTCGGCGGGCCCGATGGTGATCGCGACCGCCAGGGAGCAGCACAGGACGGCGATCCCGGCCCCGCCGAGCACCAGCGTGCGCCGGAGGCTCACTTGGCGAGCCCGAACTCGCGCAGCGCGGCGGCGACCTGCTCCACGCCCTCCACCGTGCGGATCGTCGGGTTCATGGCCTGGCCGCTGAGCAGGACGTACCGCTTGTGCTTGACGGCGTCCATGTTCCTGGTGACGGGGTCGGACTCCAGGAAGGCGATCTTCTTGGCGGCCGACTCGGCCGTCTGCGACTTGCGGGTCAGATCCCCGATGACCAGGACGTCGGGATCGCGGTCCGCCACGGTCTCCCAGTTGATCTGGGGCCATTCGTCGTGGGTGTCGTCGAAGACGTTCCTCGCCCCGAGCGCGCGGGTGATGATGCCGGGGGCACCGCAACACCCCGCCATGTAGGGCGACTCGGCGTTGGCGAACCAGTACAGGAGCGTGACGTCGGAGGCGTCGACGCCCGAAGTGGCCTTCGCCATCCGCTTCTCGAGCGAGGCGACCAGTTCCTCGCCCCGCCGCTGCACCCCGAACACGGCGGCCAGGTCGCGGACCTCGCCGTAGACGTCCTCGATGGCCAGCGGGGTCGTCCGCACTCCGTCGCCGTCCCCGGAGTTGTCCTTGCCGACGCAGTCGGAGGGGGAGACGTAGGTCGGCACGCCGAGCTTCTCGAACTGCTCCCGGGAGGCGACGCCGCCCTTGCCGAGGGTGGAGACGAAGGAGGCGGAGACGAAGTCGGGCTCGGCCTCCAGGACGCGCTCGTAGGAGGGGTTGTTCTCGGCCATGCGCGGGACTTCGGCATTCGCCTTCTCCAGCCCCCTCATCACCGGGTCGGTCCAGGTCGCCGTCCCCGCGAGACGGTCGGCGAGGCCGAGGGAGAGCAGGATCTCGGTGCTGCCCTGGTTCAGGGAGACGGCGTGCCGGGGCGGGTGCGTCACGCGCACGGGGTGGCCGCAGTTGTCGAGGATGACGGCGGCCTTGGCGTCGTCGGCGGGGGCGTTGTCCGCGCAGCCGGTCAGGAGCAGGGCGGCGGCCGTGAGCAGGGCGGCGGGGCGGGCGAGACGTGCGATGGGCACGGGTATGGTTCCTCAGTCGTCGAGGGCTCGAACGCGGAGCCCGTCCGTACGGTGCTCCCCCGCCGTCCGTTCGACCGCGGGGGCCGCCAGCAGGTCTTCGGACTCGGGGTCGTCCGGTCGGGGCGCCTTCCCAGACGGCTGTCACGCCGTCCAGTGGCCGAGGCCCCGCCCGTCACCCTCACCGCTGCGCGTCAGCTCCGGATTCGCACCGGATTCCCTGACCCATGAGCATGGGTTCGACTGGCCTCGGCAAGCTACCACGCGAAATCCGGGAATCTCCGGGCGCCCCGGGCCGTTGAGCCGGGCAAGGCATGGCATGAGGTCGAGGAGGCCCCCGGTGTACGGCGACGAAGCGACGATCCGCAAGATCCTCACCGAGCTCGGCGACACCTGGGCCGTGGTCGGTCTGTCGTCGAACCAGAGGCGCGCGGCCTACGGCGTCGCCCAGGTGCTCCAGCGCTACGGCAAGCGCGTGGTGCCGGTGCATCCCAAGGCGGAGACCGTGCACGGCGAGCAGGGTTACGCCTCCCTCGCGGACATCCCTTTCGACGTGGACGTCGTCGATGTCTTCGTCAACAGCGAGCTGGCGGGGCCGGTCGCCGACGAGGCCGTCGCCAAGGGCGCCAAGGCGGTCTGGTTCCAGCTCGACGTGATCGACGAGGCCGCCTACGAACGGACCCGGGCGGCGGGCCTGGAGATGGTCATGGACCGCTGCCCGGCCATCGAGATTCCGCTGCTGCGGTGACGCACGACGAGGTGGTGTACTGCAACATGGCGTAGACAGGGGTCGCACCCCTCACCGGTCCGCGAGGAAGAACCGATGCCCGAGCCGCCGCCGCCCGCCCTCTGCTGCGTGCCGTCCTCCGGGACCGGCTCGGCCAGGCAGGAGCCGGTCGCCACGGGCCCCCGCACGGCCGCTGGCAGCGCCTTCTCCAGTGACGGCATGGTCCTGCTCCCGGGCGGCGAGTTCCTGATGGGGGCCGAGGACAGCGAGGGGTTCCCGGACGACGGCGAGGGCCCGGTACGACCCGTGCGGCTGAACTCCTTCCGCCTGGACACCCGCGCGGTGACCAACGACGCCTTCGCCGCGTTCGTCGCCGACACCGGCCACCTCACCGACGCCGAGCGCCTGGACTGGTCGTACGTCTTCGCCGGGTTCCTGCCCGCCGCCCTGCGCCGGGACGCCCCGCGGCCCGAGCGGACGCCCTGGTGGTGCGCGGTCGCGGGCGCGGCCTGGGACCGGCCGGAGGGCCCGGGCAGCGATCTCGCCGGACGCGGTGACCACCCGGTGGTCCATGTGTCCTGGTACGACGCCGCCGCCTACGCCGCCTGGGCCGGCAAGCGGCTGCCGACGGAGGCCGAGTGGGAGTACGCCGCCCGCGGCGGCCTGGAACAGAAGCGCTACCCCTGGGGCGACGACCTCGACCCCGGCGGCACCTACCGCTGCAACATATGGCGCGGCACCTTCCCCACCCAGAACACCGCGGCCGACGGCTACCGGGGCACCGCCCCCGTGGACGCCTTCGAGCCCAACGGGTACGGGCTCCACAACATGTCGGGCAACGTGTGGGAGTGGTGCGCGGACTGGTGGTCCACGGAGCACCGAGCGGCGGCCGGCCCCACCGGCCCGGCCGAGGGCACCGCCAAGGTGATCCGCGGCGGTTCCCACATGTGCCACGCCTCCTACTGCAACCGCTACCGGGTCGCCGCCCGCAGCGCCAACACCCCGGACGGTTCCAGCGGTCACGCGGGGTTCCGCTGCGCGGCGGACACCTGAAAGCCGGTACGACCATAATGCTGGCGTGACTTCCAGCACCCCCCACCACAACTCCGGTGCCGCACAGCGCTTTCCGGTCGTCATAGTCGGTGCCGGACCGGCCGGGCTCACCGTCGGCAACATCCTGCGGGCCGCCTCCGTCGACTGTCTGGTCCTGGAGACCGAGAGCCGTGAGTTCATCGAGCGGCGGCCCAGGGCCGGCGTCCTGGAGGAGTGGGCCGTACGCGGGCTCGAACAGCGCGGCCTCGCGGGCAACTTGCTGGCGCGCGGTCAGGTGCACAACGAGTGCGAGTTCCGGTTCTCCGGAGAGCGCTACCGTTTCGAGTACGCCGAACTGACGGGACATCATCACTTCGTCTATCCGCAGCCGTTGCTGGTGACGGACCTCGTACGGGAGTACGCGGACGTGCGGGGCGGCGCCATCCGCTTCGGCGTGCGGGACGTGGAGCTGCACGATCTGGAAGCGGACCGGCCCTCCGTGTCGTACACCGACCCCGAGTCCGGACAACGGCAGGTCGTGCGCGCCGACTTCGTGGCGGGCTGCGACGGGGCGCGCGGGGTGTCGCGCACCGCGCTGCCGCCCGGGCGCGCGCAGGTGTCGCGGTACGACTACGGCGTCGGCTGGCTGGCACTGCTCGCCGAGGCGCCGCCGTCCAACGACTGTGTGGTGTTCGGCATGCATCCGCGCGGGTTCGCCGGGCACATGGCGCGCAGCCCCGAGGTGACCCGCTACTACCTGGAGTGCCCGCCCGGCGACGACCCGGACGACTGGTCCCACGAGAGGGTCTGGTCCGAGCTCCAGTTGCGGCTCGGCGCGGCCGGAGCGCCCCGCCTGACCGAGGGGCGGCTGATCGAGAAGCGCGTGCTGGACATGCACAGTTACGTCGTGGAGCCCATGGTCTTCGGGCGGCTCTTCCTGGCCGGTGACGCCGCCCACCTCACCGCGCCGATCGCCGCGAAGGGCATGAACCTCGCCCTGCACGACGCCTTCCTGCTCGGTGACGCCCTGGTCGCGTACCTCACCAAGGGCGACACCGCGGGCCTCGACGGCTACTCACCGGCCTGCCTGGACCGGGTCTGGGACTACCAGGAGTTCTCGCAGTGGCTGTCGGAGGTGTACCACGGCACCTCCTCGGGCGACCCGCATCGCGCCGGGACCACCCTGGCCCGGCTGCGCCGCCTCTTCGGCTCCCGTGCGGCGGGCCTGGCGTTCGCGGAGCAGTACCTGGGCAAGAACGCCGTCTAGCGGGCCGTATCGGGAAACGCCGACCGCTGGGCCGTATCACGACATGAGCCCTGAGCGGTCTCAGGCGAGCCCGAGCCCTTCCAGGACGACGGCACCGGGCAGCTCGGCGAAGGCCTTCCCCGGCACCAGCAGCTTGCCGCGCCGGCGGCCACTGCCGACCAGGACGTACGGGAGGTCCACGACCGCGGAGTCCACCAGCACCGGCCAGTCGGCGGGCAGTCCGATCGGGGTGATGCCGCCGTACTCCATGCCGGTCTCGCCGGTCGCGGTGTCCATCGCGGCGAACGAGGCCTTGCGGGCGCCGAGCTGGCGGCGTACCGCGCCGTTGACGTCGACGCGGGCGGTGGAGAGCACGACACAGGCGGCGAGCGTGGTCTCACCGCCGCGCTTGCCGGCCACCACCACGCAGTTCGCCGACTGTTCGAGCAGTTCGCGGCCGTAGTGCTCGACAAAGACGGCGGTGTCGGCCCACTGCGGGTCGGTGTCGACGTAGACGATCTGGTCGGCGGGGACGCTGCCGCTCCAGTCGCGTACGGCGGCGGCGACCGGGGCGGTCAGCTCGTCGAGGCAGTCGGGGGCGGGGGTGGCCTGGTCGAAGTGTCCGATGGGTGCGCGCATGGCCGCACGGTAGCAACCTCGAGACGGACCTCAGCGCACGGGCGGGACGGAGACGACCAGCACCAACTCGGCGGGGACGTCACCGTCGTTGCCGTACATGTGGGCGGCGCTCGCCTCGAAGTAGGCGCTGGCGCCCGCCGGGACGCGGTGCTGCACTCCGTCGACGGTCAGCGTCAGCTCCCCGGCGGTGACATGGAGGAGTTCGACGGTGCCGGTGGGGTGCGGGTCGGAGGCGCTGCTCTCGCCGGGCATCAGCCGCCAGTTCCACATCTCCAGCGGTCCCGGGGCCTCGGTGCCGACGAGGAGGCGGCTGTAGCTGCCGGCGTCGGTGTGCCACAGCCGTACTACCTGGTCGGCCGGGACGACGCGCACCTTCGGTCCCTGCTCGTAGTCGAGGAGGGTGGGGATGCTGACCCCGAGCGCGTCCCCGATCTTCACGACCGTGCCCAGGCTGGGGTTGGTGCGGGCCTGCTCGATCTGGATCAGCATGCCGCGGCTGACCCCGGCGCGGGCGGCGAGCGTGTCCAGGGTGAAACCGCGCTCGGTGCGCCAGCGCTTGACGTTGCGCGCCAGGGACTGGGTCAGCAGTTCGAGGTCCGACACATTCCGTCCAATATCCTGGATGACAGAGTTCATTTTCTTGAACTACGGTGAGGTGCACCCGATCGTTCACCGAACTGTACTGCGAGGCGACCCGTGACAGCATTCTTCGCCCTGGCCACCAGCGTCCTGTGGGGGCTGGCCGACTTCGGCGGAGGACTGCTGAGCAAGCGCACGCCCGCGCTCACCGTGGTGGTGATCTCCCAGTCGATCGCCGTGGCCGTGCTCGGCGCGATCGTGCTGGCGACCGGCGGCTGGAGCGAGGCCGGACCGCAGCTCTGGTTCGCGGTGGGGGCCGGACTGGTGGGCCCGGTGGCCATGCTGGCCTTCTACAAGGCACTGGCCCTGGGCCCGATGGGTGTCGTGTCGCCCTTGGGGTCCCTCGGCGTGGCGGTCCCCGTGGGGGTCGGCCTGGTGCTGGGCGAGCGGCCGGGGCTGATGCAGTTCGCCGGCATCGTGGTGGCCGTGGCGGGGGTCGTCCTGGCGGGCGGGCCGCAGTTCCGGGGTGCGCCGGTGCAGCGGCAGGCGGTCCTGCTCACGCTCGTGGCGGCGTTCGGCTTCGGCGCGGTGATGGCGCTGATCGCCGAGGCCTCCAGCACGATCACCGGGCTGTTCCTGGCCCTGTTCGTGCAGCGGGTCACCAACGTCGCGGCGGGCGGTACGGCCCTGTACCTCTCGGTGCGGCGCGGCTCCGCCGCCCTTCCGGCCGAGGGTTTCCCTTGGCGCGCGCTGCCCGCCCTCGGCTTCGTCGGCCTCGCGGACGTCGCCGCGAACGGCACGTACTCCGTCGCCGCGCAGACCGGACCGGTGACGGTCGCCGCCGTGCTCGCCTCGCTGTACCCGGTCGTGACGGCACTGGCCGCGCGCGGACTGCTCAGGGAACGGCTGCGCGGAATCCAGGCGGCGGGCGCGGGGCTGGCGCTCGCGGGCACCTTGCTCCTGGCCACGGGCTGACTCAGCCCTCCGGCCGCCACCGGCCCTCGCAGGCCTCAGACCACGACCTGCCAGCTCAGACCAACGACCGCCACCGGCCACCTCAGGCCTCCGACCGCCACCGGCCGTCTCGGGCCCCTGACCGCGCACCGCCACCCCAGACCTACGACCGCCACCGGCCGTCTCACGCCCCTGACCGCGAACCGCCACCCCAGACCAACGACCGCCACCGGCCGCCGACTGCCACCGGCCGTCTCACGCCCCTGACCGCGAACCACCACCTCAGGACCAGGACCGCGAGCGGGCAGGTCAGACCTCCGCCCCCTCCTGACGACCGGCCGCCCCAGGCCCGCCCCTCCCCCTGACCACCGACCGCCTCAGTCCGCGCTGCCTTCTGACCCCGGCCGCCTCCTGCCCCGGTCGCCTCAGGCCTCCGTCTCCAGTTGGGCCAGTCGCTCCACCGACTCCTCGTCCAGTTCCGCCAGCGCGGCCAGCTGGTCCGAGGTCACCCCGTCCGGTATCGGCACCGGCGCTGGCGTCCGGAGCGGCGGCTGCCAGCCCTCGGCGGGCGTCCAGCGCCGTACGACCCGGGCGGGCGCGCCCGCCACGACGGCGTGGTCGGGAACCACGCCGCGGACCACGGCACCGGCCGCCACGACGACGTTCCGGCCGATCCGGGCACCCGGCAGGATCACCGCTCCCGTGCCGATCCAGCACCCCGGGCCGATCGACACCGGCTCCATCCGCGGCCACTGCTTGCCGATGGGCTCGTGCGGGTCGTCGTACGAATGGTTCGTCGAGGTGACGTAGACGTACGGCCCGAAGTAGCAGTCGCTGCCGATCGTGACCGTGGTGTCGGCGATGACATGGCTGCCGCGGCCGAGGACCACTCCGTCGCCGATGCGCAGGATCGGCTCGGGGCCGAGGTCGAGGTCGGGCATCAGGCCCGCCGTCAGCGTGACCTGCTCGCCGACGATGCAGTGCGAGCCAAGATGGATCCAGGGCTCCCCGAAGACCGTGCCGAGCGGGAAGGCCAGGCGGGTGGCCTCGCCCATCGAGCCGAAGCGGAACCGGCCGGGGCGCTCGGCGGTGACCGAGCCGGTGCGCTGCACCCAGGCCCAGCTCGCGTGGACGGCGCGCTGCGCCACTCGGCGTCTCCAGGACGAGAACGTGTTCTTGCTCTTCGGCACGCGTTCACCGTACTGAGCGTCCGGTGGCCGCATACGGTCGAGGGGCTGTGATCTTCACCCCAACCGGTGGCGTACGGTGCCGGGTATCACGTGATCAGGAGGCGATGATGATCAAGGGTATTGGCGGGCGGGAGCCGAAGGTCTCGGAGGACGTGTTCGTCGCGCCCACGGCCTCGGTGATCGGGGACGTGACGCTGAGGGAGGGCGCGAGCGTCTGGTACGGGGCCGTGCTCCGGGGGGACGTGGAGCGGATCTCCGTGGGGGCGAGCAGCAACGTGCAGGACAACTGCACGCTGCACGCGGATCCCGGCTTTCCGGTGAGCGTGGGGGAACGTGTTTCCATCGGGCACAACGCGGTCGTGCACGGAGCGACCGTCGAGGACGACTGCCTCGTCGGGATGGGCGCGACGGTGCTGAACGGGGCGGTGATCGGGGCCGGGTCCCTCGTCGCCGCGCAGGCGCTCGTGCCGCAGGGGATGGTCGTACCGCCGGGGTCGCTCGTGGCGGGGGTGCCCGCGAAGGTCCGGCGGGAGCTGTCGGAGGAGGAGCGTCAGGGGATCACGCTGAACGGGACCATGTACGCGGAGCTGGCCGGGGCGCACCGGCAGGAGCACGAGCGCCCCTAGGCCCGGCCGTGTGGTGGGTCACGGCGTCGCGGGCCTGGACTCCCCTCACTCCCCGGCGCCCACCAGTTCCGCCTCGGGCTGCGCCTGCTGTGCCTTCTTCGCCTTGCTCCGCACGATCAGGAACGACGTCAGGCCGATCAGGACCGCGGCCACCAGGCCCAGCCACGAGAAGCGCTTCAGCCAGGACTCGGCGACCACGCCGACGTAGTAGATGACCGCCGTCGTGCCGCCCGCCCAGAGGATGCCGCCGAGGACGTTGGCCGTGAGGAACTTCCAGTACGGCATGTGCAGGACGCCCGCGAGGGGGCCGGCGAAGATGCGGAGGAGGGCGACGAAGCGGCCGAAGAAGACCGCCCACATGCCCCACTTCTGGAAGGAGCGCTCAGCGGTGGCGATGTGCGCCTCGCTGAAGTGCCTGGGGAACTTCCCGCCCAGCCAGGCCAGCAGCGGGCGTCCGCCCTTGCGGCCGATGGCGTAGCCGATGGAGTCGCCGACGATGGCGCCCGTGGTGGCGCAGGCGCCGAGGATGACGGGGTCGATCTCACCGTGCTGGGAGGCGAGCAGCGCGGAGGAGACCAGGATGATCTCGCCGGGCAGCGGGATGCCCAGGCTCTCCAGTCCGATGACCAGGCCCACCAGCAGATAGATGGCGAGCGGGGGCACCGTTTCGAGCCATTCCTGGACGTGCAACGCCGCTTCCTCTCATGTGCTGGGCCTGTTCCCGGCGCGCGCTCGTCCGCGAGCGCGCGCCGGGGCAGCCTACCTGCTCACGGTGACAGGCCGGCGTCCCACAGGTCGCACTGGTGGTCCCGCCGCACGGCCGTGCTCGCAGCGTTGCCGCCCGCCGACGCGGTCCGCAGCGACAGCACCCGCTCCGGGCCGCCCTCCGGCATGGCGGGCTGTCCGTCGGCGCGGGGCACTCCGGTCCGGACGAAGGAGCCCCAGTACTGGACCATCTGCCGGGCCAGCGCCCGCTGCCCGGCGTCGAGCGGGCTCCTCAGGCCGAAGTGCTTGAAGAGGTACTGCACCTCGTTCACATGCGTCGCGCCGAAGTCGAAGTCGGTGCCGAGGTCGCGCAGCGAGGCGAAGGGCGGGGAGGTGCGGTCGGCGAACTCGTACGTGTACACCGGGCCGCGTCCGGCCAGGGTGCCGTCGAGCCGGAGCGCCGGGCAGGCGAACAGCATGTCGCCCAAGGCGGTGCCGTAGGCGATCGTCGGGGAGGGATGCGCGGAGAGGGGGTAGCGGGCGAGGACCTCCGCACCGAAGGCCGCCCGCATCACCGACGGGTACTGCTCCGCCGTGAGCGGTCCCCCCGCCCCGTCGAACCGGCCGAAGGCGAACAGCCGCCCCTCGTCCTGGTTGGCGCCGTTCATCACGGGCACCCCCTTGGCGGCGCCCTTCCCGAACGCGTCCGCCGGCTGCACCGGCAGGAAGGCGCCGCCGGTCACGGGACCCCAGTCGAAGCCGCCCTGCGCGGCGAGGATCTCGGCGGGGGTCTTGCCGCGCAGACACGCCACGCTCGTACAGCCGAGCTTCTCGGCGAATGCGGCGCCCTCGGTCACCGCCGCGCCGTGGCTCCGGGCCGCGCAGTCGTCGTAGGCGCCGCTCTGGATGATCCCGGCGCGGAACAGTCCCCGGGCGGTGGGTGAGGCGAGCTGGGTGCAGACCGAGCGCCCGCCCGCGGACTCGCCCGCGATGGTGACGCGCCCCGGGTCACCGCCGAAGCGGCCGATGTTGGCGCGCACCCAGCGCAGCGCGGCCTGCTGGTCGAGCATGCCGTAGTTGCCGGAGACGCCGTCGCCGGTCTCGTCGTCGAGTCCGACGGTGGCGAGGAAGCCCATCGCGCCGAGCCGGTAGTTGACGGTCACGACGACCGTTCCGGTCTGCCGGGCGAAGGCGTCGGGGACGACGTCCCGCCCCGCCCCGGCGGTGAGCCCGCCGCCGTGGAACCACACCAGCACCGCGCGTCGGCCCGCTCCCTCGGGCACGTACACATTGAGGTCGAGGCAGTCCTCGGTGAGGCTCGGCCGCTCGTAGCCGGGGTCCCAACTCACCCCCTGTACGCACTTGTTGCCGAAGTCCCGGGCGTCCAGCACCCCTTGCCAGGGGCGGACCCGGCTCGGCTCCGTCCAGCGGGCCGCTTCGGCGAAGGGTACGCCGAGGAACTGCCGCCCCTCGGCGGTGGTTTCACCGCGTACCAGGCCCGCCTCGGTACGGACGACCGGATCCGCCGCGGCCTGGGCGGGCGAGGGGGAGGCGACCGCCGCCGCCAGGACCGCCAGCGCGATCAGGGCACGCCGTATCAACGCGTCACCTCCACACTCGTACGCACCCGCAGATCGCCCGCGGACGCCCCTGCCCAGACGGTTCGCCTTCCGGTGCCCAGCACCCATCCGTGGCGGGCCGGATCCCAGGACGACAAGGTGCGCTCCGTGACGCGCACGATGACCTCGCGCCGCTCCCCCGCGCGCAGCCCCAGCCGCCGGTAGCCACCCAACACCCTTACCGCCTCTTCGAGTTCGAGGTCGGGCGAGGGGCCGATGTACACCTGCGGCACCGCGATCCCGGCCCGCCGACCGGTGTTGCGAAGGGTGAAGCGCACGTCGAGGCCGCTGCGGTGCCTGCGTGCCGAGAGGTCCTCGTAGCCGAACGTGGTGTAGGACAGCCCGTGCCCGAAGGGAAACAGCGGGCGTTCTCCCGTGAGGTCGTACCAGCGGTGTCCGGCATGGACGCCCTCGGAGTAGACCTCGGTGCCGTCGACTCCCGGGTAGCGGCGCGGGTCTCCGGCGACCGGGTGGTGGTCGTCGTCGACCGGGAAGGTCTGGGTGAGCCTGCCGCCGGGGTCGCAGTCGCCGAACAGCACGGCGGCGGTGGCGGTCGCGCCCTCCTGGCCGGGGTAGTACATCTGGAGCACGGCCCCGGTGCGGTTCAGCCAGGGCATGGAGGTCGCGGACGAGGTGTTGAGGACGACGGTCAAGCGCGCGTTGGCCGAGGCCACGGCGTCGATCAGATCCTCCTGGTGGCCGGGCAGGGCGATGGTGGTGCGGTCCTGGCCCTCGGTCGCGTCCTCGTAGGCGAACAGGACGACGTGGCGGGCGGCGCGCGCGGCCCGTACGGCCTCGGCGACGTCGTCCGCCCGGGTCGCGCTGGTGATTCTGCGCAGCCGGAACTCCTGGCCGGTGTCCCCGCCCTGCGCGGTGATCTCCAACCGGTGCGCGCCCCGCGCCAGGGTCAGCGCCTTGCGGCGCACGGACAGTCCGTCGGGAGCCGTGGTGACGTAACCGCCCATGAAGTACTCGCCCCACCCCGGCACGAGCGGGAAGAGTTCCTCCCCGTCGAGGAGGACCTTCGGGCGGATGGTCGGGGCGCCGGAGTAGTGGACGACGAAAATCCACTCGTCGTCCGCGTCGACCGTGAGCGTGCCGTCGTAGGACCAGGTCTGCCCCGGTGCGACCCTCAGACCCTCGCTGTCGAGGGCCGGGCTGAGGACCGAGGCGGGGACGGGCTTGCCGAAGACGTCCTCGCCCAGCGCGTGGGTGACGTCGCCGCCGCGGGCCCGGATGGCGTCGAGGGGGCTCGCGGCGCGGTCGGGGACGACATGGGCGCTGCCGCCACCGCTGACGAAGGGCAGGGCGGCGCTCTGCCCGATCACGGCGATACTGCCGTCGGTCAGGGGCAGAGTGGCCCGCTTGTTGCGCAGCAGGGTGGCTCCCGCCTTGGCGACCTCCAGAGCCACGGCCGCACCGGCGCGGGGGTCGCGTTCGGGCCGTGCCGGCGGGCTGCCGTCGAGGAGGCCGAAACGGTCCATCACGGACAGGATCCGGCGTACGGCCCGGTCGACGTACCGCTCGGACACGCTGCCGCCGCGCACGGCCCGCTTCAGCGCCGCGCCGAAGTGGGTGCCGTCCGGCATCTCCAGGTCCAGGCCCGCGGTGAGGGCCTTCCGGGTGCTGTGCGCGGCGAACCAGTCGGTCATCACCAGGCCCTCGAAACCCCACCGGTCGCGCAGGACGTCGGTGAGGAGGGACTTGTCCTCGCAGGCGTAGGTGCCGTTGACCTGGTTGTAGGCGCCCATCACCGCGCCCGTGCCGGCGCCGACGGCGGCCTCGAAACCGCGCAGTTCGACCTCGTGCATCGTCTGCTCGTCGACGCGCACGTCGATGGTGTCGCGATCCTTCTCCTGGTTGTTCAGGGCGAAGTGCTTGACGGTGGCGACGAGGCCCTCGGCCTGGATGCCCTCGATCTCGGCGGCGACGAGGTCGGAGGCGAGCAGCGGGTCCTCGCTGAAGGTCTCGAAGTTGCGCCCGGCGTAAGGGGTGCGGATGAGGTTGACCATCGGGGAGAGCAGGACGTCCTGGCCGAGGGCGCGGCCCTCGTGTCCGATGACCCGGCCGTAGCGGCGGGCCAGTTCGGGGTCGAAGGCCGAGGCCAACAGGACCGGGGCGGGCAGAGCCGTGGCGTGCGCCGTGACGCGAACGCCGGCCGGGCCGTCGGCCAGGCGCAGGGGCGGGATGCCGAGGCGCGGCACTCCGGGGACGTAGCCCGCCTGGCCGAGCGGGGTGGGGTCGGTGGCGCCATGCAGAAGGGAGATCTTCTCATCGAGGGTGAGTTTGCCGAGGAGACTCTCGACGCGCCGGCCGGCGCTCGGATCGGGTCTGCCCTGGGCGTGGGCGCTGGACGGTGGGGCGATGCCACCGGTCGCCGCGGCGGCGACGGCGACGGCGCCGCCCACCAGCCGCAGGGCGGTTCGCCGGGAGACAGTGTCGGTCATGGCAGCCGTCACTCCTTCGGTGTGCGGGCACGACGATGTGAACCGCGGTCGCGCGGCGGCCCCCGGATGCGTTCGCCCTCTGAACGCACTATGCGTCAGTCCGACTTGACACCCCGTGAGAAACGCCACCGGCGCGTCGGAAACGTAGGACCGATGGTGACTCGTGTCAATGACATGAACAAAGAGGGGCCACCCCGGAGGGGGTGGCCCCTCTAGCGTCAGAAGAGAAGCGGATCGGTGACCGTGGCGACCGCCTCCAGCGTCCGGCCGGGCAGGGAGGCGGCCCGGGCCGACGGGTCCGGCCGCGTGGCGGGTTCGGACTCTGTACGACTGTCGACCTGCGCGATCCGTGTCTCGTACGGTTCCTGTTCCCTCGGCGCGGGATCGGGCGCCTCCGCCCGCTTCCTCGTGCCGGTCTCCCCGGGCTCGAGGCGCCAGCGCTGGTCCGCGGAGCCGTCCCGCTCGGCGACGGTCACCTCCTCTCCGTCGCCGGGCGCGACGACCCGCTCCTCGCCGCCGCGGAGCAGGAGTTCGCCGTGGACCGTGAGGTCGTGGCGCACCTCGCCGTCGTGCACGAGGCAGTCGGCGAGTCCGACCGTGCCGTCGCCGGCGTGGGAGTCGAGGCAGAGCGAGGGATCGGCGGAGCTGCGGAGCAGTCCGTCGTTCTGGTACGACCACTGTTGTGATCCGGCGGCCGAGCACCCCGCCAGCACAACCGCCCCGCCGGGTCGGGGCACCCCGTCCCGGAGGCCGAGGCAGAGCCCGGTGCCGAGGTTGCGCAGCCGTCCGTGGCCGAGTTCGACGGAGCGGCTCGCGGAGGCGGCCGAGGTCGCGCCGGCCGTGGACGGCTCGGTCACGGCGCTCGGCGCGCCCCAGGCGGCATGAGGGCCGGGGACACCGTTGTCATCGGACCAGCCTCTGCTGGCCAGCACGGTCGCGAGCAGCGCGAGTGCGGTCAGACCCACGCCCACGGCGACCTTCGCGCGCCCGCGGGCCGGGACGAACTGCCGGGCGGGGGCGGGGCGGTGGCGTCCGCCGCCAGCGCGGGCGGTCGACGCGGTGTGCTCACCGGTGCGCCCCGGGCGGGACTCCAGGTAGCGCCGGGCGCCCCAGCCGAGGACCGTCTCGGCGAGGAGTTCCCCCAGGCCGCCCTCGAAGTGACTGAGCTGTTCGGCGGCGTGCCGGCAGTAGCGGCACTCCGCCAGGTGCCGCTGGACCTCGGGCAGCAGGGAGCCGCCCCGGCGGATCGGCACGTCGAGGAGGCGGTGGTAGTAGCGGCATTCCCGGGTGGGCGCGAGTTCATGATGGGCGCGTACACAGGCGGTACGGAATTGCTCGCGCGCCTGCTCCAGCGCGGCCGAAGCGGTGACGGTGTCGACGCCCAGCAGACCGGCCGGTACGGTTATCGGCTCCGCCTCGACCTCGGTATGCCACAACAGGCATTGCGAAGCACCCGGAAGAGCCCGGAAGGCACGCTCGGCGAGGCGTCGCCTTTCCGGTGTCACCGGCCTCGCCGCGCGCAGTCCGCGGGCCCCGGTCGTTTTGCGCAGTTCCGGCAGTACGACGGAAATTCGCTCGTCGGCCGCCCATTCCTTCACCGTGTCGCGCACAGCCATGAGGAGATGCGGGCGAAGGGCACTGACAGACGGCTTGCCGAGCACCCGCCCGAAGGCGGCAGTGGTCACCATCGAGGCCGAACTCCCGGCCGTGGCCAGGCAGATCACGGCGTACTCGTGCGCGGCCCGCCAGTGCCGCGCCAGCAACAGCGGAAGACCGTCGGCACCGGCGCCGGACGGGCCGAGCCGGGAGAGGAGAGCACGGTCGGAGTCGGCCGGGACCGCTCCGGGGCGCGGCGGGTACGGGGGGCGTGGGGGGTGAGGGGATTGCACTGAGCGATTTACTTCCGCATGAGTTGCGGCACACTCGCTGAGGGGGCGCTCACTTTCGCACAAGCGACTCATGGGAAACAAGGAGTTCGAGTGACTCCCGTCCAGGAAGGAGGAAATGCGGAATAGTTACCGCGGGTATCCGCACCGGCATTCGAACCATCGGTCCGAACCAAGTGCCAAATCGTGTGCGGCGCAGGGCGATTGACGCGCGGAACCTCCAACAAGGTGGAGGAGGACACGGCGACCCGACTCAACGACGCCCAGAGAGGCGACCATCCGCGCAAGGCGGTCCGCCCGACCCGCGACCACCCGGGCCTGGGTCAGGAGTTCACGGCGCGGATCGACGGCGACCTGTGCCTCGCGCCCTGAGCGGCATCAGGGCCCCTAGCGAGGGGCCCTCCGCCCGCCTCAGCTGTTGGGACGCAGGGTCCACACCACCGTCATCTCGGTGGTGACGGCACCGTCCTCGCGCTGGATGGCGACGCTCACCGGGAACTCCGGCCGCTTACCCGCGTCGAGTTCGGCGACGACCTCGTCGATCGGCCGGCCCAGCGTCGCGGTCGCGGTGACCGGACCCAGGGCGATCTTCTTGAACGCGATGTCCGCGGTCACCGGCAGCGGCACGGCCCGCGACAACTGGTCCCCGAAGGCCGCGAGCACGATGGCCCCACTGGCCGACTCGCCCAGCGTGAACATCGCCCCGGCGTGCGGGCCGCCGACGTGGTTGCGGTACTCGCTCTGGTCCGGGAGCACCAGGACGGCCTTCTCCGGAGTGGTCTCCAGGTATTCCAGGTTCAGCGTGCGAACCATCGGCACCGTGGCGGCGAGCAACTCGCCGATCGACATCTGATCTGCGCTCATGGCGGCATGTTACCCACGAGTAGCCTCGCTGGCCAGATTCGCACCATGATCGTCGTACGGATGGCGGCCGCGCACCCGCCGCAGGCTGATTTGCTACGTCCCTGACAAGACCCGGTGACCGAATCGTGTCCCTGGCGCCGCTAGGGTGGCTGCCCATGTGGCCAGGACAGCAGCCGCCCGGGGGCGAGCAGAACCCGCAGCAGCAGAACAACCCCTACCAGCAGCCGGGGTACCAGCAGCCGAATCCGTACCAGCAGCCCGGCTATCAGCAGCCCAACCCCTACGGGCAGCAGCCGCAGTGGGGCGCCCCGACCCAGGCGGGGTCTCCGGCGCCGCAGGGCGGTGGGGGCGGCGGCCGGACCAAGCTGGTCGCGATCGTGGCGGCCACGGCCGTGGTCGTGGCCGCCGGAGTCACCGGGTTCCTGGTGCTGGGCGGCGACGACAAGGACGACAAGGCGGACGGCAAGGCCTCCGCGAGCCCGACCGTGACCAAGTCGGCCGAGCCGACGGCCACGGAGACCGGCGAGTCGCGCGGCAACGACGATCTGGAGCCGACCATCGAGGGCTGGAAGGTCGTCGTCAACACGCGCTTCGGCACGATGTTCGACGTGCCCGCCGACTGGGAGATCGACACCGCCGACACCAGCGTCGGCTTCGAGTGGGAGGAGAAGGACGGCACGCTCGAGCGCACGACCGTGACCGCGCCCGCCTACCTCAAGTCCAAGTGGTGCACGGTCGACTCCGACAAGGACGGCCGCACCGAGGACACCGCCCTCGTCACCGCCGGCACCCGCGGCGAGAACGGCGCCAAGGACCTCGACGAGGCCGCGGAGACCCGCGTGCCGTGGTGGATCTACGGCGGCTACACCCGCCCGGACCGCAAGAGCGTGAAGTACGACAAGCCCAAGGCGTACACCACCGCCTCGGGCATCAAGGGCAGCGTCGCCACCGCGCACTCGGAGAACACCCCGCAGAACGGCAAGTGCGACAGCGACGGCAAGGCGATCACGTTCGCGTTCGAGAACGGCGCGGGCGACTACGTCACCTGGAACCTGTTCGGCGCCACGGGCGTCAAGGACGAGATCCCGGAGGCCACCGTCCAGAAGATCCTGAGCACGGTCCGGCTCACCGAGAGCATGCCGACCGAGTCTTAGCAGCAGGTGGCGGGGCCGAAGATGGCCCGGAATGCATTTGGCAACCCGGCCCCGCCCCGGCGATAGTCGGCAGGTGAAGCCCACCATCCCGCTGCGCCGCCCGACCTGGGCGGGCCGCAACTACTCGCTGCTGACCGCCGCCGCGTTCGTGACCAACCTCGGCAGTCACGGCGCCCTGATCGCCGCCGCGTTCGCGGTGCTCGAGGCGGGCGGCGACGGTGGCGACGTGGGCCTGGTGGCCGCCGCCCGGACACTGCCCCTGGTGCTGTTCCTGCTCATCGGCGGCGCGGTCGCGGACCGGCTGCCCCGGCACCGGGTGATGGTCGCCGCCAACGCCCTGAACTGCGTGTCCCAAGGCGCTTTCGCGGTACTGGTCCTCGCGGGCGAACCCGCCCTGTGGCAGATGATGCTGCTGACCGCGCTCGGGGGCACCGGCCAGGCGTTCTTCTCCCCCGCCGCCGAGGGCATGCTGCTGTCGTCGGTCAGCGGCGAACAGGCGAGCCGTGCCTTCGCCGTCTTTCGGATGGCGATGCAGGGCGCGGCCGTGGGCGGCGCCGCGCTGGGCGGCGCGATGGTCGCCGCGATCGGGCCCGGCTGGGTGCTCGCGGCGGACGCCGTCGCCTTCGCCGTCGCGGGCGCGCTGCGCGCCTTCCTCGACGTGGGCCATATCGCGCCGCGCACTCCGGGCGGCGGTCTGCTCTCCGACCTCCGCGAGGGCTGGCGGGAGTTCACCGGCCGGACCTGGCTGTGGGCCGTCGTCGTGCAGTTCGCCATCGCCAACGCGGTGGTCGGCGCGGCGGACGCGGTCTACGGCCCGCTCGTAGCCCGGGACCACCTGGGCGGCGCCGGACCCTGGGGCCTGGCCCTGGGCTTCTTCGGCGCGGGCACGGTCGCCGGCGCCCTGCTGATGACCCGGTGGAAACCCCGCCGACTGCTCCTCGCCGGCACCCTGTGCGTCTTCCCGCTGGCCCTGCCGTCCGCGGCCCTCGCGATCCCGGTGCCGGTGGCGGTGCTGTGCGCGGTGATGTTCGTCACCGGCGTGACCCTGGAGGTCTTCGGGGTGAGCTGGATGACCGCCCTCCACCAGGAGATACCGGAGGACAAGCTCTCCCGCGTCGCCGCCTACGACTGGTTCGGCTCGGTCGCCCTGATGCCGCTGGCCACCGCCCTCGCGGGCCCGGCGGAGTCGGCGTTCGGGCGGACCCCGGCGCTGTGGGGCTGCTCCGTGCTGATCATCGTGGTCACGGCGGGCGCCCTGTGCGTACCGGACGTACGGAACCTTCGCCGCCGTACCAAGCACGTCACCACGGCCGCCGCGCAGCCCTCAGCCGATGCTGAAAGCCCCGTCCGGGGGCTCGGGTGACGGTACGGCGTCCTCGTCCCGCACCGGACGCGCCCCGCCGATGAACTCCCGCAGCCCCGGCCCGTGTTCGACGCGCGCCGGAAAGGCGTCGGAGGCGGTGAGCCGGGTCAGCGCGGCGAGGTCGACGGGCTCGTGCGAGGCGACGAGCACGGCGTTCCCGAACCGCCGCCCCCGCAAAACCCCCGGCTCCGCGATCAACGCCAGCTCCTCGAAGACGGCCGCGAAGGTGGCGAGTTGGGACCGGAGAAAGGCGAAGGGCGCGGCGTCGGCGAGGTTGGCGAGATAGACGCCGGTGCCACGCAGCACCCGCTCGGCCTCACGGGCGTAGGCGAGGGAGGTCAGATGCGCCGGAACCCGGGAGCCGCCGAACACGTCGGCGACGAGCACGTCGGCGAGATCGCCGGGGGCCTCCTCCAGCCAGGCGCGAGCGTCCCCGGCATGCAGTCGCACGCCCTCGGGAACGGGCATCTGCTCCACGACCAGTTCCAGCAGCGCCCGGTCCGCCTCGACGACGTCCTGCCGTGACCCGGGCCGGGTGGCGGCCACATACCGGGGCAGCGTCAGCGCGCCGCCGCCGAGGTGCAGCACGTCCAGGGCGGCCCCGGGATCGGCCACGACGTCCAGCACGTGCCCGAGCCGCCGTGCGTACTCGAACTCCAGGTGCGTCGGCTCGTCCAGATCGACGTAGGACTGCGGCGCCCCGTCGACGGTCAGCAGCCAGGCGCGTTCCCGGTCGACGTCGGGCATGAGCTTGGCGGTGCCGTGGTCGACGGGCCGACTGACGGGAATGGGTTCGGTCACCTCGCAATTGTCGGTGACGAAAGTGCGGCCGGGGACGCGGGGAACTGCGCGACCGGTTCTCACCGGCCGGCAGTCCCCCACGAACCAGGCGGCGGCCCTCACACCACGGCTGTCACGGTCCCCGCACCCACGGTCCGCCCTCCCTCACGAATGGCGAACCCGAGCCCCGGCTCCAACGGAACCTCCCGCCCCAGCTCGACGGTCATCGTGACCGTGTCCCCAGGACGGGCGACCGCCACCTCACCGAGGTCGACGTCCCCGACCACATCCGCGGTCCGGATGTAGAACTGCGGCCGATAGCCGGTGGACACCGGAGTCGTACGGCCGCCCTCGCGCGTCGACAGCACATAGACCCGCGCCGTGAACCGCCGCCGGGGCGCGACGCTCCCCGGCGCCGCGACCACATGCCCACGCCGGACCGCGTCCCGGGGCACACCCCGGAGCAGCAGCGCCACGTTGTCGCCGGCCTGCGCCTCCTCCATCGGCTTCCCGAAGGTCTCGACACCGGTGACGACGGTCTCCAGACCCGACCCGAGCACCTCGACCCGGTCCCCGACCCG
Source organism: Streptomyces sp. NPDC003635 (assembly GCF_053587635.1). Classification (NCBI taxonomy): domain Bacteria; kingdom Bacillati; phylum Actinomycetota; class Actinomycetes; order Kitasatosporales; family Streptomycetaceae; genus Streptomyces; species Streptomyces sp. NPDC003635. The sequence goes on along the minus strand of NZ_JBSFOK010000070.1, from coordinate 5,267 downwards.
GACGGTCCCCCGCTCCACGGCACCCGTGACGACGGTCCCCCGCCCGGTGATGGTCAGTACGTTCTCGACCGGCAACAGGAACGGCGCGTCCACATACCGCTCCGGCATCGGAACGTAGGTGTCCACCGCGTCCAGCAGCGCCTCGACGGACGCCGTCCACTTGGGGTCCCCTTCCAGGGCCTTCAGCCCCGAGACCCGTACGACGGGCGCGGTGTCACCGCCGTAGCCGTGCGCGGTGAGCAGGTCGCGGACCTCCAGCTCGACGAGCTCGACGAGCTCCTCGTCGGCCGCGTCGGCCTTGTTCAGGGCCACGACCACGTGGTTCACGCCCACCTGGCGGGCGAGGAGCACGTGCTCGGCGGTCTGCGGCATGATCCCGTCGAGCGCGGAGACGACGAGGATGGCTCCGTCGAGCTGCGCGGCGCCGGTGACCATGTTCTTGACGTAGTCGGCGTGGCCGGGCATGTCGACGTGCGCGTAGTGCCGGGTGTCGGTCTCGTACTCGACGTGCGCGATGTTGATGGTGATGCCGCGCGCGGCCTCCTCCGGCGCCCGGTCGATGCGGTCGAACGACACGTACTGGGTGGTGCTGCCGGAGCCGCGCTCGGCGAGGACCTTGGTGATGGCGGCGGTCAGGGTGGTCTTGCCGTGGTCGACATGACCCATCGTGCCGATGTTGAGATGCGGTTTGGTGCGGACGTAGGCCGTCTTGGACATGGCGGTACCTCGAAGCGTCTGAAGTGGCGGTGGGACCCCGGGAACTGGCCGACCCTCCCCCTGCGGGGTCCGCCGGACGATCCGGAGAGGGTCAGCTTCGGGCGCCGTCGACAGCGGCCAGGAAGACGGGGACGGCAGCCTTCGGGGCATCCGCGACCGCGGATGCTGCGAGGACGAAGGCGTGCCGGAACATGACGTCGATCATCGTCGACGCGATGTCCGACGTCGAATGGTTTTCGGTGGTACGGGAGTTCAGCGGGCGTACGTGGTCAGGCGCCGATGTTCTTCAGGGCCTCCCGCACCGACAGCGGCGCGAAGCGTCCGTTCTCCCGCGCGAGGAAGCCCCGTACGGCCTGCGGGTCGGTCTTGGCGTACTCGCGCAGGGCCCACCCGATCGCCTTGCGGACGAAGAAGTCGGGGTGCCCGGACTGGCGCAGGCAGTAGGCGAAGAGGCGTTCGGTGTCGGTGCGTTCCTTGTAGCTCAGCTGGTGGAGCAGGGCCGTGCGGACGATCCAGAGGTCCTCGTCCGCGCTCCAGGCGTCCATGTCCGCGCTGAGCTTCGGGTCGGCGGCGACGAGCGCGCCGACGACGTGCACGGCGAGCAGGTCGACCGTGTCCCACCAGGGGACCGTGGAGACCAGGTGCCGGGCGACGGGCAGGAAGGCGGAGGAGCAGCGTCCGGCGTGCCGGCGCAGATAGTCCACGGCGAAGTAGTGGTACTCGCGCTCGGGCAGCCGCCAGCAGCGCAGGGCGACGGCCCTGCAGTCGGCCTCGTCCGGGCGCGGGGTGCCCCGCAGGACCGTGCGGGACAGGGCGCGGCGCTCGGGGGTGGCGAGGCCCAGGAAGGGCGCCACGTCCCTCATGTACGCCCGCATGGAGACGGCACGCTCCGGGTCGGCCGCGGCGCCGTAGGCGGCGGTGAGTCGGTCCAGCAGGATGTCGGCGAGGGCGCTGTCGGGGACGTCCAGGGTTCTCGCGCCTGTCACGCTCATGAGACGAACCATACGGCGATCACACACATTTGTCGGTTAGTGTCACCGGATGCTCGATGCCACCACCCGCTCTGGCGGCACCGCCGTGGTCTCTCCCCGGGCCGCCACCACGGAGCTAGCCGTCGTCGTACCCGTGAGCTTCGCCGCGCGCTGTTCGAGAGCACTGCTCTCACCGTGGTCGCGGCTGTCCCTCCTGGTCGTCCTGCTCGTCTCGGCCCTGGTCGCGATGCTGCTGTTCGAACCCCAGCGGCTGCTGGCGGACGGCTGGCCACCACAGGTGGGCGGTGCGGCGGCGACCGTGGTGTTCGCGGTGGCCTACGGGCTGTGCACGGTGGCGTTCGTGCCCCGGCCGCTGCTCAATCTCGCGGCGGGCGCGCTGTTCGGCTCCCAGCTGGGGCTCGCCGCCGCGCTGGCGGGGACCGTGCTCGGGGCGGGGCTCTCCTTCGGGCTCGGCCGGATCCTCGGCCAGGAGGCCCTGCGCCCGCTGCTGCGGGGCCGCTGGCTGAAGGCGGCGGACGGGCAGCTCTCCCGGCACGGCTTCCGCTCGATGCTGGCGGTGCGGCTCTTCCCCGGCGTGCCGTTCTGGGCGGCGAACTACTGCGCAGCCGTCTCCCGCATGGGTTACCTGCCGTTCCTGTTCGCGACGGCGCTCGGCTCGATCCCGAACACCGCCGCGTACGTGGTGGCCGGCGCCCGCGCCTCGGCGCCGACCTCCCCCGCCTTCCTGATCGCGCTGGCCTGTATCGCCGTACCCGCGCTGGCGGGCGTGGTGGTGGCCTGGCGCAAGCGGCACCACCTGCGCGGCCGCTGAGCGGTTACACCGACTCCAGGATCATCGCGTTGGCCAGCCCGCCCGCCTCGCACATCGTCTGCAGGCCGTAGCGGGCTCCACGCTCGCGCAGGGCGTGGACGAGGGTGGTCGTCAGCCGGGTCCCGCTCGCGCCCAGCGGATGCCCGAGGGCGATGGCGCCGCCGTTCACGTTGACCTTGGCCAGGTCGGCGCCGGTCTCCTGGCGCCAGGCCAGCACGACGCTGGAGAAGGCCTCGTTGACCTCGAACAGGTCGATGTCGTCCAGGGTGAGCGATGCCCTGCGCAGCACCTTCTCCGTGGCCGGGACGACGCCGGTGAGCATGAGCAGCGGGTCGGAGCCGGTGACGGCGAAGCTGTGCAGCCGGGCGAGCGGGCGCAGGCCGAGCCGGGCCGCGGTCTCGCTCGAGGTGATGAGCACCGCCGAGGCGCCGTCGTTGATGGGGCTCGCGTTGCCCGCGGTGACGTTCCACTCGATCTGCGGGAAGCGCTCGGCGAAGGCGGGGTCGTGGTACGCGGGCTTCAGTCCGGCGAGGATCTCGGTGCTGCTGTTCGGCCGTACGCACTCGTCGCGGGCGACGCCGTCCAGGGGCGCGACCTCGGCGTCGAAGCGGCCGGCCGCCCAGGCCTCGGCGGCCCTGTGGTGCGAGGAGACCGCGAAGGCGTCCATCTGGTCGCGGGTGATCGACCACTTGGCGGCGATGAGTTCGGCGCTGATGCCCTGCGGGACCAGGCCCTCCGGGTAGCGCTCGGCGATGCCGGGACCGAAGGGGTCCTTGCCGGGCGGCACGTTCGACCACATCGGCACCCGGCTCATCGACTCCACTCCGCAGGCCACGACGAGGTCGTAGGCGCCCGCGATGACGCCCTGCGCGGCGAAGTGCACGGCCTGCTGCGAGGAGCCGCACTGACGGTCCACGGTGGTCGCGGGCACCGACTCGGGGAAGCCGGCGGACAGGGCGGCGTAGCGGGTGGTGTTCATGGCCTGCTCGCCGACCTGGTCGACGGTGCCGCCGATGACGTCGTCGATCAGTGCCGGGTCGACGCCGGAGCGCTCGACGAGGGTGCGCAGGGTGTGGGCAAGGAGCTCGACGGGGTGGACGTGGGAGAGGGCGCCCCCGGGCTTGCCCTTGCCTATGGGGGTGCGTACGGCTTCGACGATCACTGCGTCACGCATGTGCGGCCTCCGCGGCTACCGGTGTGCCTACTGGTCAGTAGGAAATCCGAACTCACCATAGCTCGGTGAGTTGGAAAATCAAACCCTCCCCTAGACTTGGCTTCATGCCCGCCCCCAAGGACCCGCGCCCCTGTTCCATCGCCGACGCCCTGGCGCTGGTCGGCGAGAAGTACTCGCTGCTCGTCCTGCGGGAGGTGTGCCTCGGCAACGGCCGCTTCGACCAGCTGGTGCGCAACATCGGCGCCCCGCGCGACATCCTGACCACCCGGCTGCGCCGCCTCGTGGACGCCGGGATCCTGACCAAGCGGGCCTACAGCGAGCGTCCGCAGCGCTTCGAGTACCGCCCGACCCAGGCCGGCCTGGAACTGGAGCCGGTCCTGATGACCCTGATGGCATGGGGCGACCGCCATCTGCGCGGCGACGAGGACCGGCCGATGGTCATCGAGCACTCCTGCGGCCATGAGCTGCTGCCGGTTGTCACCTGCTCGGCGTGCGGCGATCAGGTCCGGCACGAGGACCTCACGGCCCATCCACAGATCGAGGGGTGGACGGTGGCGGGGCCTTCGGCGGTGGCGTGAGCGGCAGGCGTGCGCGCCGTCACGCGTGCGCGCGGCAGAACTCCCGGAGCGCCTCCGTGCACCCCCGCGGATCATCCAGGTTGCTCACGTGCCCCGCTCCGGGCAGTACGACGAGCCGCGCGTCCGGGATCGCCGCGGCGAAGCCCCGGGCCACGCTCAAGGGCGACCGCACGTCGGCCTCGCCCCACAGGAGCAGCGTCGGCACCCCGATCCCCGGCAGGACGTCGTTCAGGTCGGCCTCCGCCATCAGGTGGAGCTGGGCCCCCAGGGTCGCGGGACGCACCTCGCGCTGCATCGCGTCGAACAGCGCCGCGAACTCCTCGGGGGGACCGCCCCCGGCGAACAGCCCCGGCAGCGTCGGGTCGAACCGCTTCCCCGGCGCCGCCGACATCCGCTCGGCGCCCATGACCCGCACCGCCACCTCCTCGGCCGGCAGCGAGCCCTTCCAGCCCGCGTAGGTGTCGACCAGGATCAGCGTCCTGACCAGCTCAGGGCGCCGCCGGTACAGCTCCAGCACCACCGTGCCGCCCCAGGAGAGCCCGGCGACATGGGCGGGGCCCAGGCCCAGCGCCTCGATCACGGCGGCGAGGGCGTCGGCGTAGTCGGCGAGACCGAACCCGGCGGGCACGTCCGACGAGCATCCGGCACCCGGCTCGTCCCAGGCGACGACGGTGAACTCGTCGGCCAGCGCCGCCATCTGCGGCTGCCACATCCGGCCGTCCACACCCGCGCCGTGCACCAGCACCAGGGGCGGCCCCGGACCGTCCCCCACGCGCGCGTAGACGACGTCCACGCCCCTGACCCGCACGGTAGCCATGAATCCAGGCTAGCCACGGGCGGGGGCGGGCGCGTTCCGCGAAACCCCTGTGCCATGGCCGTCGTGGGGGGGGGGGGGCCGGCCCCCCCCCCCCCCGGGGGGCGCCCCCCCCCCCCCCCGGGGGGCCCCCCCCCCCCGGGGTGGGCCGTGCGCGCCCCCACCAACAACACAATGTCGT
>NZ_JBSFOK010000069.1:0-33240 GCF_053587635.1 Streptomyces sp. NPDC003635 | reverse complement strand
GTGGAGCCGGTGTAAGGCCTCAACGAAGCACTCCGGGCGGGCAGTCGGCGACGAAGCAGAAACCCCTACGGCGCGAGCCGTAGGAATCCCCCTCCCTTCAGGAGGGGGAGGAAGTCAATGGACTGCCCGGGTGCGCCATGCTTCCCGGACAAGCTCCCCCTATCCGGTCTCCATCCAAGCGCGTAAATACAGTGAATGGGACGGATCGTGTTAGGCTGTCAGGAGACGGTTGAAGCGGTGGTCATCCCGGCGGCACCGGCCCGGCCGGAGGCCTGTGACCCCGCGGCCCGGACCGCACTGAAGCACATCAACCGCCAGGCCGTGCGCCGTTGCCGACGGGCTGCCCGGAGTCCACCCGCGACGCCTGCACCCAGGACTGAGCGAGCTGGAGCAAGTACGACGGCAATGGCGATGGTGTCCCTTGTCGTGGTGTACGGGATCAGCGGCTGGGAGTGCGCGGGCGTCTGCCCGGGGCGCACTTCCACGGGTGGGTACCGCTCCTTGACCAGGAGGCGGGCCATCGCGTAACTCTCCTTGGTGAACGCCCAGTTCAACCACGAGTAGTGCACGATGGCCCTGTCCCAGTCTGACCTGATACGGCTGCTTGAGTCACTACGCTCGACCGATGGAATCGAGCTCATCCGTGCCATCGCCGAGCGGATGGTGCAGGAGCTGATCGAGGCCGAGGCAAGTGCCCACATCGGCGCGGAGTGGAACGAGCACACGCCGACGCGAACCAACATCCGCAACGGGCACCGCGACAAGGTGCTCACCACGCTGGCCGGCGATCTGGACCTGGAGATCCCCAAGGTCCGCACCGGCAGCTTCTTCCCCAGCCTGCTCGAGCGACGGCGCCGCATCGACCAGGCTCTCTACGCCGTCATCATGGAGGCATACGTGCATGGCGTCTCCACCCGCAGCGTCGATGACCTGGTCAAAGCCCTCGGCGGGGACAGCGGCATCTCCAAGTCCGAGGTCTCCCGGATCTGTCAGGCGCTGGACGAGCCGCTGACCGCGTTCCGCACCCGCCCTCTCGATCACGTTCGCTTCCCCTACGTCTACCTGGACGCGACCTACTGCAAGGCACGGGTGAACCACCAAATCGTCTCCCGGGCCGTCGTGGTCGCCACCGGCATCACCGACGACGGAGGCCGCGAGGTCCTGGGCCTGATGGTCGGAGACAGCGAGAGCGAGGCGTTCTGGAAGGAGTTCCTGCGCTCGCTGCGAGAACGCGGCCTGTCCGGGGTCCGCCTGGTCGTCACCGGCCAGCACGCCGGGCTGGTCGCCGCGGTCCGCAAGGTCATGCTCGGCGCCGCCTGGCAAAGGTGCAGGGTTCATTGAAGCCGTAAAGAATCAACCCGTTGCTTTCATAGGACAAGATCGTTGCTCTGGTATGAGCTTCGCCGACGACGTTCTGGATCAGCTTGCACTGCGGTTCCAGGTCGTGTTGCCGCATCTGAACGAGCGTCAGCGGCGTCTGATGCTGGGGCAGGAGGCGCGACTGCTCGGACACGGTGGGGTACGGGCCGTGGCACGGGTGACCGGGGTAAGCGAGACCACGGTTCGCAACGGTGTGTTCGAGCTGGAGGCCGGTGAGGATCCGCTGCCGGACGGCTGCGTCCGGCGCCCCGGGGGTGGCCGCAAGCCCGCCGAAGAGCAAGATCCTTCCCTGGTTCCGGCGTTGTTGAAGCTGGTGGAACCGGACGAGCGGGGTGATCCGATGTCGCCGCTGCGCTGGACGACCAAGTCCCTGCGCAACCTCGCCGAGGAGCTCACCAGGCAAGGGCACCCGGTCTCCGCTCCGACCGTCGGCCGGCTGCTGAAGGGACAGGGCTTCAGTCTGCAAGCCAGCGCCAAGACCCTGGAGGGCAAGCAACACCCCGACCGGGACGCACAGTTCCGCTACATCAACGAACAGGTCAAGGAGCACCAGGCCGCAGGACAGCCGGTGATCAGCATCGATGCCAAGAAGAAGGAGCAGCTGGGTCAGCTGCCAAACCCCGGACGGCAATGGCGCCCCGCCGGAGATCCGGTGCAGACGGAGGACCACAGCTTCTACTTCATCGGCCCCGATGTCGAGGTGGCGATACCCTTCGGTATCTACGATCTGGCCCACGACAGTGGCTGGGTGAACGTCGGCACCGATCACGACACCTCGGTGTTCGCCGTCGAGTCGATCCGCCGCTGGTGGCACGCCCGTGGCCGGGTGGACTACCCGGATGCCGACCGGTTGCTGATCACCGCGGACTGCGGAGGGTCCAACAGCTACCGCTACCGGCTGTGGAAGGCCGAACTCGCCACGTTCGCCGCCCAGATGGGTCTCACGGTGACCGTCTGTCACTTTCCGCCGGGCACGTCGAAATGGAACAAGATCGAGCATCGGCTGTTTTCCCACATCACCATGAACTGGCGTGGCAGGCCCCTGACCAGCCACGAAGTCGTGGTCAACAGCATCGCCGCGACCCGCACCCGCACGGGCCTGCGCGTTCACGCCGAGCTGGATACCGGGACCTACCCGGTGGGACTCTCCGTCAGCCGCGAGCACCTGCGCTCACTACCGATCGAACCCCATGACCAGCACGGATCCTGGAACTACACGATCGCCTCGGCCGGTGCCACCGGCGACTGCGTGATCAGTACCAGCGACCGTGACCACACCAGGTCCCAGGTTCTGGCCATGCTTGCCGACCCGCGCCTGAGCGGCATGACCTCACTCGAACTGGACGCGCTGTTCGCCCAGTTGGCCCCCGCGCAGGCGGCCCGGGCTGAACAGCGCAAGTTCCAGCAGCGCGGCGGCCGACGCCTGAAGGCCCCCGGAGCTCACGGCAGGCCCCTGCTCTCGAACGCCGACCGCATCCTGATCACCGTGATCTACCTGCGCCGCGTCTGCTCCCAGAAGGTCCTGGTCGACTTGCTCGCCATCAACCCGGTCACGATCGGCCAGGTCATCGGTGAGACCCGCACACTCATCGACGCCCAGAAGATCACCGTCTCGCAGACCGCGCACTACTTCTCCTCCGCCCAGGAACTGCGCGACTGGGCAGAAGGTGGTGCGACCACCAGCCGAATGGATCTCTCCCAGACCCTGTCCCACCCCGCACTCACCGGCATGCCCCGCCCGGACTTCCAGGCGCTGATCGATCGGATCACCGTGCCCTACCAAGCCACGATCGAACAACGTCGGCATCGCAAGCGAGGTGGCGATCGGCGCCCGGGAACCCGTGGCGGCGTCTTCCGTCAAAAGATCACCGACGCTGACCGGATCCTGGCGACGGTCCTTTCCCAGCGACATCTGTGTGACCAGCAGACCCTGGCCGACCTGTTCGGTGTGAGCCGCGGCACCATCCGCAACGCCATCGAGGACGTCCGTCCCCTCCTCGAACAAGACCCGTACATCCCGACGCTCGCCCAACGGCGCTTCACCACGGCCGCCGACGTACTCGCATCCGTCACAGAAGACAGCGAAACACCATGTTGAATCCTTACGGCTTCATTTCCTGCGCAACGCCTTCAGCGTGATCGACCGGGATTCCGGTGAAATGGTCGCCGCGACGATCCGCACGATCTTCACCCAGCCCACCGCCGGCCTCGTGCGCACTCAGCTGGACACCGTCGCCGACATGCTCGGCACCCAGTTCCCCAAGGTCAAAGCGATGCTGCTGGAGGCGAAGGAGGATCTGACCGCGTTCGCGGACTTCCCGCCCCGGCACTGGAAGAAGATCCAGTCGACGAACCCGCTGGTACGGGTGAACCGGGAGATCAAGCGCAGGATCGACGTCGTTCAGGTCTTCCCCAACGACGACGCGCTCATCCGGCTGGTCACCGCCGTGCTCTTCGAGATGCACGACGAATGGATCGCCTTCCCCCGCCGCTACCTCCCCGAAGGCAGCATGAGCTAGATCTACCGAGAACTCCCCGAAAGCGCCCCCGCGCTACCCAACACTCCAAACACGCCCGCCAGTTGATCCCCAACACCACGACGAGGGACGCGACCTCGTCGGCGCGAGCACGGGCTCGTTTGCTTTGATCCGCTGGGAGAGTGCCTGCTGTCCTAATGTGCCGATGCCTTGGCGGACGGACCAGAGGCCAGCAGGGCGTCCTGCTTGGTCGCATGCCATCGACCCCACCGGAGAGCGGGCAGGCGCCGAGGTTGACCAGTCGGTCGGGGGACGTGGAGATGAAGCATTCCAGCGCCGGCGCGCTGCTTGAGCACAGTTCGGAGCAGCAGCAGCTGCGAAAGGAGTGGGACTTCTTCGCAGCGGCCCTGGACAGGAAGCTCGGCTGAGCTCTATGGCTGGAATCAGCCGCGGACGACTTCGAGGTGCGGTTGCGGTGAGCATCCGACCGGCCCACGCCGAATCCCGCGGGCCGGCAGGTCCGCGCCGCACCCCGCCGGCCGGCAGGTCCGTTCCGGGGCGCCGGTGGGCCGGTCAGTCCCCGCTGGGTGACGGCGAGGGAAGAACGCCTTTGCACCCCGTCCGTCCGTACGGCCCATCCGCCGTCGCGCTCTGCACATGGCGGCCCTTGATCGCGAGGGCGCACTTGGCGTTGCCGCCCTCGGAGCCGATGACGACGGAGACGACCGGCGTGCGACCGAGCGGAACTCTGGTCTCCATGCGCCAGGGCAGCCGCGCCCGCGTGACGGTCTCCGCCGTGCCCTTCTCGCTCGCGCCCTGGTAGGTGATGTCGACGCGGCCCTTACCGGTCACCTCGTAGGTCACGGCGGCGGTCGGCACCTTGCGCGGCGGATCACTCTCCTCGCCCCGCAGAACGCCGTAGGCGACAAGTCCGGCGCACAGGGCGAAGACGGTCGCTGCCACCACCGGAACGGGCCGGTCCGTGAGGAACCGCAGCCTGCCGTTCTTCGGCGATGTGGCGGAGTCCGCCGGACCGCCGGCCGCGCCGTGCGCCGACTCGCCCTGCGGCTCCACCTGTTCCACGGTTCCTCTGGTCATGGCGTCTCTCCGACTGGGGCGGCACGGCTCTGTGCCTGTGCGACGACGCCAGATCCAAGGGGTATGGGCCGGCGCATGTCAAGCTGGCGGCCAAATGGGGCATTCTGCGGCGGTGGCTGGAATTCGTCCCCAACTCAGGCTGTTTTCCCGGACTTTGACGCGCCCTGCGCCTTATCGCCCTTCGTTTGACATGCGCATCGCGCATCGGTGTAGGTGGTCCGGCCGCCAATTGTCGTCCGGCAATTGGTACTTGGTTCCTTCGCGAAGGGAAACCGATGCACAGACCGAGAGCCAGACGGCTCCTGGCCACGACCGTGGTGCTGGCGGTTGCTTCCGCCCTGGCGCCCACGACACCCGCTTTCGCGCAGCCGCCGGACACCGAGCGGCTCGCCTCCGGCATCAAGAACTTCCTCGGCACCGGCGACGACGAGGCGGAGCCGGTGGACCCGCCAGGCCTCCCCGACACCGACGTCGTCGCCAACGAGCGCCTCCCCAAGGGCAAGGCCGCGGCCGAGCCCAAGCGCGTCAAGGAGCTCAAGGACCGGCGTACACCGCACGCCCGCTACTGGCAGCTGTCCGACGGACGGATCCAGTCCGAGGTCTCCTCCGTGCCCGACGCGTACCCCGCGGGCGAGGGCAAGGAGCGCGTCTGGAAGCCGATCGACAGCGAGGTCACCGACACCGGCCGCAAGGGCTTCGACAAGGCCAACACCACCAACCTGGCCCGTACGTACTTCAGTTCACGCCCCGGTGAGCTGGTGCGCTTCGAGCTCGACGAGGGCCACTGGGTGTCCCTGGGGCTCAAGGCCCCGGCCGCCAGGAAACTGCCCCCGGTCACCGACGGCAACACCGTCACGTACAAGAACGCCTTCGGTGCAGGCGCCGACCTCCAGTACACCGTCGGCAACGGCAGCGTGAAGGAGGGCATCGTCCTGCGCGAGCGGCCCGCCACCGCTCCGGTCTACGAGTTCACGCTCGACACCCACGGTCTCAAGGCCAAGGCGCAGGACAACGGCAGCATCGCGCTCTACAGCGAAAGCGCCGGACCCGACCGGCCCGAACTGGTCATCCCCGCGCCGTTCATGACCGACTCGAAGAAGGACGCCTCCTCCCCGTACGGGACGAAGTCCTCCGACGCCGTACGGCAGAAGCTGACCGGCAAGGACGGCTCGTACGAGGTGAGCCTGCGGCCCGACCCCAAGTGGCTGACGGCCGACGCGCGCCAGTACCCGGTGACGGTCGATCCGACCATCACCATCGCGCCGACCCCGGCGCAGTCCGAGGACGTCATGATCTCCTCTGACGGTCCGGCCGACAACTACGACGGCAGCTGGCGGCTTTCGGTCGGCAACACCTCCACCGGATCGAGCCGCGCCCTGCTGCGCTTCGGCCTGGCCGGGATCCCGGCGGGGACCAAGCTCGACAACGCCGAGCTCAAGCTCTACTACGACCAGACACACACCACCGGCGCCGAGGAAGTGGTCCTGGAGGCGCACCGGGCCACCGGCCCGTGGACCGAGACCGGTGCGACCTGGAACAACGCCAAGGATCTGACCGGCGAACTGTCCGGCACCTCCGTCCTCGTCGACGACGGGGACGCGGGGACCACGGCCGCGCAGGGCGCCTGGCCCGCCTCGACCAACACCGCGTACACGCAGTACGCCAAGGGCCAGGACTACCGGTACAACAAGGACGCCACCGCGGGCGACACGTACTCCTGGCAGCCGAACCTCCCCGAGGACGGCGACTACCAGGTCGACGTGCACTACGTCCCGGCCTCCGACCGCGCCACAAACGCCCCGTACACGGTGAACTACAGCGGCGGCAGCAAGGCGTACACCGTCAACCAGCAGGCGGGCAGCGAAGGCGAGTGGAAGACGCTCGGCACGCACCCGTTCAAGGCGGGCACGGCCGGCAAGGTCGTCCTCGGTGACGCTCCCGCCTCCACGTCGACCACCGTGCTGGCGGACGCCGTCCGCTTCACCAAGGGCGGTGTGGTCACCAAGCGGCCGGACGTGATCAACACCTGGCACAGCTTCGCGGTCACCAAGACCGTGCAGCAGTGGCTGGACGGCACGTACACCAACAACGGCTTCGTGGTGAAGGCCGGCGACGAGTCCGCCACCGCGCCCAAGGGCGGCCCGCGCTACGAGGCCGCCGAGTACGCGTACAAGGGCGAGATCGCCAACTACCCCAAGCTCGTGCTCACGTACGGCACGCAAGGCGTGGACGTGAACCCGCCGCGCACCGTGCACTCCACGGGCGCCGAGCTGACCTGGCCCGGGTACACCGACCCGTCGGCCGCCGACGGCGACGACATCGTCGAGTACCAGGTCCACCGCAGCGTCTTCCAGCGCTTCACGCCGTCCGCGCAGACGATGGTCTCGCCGGTCGCCAAGGACCTGCGCGCCTTCACGGACACCACGGCCACACCGACACCGGCGGACTCCGCCGACCCGTTCGGCAACGCCTACTACTACATGGTCGCGGTCAAGCTGAGGGACGGCCGCGTGCTGCCGTCCACCACCCAGCTCGTACGGCTCCCCAAGGCCGGCCTGACCACGCTGATCCTGCAGAGCGGCCAGAGCGACACCACCCTGTCCTCCGCGCAGCCCACCACCGGACACGACACGCTCTCCGAGTCCGGTCAGCAGCGGTCCTGGCTCGCGGTCGGCAACAACTCCAGTGTGTACGGCACCACTCGGGCCCTGCTCGACTTCCCCGGCACCGAGAACATCCCGGCGAACGCGCGCGTTCTCGACGCCCAGCTCGACATGTGGGGCTTCACGACCACGACGGGCTCGAACGGCGCGGTCTACGAAGCGCGCGGTCTGACCCGCGACTTCGACGAGACCACCGCGAGCTGGACCAAGGCGAACTCCACCACCAACTGGAGCGCGGCAGGCGGTGACATGGACGCCGCGGTCTCCGACACGGTGGGCACCGTCACCAACGACCCGGCGCGCCAGAGCTGGTCGCTGACCTCGCTCGCCCAGAAGTGGATCTCGGATCCGTCGAGCAACCACGGTGTCGCCGTGCGGCTCAAGGACGAGTCGGCCGCCGGGCCGCAGGAACGCACCATGTTCCTGTCCTCGGAGGCCGAGGAGGCCGAGCTGCGGCCGCAGCTCGTGGTCACGTACCTGTCCAAGTCGACGGAGAACACGTACTTCTCGCCGTACACCCCGGCGCGGATGATCCCCGGCGACGAGTACACGGTCGACGTCACGCTGACCAACACCACGACCGCGACCTGGCCGGCGGGGACGCGTTCCCTCTCCTACACCTGGTCGCTGCCCGACGGCACGGACGCCACCACCGGCGGCAACCAGCTGGCGACGCCGCTCGCCACCGAGGTCCTTCCCGGCGACTCCATCACCGTCCCGGCGAAGCTGAAGACCCCCATCAACTCGGACTCGGGCAACAAGCGCCTCGAGTACGTTTTGAAGTGGGACCTGAAGAACACCGCGAACAACACGTGGCTGTCGGCGACCGAGAACGTCCCGCCGCTCGCCCAGAACGTCCGCACCGAGGACCCGACCTCCAACCAGCTCGGTCTGGAGAAGTTCTACTCGTACGCGGGCAAGAACACCGGCGCGGGCTCGTCGCTGATGACGAACCTGTACGCGGGCAACACGGTCTGGCAGTACAACGCGTTCTCCAACCCGGGCCGCGGTATCGCCACCTTCGCCCGCTTCGCGTACAACTCGCAGGACACCTCCGACACGGTCCTCGGCCACGGCTGGTCGGCGCAGCTCGCGATGCCGCTCCGGCTCGGCGCAGCGCTGGACTTCCACCCCAACCCGAACCCGACGGAGGTCACCCTCCCCGACGGTGACGGCACGGCGCATGTCTTCCGCAAGCAGGACGACGGCAGTTGGCGGGCCCCGGCCGGTGTGCACTACCTGCTCCGGCAGAACACGGCCGTGGACTGCAAGCCGAGCTCGGACGGCGACCCGCGCGCCTGGTCGCTGACGCGTCCGGACCGCACGCAGTTCTTCTTCGACTGCGACGGCTACCTGACGGCGGTCGTCGACAAGAACGGCAACACGCAGACGTACACGTACGCCGAGCGCAAGTCGAACAACAAGCCCGTCAAGTTCCTCACGTACATCGAGGACCCGGCGCAGCGCCAGTCGCTCACGGTCGACTACTACACGAAGGCCGACACCAGCAGCCCGAAGATCATCGACCACGTCAAGTCGATGACCGACATCTCGGGCCGCAAGGTCACCTTCGAGTACTCCGACAAGGGCCTGCTCACGAAGCTCACCGACGGCGCGGGCACCAGCCAGCCCAAGGTCTTCGGCTTCGCGTACGACATGGAGCAGGGCAACAAGAACGCCAAGCTGGTCAGGGTCACCGACCCGCGCGGCAACTCCACCTCGCTCGACTACTACTACCCGAGCGAGGGCGACGACCCGAAGTTCCACTGGAACACGCAGACGCTGACGGACCGCCTCGGCGGGACGACCGGCTACGCGTACACGGATCCGGACGGCACGTCCGGCTCGGTCATCAACACCAAGGTGACCGACGCCGAGAACCACGCGAGCCAGTACGTGATCGACGGTTACGGCCGTGCCACGGCCATGACCAACCCCAAGTCCGAGACCACGAAGATGGCCTGGGACGCCGACAACAACGTGACGCGCATCGAGGAGGCCAACGGCGCCGTCACCACCTGGGAGTACGACCCGAAGACCGGCTACCCGCTGGAGCAGAAGGACGCCGAGGCCAACAAGAACGGCACCGCGGCGAAGACCTTCACCTACTCCTACGGGCTCGACGGCCATATCGCGGACCTCTTCGAGAAGAAGTCCCCCGAGGGCCGCACCTACCGGTTCGGCTACGACGCCGTGGGCAACCTGACCTCGGTCACCGACCCCAAGGGCGTCGCCTCCGCCACCGAGGGCGACTACACCGCGCGCACCGAGTACGACGTGTACGGGCAGGTCGTCAAGGAGACCGACGCCAACGGACACGCCACGCGCTACAGCGAGTTCCTGCCGGTCGGCTTCCCGAAGACCATCACGGACGCTGCGGGCCACGACTCCCACTTCGCCTACGACGACCGGGGCAATGTCACCGAGGTCGTCAACGCGAAGGGCGCCAAGGTCACGCAGGCCTACGACGCGTTCGGCCGCCCCCTGGAGAAGAAGGAGCCCGTCAAGCAGGCGGAGAACGACTTCATCGTCACGCCCGCGCCGGTCTACGACGCGAACGACAACATCACCAAGGTGACGGCACCCAACGGGGCCGTCTCCACCACGGTGTACGACAGGGCCGACCAGAAGGTCGAGCAGGTCGACCCGGGCGACGAGCCCACGGACCCCGGCCGCAAGACGACCACCGGGTACGACAAGGTCGGCAACGTCGTCAAGGTCACCGGACCGCAGGGCAATCTGACGCCCGAGGACGGCGACTTCACGGCGACCACGGCCTACGACGCCGCGTACCAGCCCGTCGAGATGGTGGACGCCGAGGGCAACAAGGCCACGGTGTCGTACGACAACGTCGGCAATGTCGTCAAGATCGTCGACCCGCGCAAGAACGCCAGCGCGGACCCCGACGACTACACCACCAAGTACGAGTACGACCTCAACCACCGCACCACGCGCACCATCGACGCCCTGGAGTGGGCCACCTCGGTCCGCTACGACAAGGACGGCCTTCAGGTCGCGCAGACCGACGCGGAGGGCAACGAGTCGCTCGCGACGTACGACGAACGCGGCGCACTCGTCGAGTCCAAGGTGCCGGTGAAGGAGGACGCTTCCGGCAACGTCACCTCGTACCGCACGACCAAGTACGCGTACGACCAGGTCGGCAACCGCACGAAGACGATCACCCCGCGCGGCGTCGAAACCACCGACGACGCGACGGACTTCACGTCGGAGACGGTCTACGACGAGCTGAACCGGGTGAAGGAGGAGCGCTCCGCCTTCGACAAGGACGACTCGACGTACGCCACGCCGGACTCGGTGTTCTACGCCTACGACTCCGTCGGCAATCTCCAGTCGGTCTCGGCCCCGCCGTCCGACGGCCAGACGGTGCGCAACGTCACCGAGTACACCTACTACGACAACGGCTGGACCGAGACGTCCAAGGACCCGTGGGACATCACCACGTCCTACGCGTACAACAAGCTCGGCCAGCAGACGAAGAACACGCTCACCTCGGCGGGCGGCTCCCAGCAGCGCACCATGACCTGGGACTACTACCTGTCGGGCAACGAGAAGGCCCGCTCGGACGACGGTGTGCCCGTCGGCAAGCAGGTCGTCCTCGTCGACAGCTCGGACTTCAACAACACCGCCCTCCAAGGCAGTTGGTCGCGAACGCAGGCCGAGCAGCAGTACGGCTACGACACGTACTCGCATCCCGCGGGTGACGGCAGCGCCTCGCTGTCGTGGCAGCTGAACATCCCGCAGAACGGCACGTACGAGGTCTTCGTGCGGCACCCGAGGATGACCGGGGCCGCGAGCGACGCCACCTTCAAGGTCGATCACGACGGCGGCAGCGCGACGAGGACGGTCGACCAGACCCAGCGCCCGGGCGAGTGGATCTCGCTCGGCAGCTATCCGTTCGTCGAGGACGGTCCGCAGAAGGTCACGCTGACCGACAAGGCGAACGGGACGGTCCTGGCCGACTCGGTGAAGCTGGTCCGCTCCAACTCCGGTGAGACGGACACGGAGAAGAAGGACTTCACCTACAAGTACAACGCGAACGGCAACAAGACCGAGGTCCGTGACCTCTCGCCGGGCGCGAAGATCGACACGTACAAGATCGCGTACGACGGTCTCAACCGGATCAGGACGGTCCAGGAGATCGCGGCCGGCACGGTCAAGAACACCACCGCGCTGACCTACGACGAGAACGGCAATCCGCTCACGTCGACGCACGACCTGACCTGGTCGAAGATCGAGTACGACGAGCGTGACCTGGTCAAGAAGGTGACCAACGCCGATTCGCCCACCGCGGGCAATCAGCAGATCACCTCGATGACCTACACCGGGCGCGGCCAGCTCCTGAAGCAGACCAAGCCCAACGGCAACACGCTCGAGATGAAGTACTACCCCGACGGGTCGGTCCAGCAGTCCCTGGAGAAGACCTCGGGCGGCACCGTCGTGACGCAGCACGATCTGGAGTACACGCCCAACGGGCACCGCTCCAAGGACGTGCTCAAGCTGATGAACGCCGACGACAACTCGGCCTACATCAACAACACGTACTCCTTCACCTACGACCCGCAGGACCGCATCACCAAGGTCGGCAAGGCGGGCGACAGCCCGGCGACCGAGGAGTACCGCTACGACCGCAACAGCAACATCGTCGAGCAGAAGGTCGACGGCGTCACCACCACCCAGCGCTACGACCGCAACCGGCTGTTGTCGGCGTCGCAGAGTGGTGCCACGTCCACCTACAACTACGACCCGCTGGGCCGGCTCGACACGGTCAGCACCGGTGGCCAGACCGCCGAGAAGTACACGTACGACGGCTTCGACCGCACCGTGAAGGTGCGCTCGGGGGTCGGTGCGACGGCGCAGACCACCAGTTACGTCTTCGACCCGTTCGACCGGACGGTCTCCCAGACCACCTCCGGCGACCAGGGCAAGACGACGGCGTTCACCTACCTCGGACTCGACACCACGCTGCTGCGCGAGACCGTGGACGGCAAGGCCGACAAGGACTACCAGTACCTCGCCGGCGGCCAGCGGGCCACGCAGATCAAGCACAAGGACGACGGAGCGAAGGAGGTCTCGCAGTACGTCACCAGCCCGCGCGGCGATGTCGAGGCGATCACGAAGGAGGACGGCAGGACCCGCGCCACGTACGGCTACACGGCCTACGGCAGTGACGACTCGTCGCAGATGACGGGTGCGGACAAGCCGTCGTCGGGTGGTGAGGAGCAGGACTCGTACAACGCGTTCCGCTTCAACTCCTCGCGCTTCGACGCCTCGTCGGGCACGTACGACATGGGCTTCCGCAACTACGACCCGGGCCTGAACCGCTTCCTGACCCGGGACTCGTACAGCGGTGCGCTCTCCGACATGTCACTGGCCACGGACCCGTTCACCGGCAACCGGTACGCCTTCGCGGGCGGCAACCCGATCAGCTTCGTCGAGATCGACGGGCACCTGTTCGGGCTCTCGCTCTCCGACATCGGCCACGCCGCGCTCGACGTGGTCGGCATGGTTCCCGTCGTCGGTGAGGTCGCGGACGTCGCCAACGGCATCTGGTACGCGGCCGAGGGCAACTACGCCGACGCCGCACTCTCGCTCGCCTCGGCGATCCCGCTGGTGGGCTACGGTGCGACGGCGGTCAAGGCCGGCAAGTACGCGGCGAAGGGCATCGAGGCCGCGGACAGCGCCAACGATGCGCGCAAGGCGGCGGACAACGCCGGGGACGCGGTCGACACGGCGAACGACGCCCGCAAGGCGGACGGCCCGGACGGGACGACGACGAAGTCGCCGGACAAGCCGGATGCGAAGACCTGCAAGACCAACAGTTTCGTGCCCGGTACGCAGGTCGTCCTGCCGGACGGCAGCACCACGGCCATCGAGACGCTGAAGGTCGGCGACCAGGTCGTGGCCACCGATCCGGAGACCGGTCAGACCGAGCCCCGGTATGTCACCAACGCCCGCAGCCACAGGGGCGAGAAGGCCCTCGTCACCCTGACCGTCGACCGCGACGGCAAGGACGGCGAGGCCAAGCCGGTCGAGATCACGTCCACGGCGGCCCACCTGTACTGGCTGCCCGACTTCGGCCGGTGGGTCAAGGCCAAGGACCTCAAGTCCGGCATGTGGCTGCAGACCTCGGCCGGCACCTGGGTCCAGATCACCGCGATCGACACCGCGCACCGCACGGAGCGCGTGTACAACCTGTCGGTCGAGGGCGTCCACACGTACTACGTGGGCGCGGGCCACACCGCCGTTCTCGTTCACAACTGTGGCTATGAGAACGAGGCGATCGCCGCGCAGAAGCGCGCGGACGACCTCAAGAAGCAGTGGGGCAAGGGCCACGACTACTCGACGGTCGCCGTGATCGGTGTCCGCAACAAGATCACGGGTGAGATCAGCGAGAAGGTGGCGCTGGCCGGCGGCAAGAACATCGACGAGGTCGGCTCGGGCGTCCTCAAGAACGGCGAGGAGTTCATCCAGGGCCAGCCGGTGCCCGGCCGTCTCACGGCGAAGGGCAAGCAGGCCTACGAGCACGCCGAGGAGGCCGTGTTCAACTGGGTGAAGCAGGACCCGAACCTCGAAGTCGTGTACGGCGGAACCTCGCGCAACGTCTGCAAGGGCGTGTGCGCACCGCTGGTGCAGCAGACGATGAACCTGGGCGGCAAGGTCTTCCGAGGAAGGGGGGACAAGACGCAGTTCAGGATGTTCTGGCTCACCACCCGTTACTAGCCGTGCGCTGACAGCGTGAGGCAAGCGGCCCGCCGGTCCTCGGACCGGCGGGCCGTATCGCGTGCGTGACCTGCGCGGTGGGCGGTCAGCCTTCCTGCGCCAACTCCCATACGTGGACGGCCGTCCGGTCCTCGGAGACCGTGTACCAGGCTCCTTCGCCCGCTGCGTGCACCGGTCCGTGGACGGGCTGCGGATAGCTGATCCGCGCGCGCAGCGCCATGTCGTCGGTGTCGACCAGCCAGTGGCGGCCCGGTCCGTATCCGGCGTCGCTGCCGGACGTGCCCGCCACGACCGTGGTCTCGCCGGTGAAGACGGCGCCGAAGTCCCAGTAGACCCGGCCCCCTTGGGGGTAGGGCGGCACGGTTCCGTCGGCGTCCAGGTCACGCAGCATCGCGCCGCTGTCCGCCGCGTGCAGATAGAGAGCGTCCTGCTGGACATCGGTGGCAAGGAGATGCCGGCCGGAAGGGCTCACGCCGAGGAGCACGGTCTCGACGTCGATCTTCCGCACCGACAACGCCCCGCCGTCGAGGCGTCCCCACAGCGCGGGAGAGCCCTCCTCGCCCTCACCGACGCTCAAACCCATCTGCGCCGGGTCGGGGTGCACCGTGTGGAAGGAGCCCGACGCCACCGTGCCGGTGGCCGCGCGTCCGAGGATCCGGCCGTCGGCGGAGTCGAGAACCAGCCAGAACTCATCTGGCTCCACGTCCTGCCCGTCCCCCGCCAGAGGGCCGCGCACATGGGCCCAAAGCAGCTTGCCGTCGGCGGAGAAGGCCGCCGAGCCGCTGTCGGGGTACTCGTGCTCGCCGTCCTCACCGCGGTCGTCGGCGTACTCGTCGAAGTCCTCGTGCAACTCTGGGCATTCACCGGCCCAGCACGCGTGGCGCACCTCCCAGCGCGTGGCCCCGGAAGCGTCCACCGCCCGCACCGCGTGCAGCCCGGCGAACACGGCGACGTCACCGGGCGGCGAGACGGTGACCGTACCCAGATCGCGCGGCCAGGGCGCGGGAAAGCGCACCACGTCGCCCGACGCGGTGTCGAGCACGGCGAGTACGGTGTCGGCGCGCTGCACGACCAGCCTGCGCCCGCCTTGGCACAGGAGGACGGGGGCATCGGCGGAGCCGGGTTCCAGCGGGGCCGGGATGGTGGCCACGAGTCGGGCCGCGCGGGGCGCGGCCCCTCCGTTCATGGGATCGGTGGACATGCACCGCATGCTGGCACACATGCCGGGGTGAGTGCGCTCCGAGGCGGTTCGTCGGTGCACCTCCTGCGAAGGGAACGTCCATGGGGTACATACCGCAGTGGCTGAATTCCTCCTCATGGGAGGAGAGCGGAGGGCTCGCACTCGAAACCGGAGCGAGCGGGAGATAGGTGATGTCGCCCATGTATGTCCGCCCCGGCTCGGTGGCGGTGAAGTCCCGCTGGAACAGGTCCGGAACCTGTGGGGCTGCCGGGTCCGCGACGGTGGTGCGGACGCGTCTGCGCAGGCGGATGCCGGTGATGGAGAACGCCCGCATGAGCCGGGCGACCCGCTTCTCGTTGACCCGCAGGCCCTTCGCGCGGAGCTCGGTGGTCACCCGTGGGGAGCCGTAGGCGCCGCCGGACTCGGCATGGACCTGGCGGATCTGCTCGGCCAGGAGCCGGTCCTCGCTCTGCCGGGACGCCCTCGCCTTCTGGCCGGAGAGCCACTTGTAGTAGCTGGACCGGTGCAGGCCCAAGACCTCGCAGAGCCGCTTCACGCCGTAGGCGTCCCGGTGGTCGGAGACGAACTGGAAGCGACTCACCAGTTGGTCTCCCCGGCGAAATACTTGGCCGCCTTGCGCAGGATGTCCCGCTCGGTGGCGAGCTTGCGCTCATTTGCCTCGAGCTCGGCCACCCGGGCCTCCAACTGCCGCACCCGCTCCTCCGGATCAGCGGACGGCACCGTCGCCCGAGGCTGGGCGCCCGGCTTCACAGCCGCGGCGGTGATGCCACGGCGTTCGCGGTCCCGCAGCACCCACTCACGCAGGGTGGCCCGGTTGATGCCCAGGTCGGCGGCGATGCTCTTGTATGTCGCCCGGGTGTGGACTCGTACAGGGCCACGGCATCGGCCTTGAACTCGTCCGAGTAGTCCTTCATCGCCATCGGCGGTCTTCTCGCTTCCTCCGGATCAAGCAGATCCAGTATCAGCGTGTCCACCACTCAGGGGGAGGCTCCCTCTACTTTCCAGTGGTCGCGGATCAGCGTGGCGATCTGGGCGGGTGTGGCCTGTTCGGCAGCCAGGCTGGTGACGGCGTAGACGGTCGTGATGGTGGTCTTGCCCGTCTTGCGGTCGGTGCGGCGGCGCTTGACTTGGATGGCCTGGCGGGCGCCGGGGAAGAGCAGGTTGTTCACGGTGGCGACCTTGATCCGGCGGATCTCGGAGCGCCCGTGGCCGGTGCCCTTGGCACGGCCCTGGAGCGGGATGTCCTTCCAGGGGAGGTCTTCCAGCTGCTGGCGCAGGTGCTTCTGGTTGCGCTTGACGATCACGATGTAGTGGGCCCGCCGACCCAGGAGGTAGGCGGCGTGCTCGCGCTGGGTGTGCAGCACGTCGCTGGTGACGACCGTGCCGTCGAGGTCGGTGAGGGTGTCCAGCAGCGGCTTGAAGCATGTGGTCTCGCCGGTCTTCTCGCCGACGTCCAACCGGGCCAGGACCAGGCCGGTGGTGTGGTCGAGGGCGGCGAGCAGGTGGATCTTGCGGCCCTTCGCCCTGGCCGCGCCGCGCAGGCTCTTGCCGTCCACGGCCAGGCCGCGCGGCCCGGGAGTCCCGCATTGCGCGGGGCGGCGGTCTGCGAGCCAGCGGCCCACGGCCCGGTCCAGCGCGTCGCCGTCGACGCGGGCAAGGAGGCGGCGCACTGCCGATTCCGAGGGGGTCAGCCGCTTCGGCAGGAGCGGATCCGGACAGGCACCGAGTTGTTCCAGCACGTGCTCCGGGGCATCTGCGATCCACTCGCCGACCGCAAGGAGTGACGTCGCTCCAGCCAGCACGGAGCACGCTGCGAGCGCGAGTACGACGGCGAGGGCGTGGCGTATTCCGCGGGGGTCGCGGGGATCTGGTATCTCCGCCAGGCGCTCCAGCAGGCCGGGGATCTCCTCGGGCGCGGCATCGGGGAACTCGCGGAGCTGGTCAAGTGCAGGAGGTATCACGGATGATGCGTCGGCAGGCACGGTCTTCCGGTCGGATCACGGGGCGTCGAGAACTCCATGATCTTGGAAGCCGTGCCTGTTGCGTTGCCGGGCTGCCGAGCTGGCAGAACCTCACGAACCGGACGTCACGCGACTACGCCGAAGCCTTGTCCTTCCAGCAGCCGCGGCTTCCAGGGGATGCCGGGCGGCCCGTACGGAGCTGGCGCCGGCGGGCGCGCCTCAGGCCCGGGGGAGCGGGGTGTCCGCGGCGGCGTCGCCTCGGGATTCGACGGCCACGACAGACATCAGCCGAGCCCGCAGAGCGGGCGGCCCTTCTCCCTACGCCGCCCGAGGCCGAGACGCAGGGAGAGCTGCGACGGCTCAAGGGGTGGCGTACCTGGCCTCCATCATCAGGACGGCCTCGTCGACGACCGACTCGACGGCCGCACCGTCGGGAGCCCAGTGGGCCAGAAGCAGACGGGGCCAGAAAACGTAGTTGGAGATCATGCCGAGGAACTGGGTGGCGGCCAGCTCCGGATCCTCCAGCCTGATCGTGCCCGCCGCCCGCTCCGCCTCCAGGTAGCGGCGCACCGAGTCGAAGTACGGCAGCTTGCCGCGGTGGAACTGTGACTCGGCCAGTTCCGGGAAGCGCGGCAGCTCGGCGATGACGATCCGGAAGAGGTCGGCCATGCCGGGACGGGTGAGCAGGGCGGCGTAGCGCCGTCCGATGAGGGCGAGGCCGGCCCGCAGGTCGCCGGGCGGCGGGGCGTCCTCCTCCCCGTCTCCCGCCTGCCAGGACGCGGTGACGATCGCGTCGAACAGCGCCGCCTTGGTCGGGAACTGCTTGAACAGGGTTGCCTTCGACACTCCGGCCGCTTCGGCGATCTTCGCCAACGACGTCCGGTCGTACCCAGAGTCCAGGAAGAGGCGGGAGGCCGCGCGCAGGATCGCGGCCCGCTTCTCCTCGGCGACGCGCTGGTGGTAGGCCGACGGCTCGATGGTCATGAGCACCATCCTAGGCGAGGTGAGTCACTTGACTCACCTCGCCCTGTTCTCGTACGGTCGATGGCGAGGCGAGTCGCTTGACTCGCCACCTGGAAAGGAACCATCCCATGGGACGCTTCGACCACCACACCGTGCTCGTCACCGGCGGCACCGGCGGCCAGGGAGCCAGCCACGTCCGCGCCTACCACGCCGAAGGCGCCGACGTCGTAATCGCCGACATCGACGAGGACCGGGGCCGGGCGCTCGCCGCCGAGCTCGGCGACCGCGCCCTCTACGTCCGCCTCGACGTCACCGACGAGAGCTCCTGGAGCGCCGCTGTCCAGGCCGCCGAGGAGCACTTCGGCCCGCTGTCCGTCCTCGTGAACAACGCCGGCGTGCAAAACCCCGCCGCCCCGATCGAGACCACCGACCGCCAGGTCTGGGAGCGCATCCTCGGCATCAACCTCACCGGCGCCTTCCTCGGCATCAAGGCGGCGACCCCTTCGCTGCGCCGCGACGGCGGCGGCGTCATCGTCAACATCGCCTCCACCTCCGGCGTGGGCGGCACTGCGATGTACGCCCCCTACGTCGCCAGCAAGTGGGCCCTGCGCGGCCTCACCAAGACGGCCGCCCTGGAACTGGGCCGCGACCACATCCGCGTCAACGCCATCCACCCCGGCGTCATCGCCACTCCGTTCATCACCGAACCCGCCGCGGGCAGCGACGCCCCGATCTCCGACTTCTACTCGGCCGACCCGTTCGCCATCCCCCGCCTGGGTGAGCCCGCGGACATCACCCGGGCCTTGCTGTTCCTCACCTCCGACGAGGCTTCTTTCGCCACCGGTTCGGAGTTCGTCATCGACGGCGGGCTCCTGCTCGGCCCCGCCCTCAAGTACGAAGCCGCTTGACCCCCGCCCGCCACCCGGCCCACCCGAAAGGGGCCCCTCATGGCTCCGGCGGTACGCGCGGCCATTGAGATCACTGCCGCCGCGGCGCCGCGAGCGGATTATCGACATCACCACGACTGCTGGCTTTCCGGCGATCTCCCGGCGTCAACGGCTATGTTCTGTTACACCTCTCGCCTACCTGGTGTCGCGAGAGTTGCACAGATAGGTGGCGCACTGCACCGGCCGCCGCCATGAAGGCGTTCGCCGCCGCCAACGCCGCAGCCTGGGACGAGATCGCCCGCGCCGATGCCGCACCGTGGAAGACAAAGATGGCCAGCCACGCTGTCGCCCTCCAGGAAGGGATGGGGCGGGCGAAGGTGTCCGCCTCGGCTGGGGTGATGGCCAGCTTCGGGGAGTCGCAGGATGAGGAGGGCGGGGTCGATCCAGGCCGCGCCACGCGTGGGCCAGGCCCAGTCGACGATGTGAGCTTGGGCGTCCATGATCACGTTGTGCGGGGCAAGGTCGGTGTGCAGGAGGGTGTCTCCGGCGAAGAGGTCGGCGGTTCCGGGCGGAGCGTATGGGGCCCAGCGCTGTTCGGCGGCCTTGATGGCGATGTCCGCGGGGGCGGTGATCTTCTGGAGTTCTTCCATGGCCGCGGCGACGAGTGGCAGGTGGACGGAGCGGGGGGAGTAGTCGGCGTGCCTCCCTGAGAGGACCTCGTACCCGAGGAGGTCCCAGCCTGCCGTCTCGACGTGCCAGTACAGCCGGGGGCAGGCGCGTGGGAGGGTGCGGGTTGATCGCGGCCTCACGGCGCTGCGCCGGGGCACTCTGCTTCGACGTCGAACGGATGCCCCAGTCGACTTGAGGCCAGGCTGCCCGCTGCTCGCCGGGCTGCGGAGGGTGGAGTGTGAGTACGTGCGCTGTGGCCGACGACCACGGGGACGTGGAGACGTCTGGCCGTCGAGCCCACAGGGACTCGTCCGTGTCGGTGACAGACCCATGACATTGAGCGAGGCTCACGGGGTCTGGACCCCCGCCTTCCTCGCCGCCCTGCAACGTGTCCTCCGGCCTCACAGCGTCGTCGCCTTCCCTGTCGGGCGCGGGGTCGCCCGACGACAGGCCCAAGATCAGCACACGCAGTGGCTGCGCACTGGCGAACACGCTCACCTACGGGTGGGGGCGCTCGCGCATTCGGGCCGGTCGCGGGCGGTGCTGGCGGAGTCGGAGGGTTACCCGGGTGCGCAGACTGACCGATCAGGAAGTGCAGAAGCGGCAACAGAGTGTGCGCCGGGGCAGTAGCAGCTCGGTGCGCTGCCGGCGGGCGATGATACGGCTGGCGTCCGCCGGGGGACCGCCACCCACCGATCCGGGACGACCGCCGGCTTCCCGCCGGAACCGAATCGGCTGGGCCGGGGCCTGCGCCACCCGGGTGGGAAACGATCGGGCTGGGGCGACCGACCCGCAGCGCCGCGGACGTATGAGGCCATGAAGCCGCTCCACGATACGGTGACCCGTGTGGGGTGCCCAGGGTGCACCACCCCGGCAGAGCGGCAGTGAGATCTTCGAGGTCACCGCATGAAGCCGATCCGGCAGAGCTGTCATGGCTGACGCGGCCTCCCGCGCGAAGCAACGGGTCGCCCATGTCCGCGACGACCCGGCCGGACGCTATGCGCTGGCACGGGAGTTCTATCAGCTCGCCACGGGGCCCCGCCGTAGGTACGGCCACGCCGAGCTGAGCTTCATGCGCTGGTCCCTTGCCCGTGGCGTGCTTGCACCGCAAGCCTCCGACTCACCGGGAAGTCCCTGGTGGCGCGCTGTCAACGAACGGCTGCTGCGGGACAAGACGGAGGCCCTCCTGCTGTTGTCCGCCGGCACCGCCAGTGCTCGCAGCGTCGAGTGCTGGGTGGACTTCATCCGCAGACCCGAGCCCGGGCGCTGGTACCGTGCGCACAACGCCAGCATTGTCGCCGGCTACCTGGAGCACGAGGATCTCGCCGCTGCCGAGGGGCAGGTGGAGCGGTTCATGATGAACGTCGCCCTGCTTCGAGTCCTGTTCACACACGCGATGCTGGTGCGGCCACGGTTGGCGCTCGGCCGGCTGGCAGTCCTGGGGCCGCTGGCGGCCGACCCTCGCCACAGGGCCGTGCGTATGTTCCTCGACCTCGGCCGGTCCTTTCCGCCCCACTACCCGGTGACGGAGTCGATCGAGGAGACCCTCCTTGACGAGCACGCCCTCGCGCGCATGCTCGACTACGGCGTAATCGCTCCACGGCTGCCGGCGCTCTACGAGTTCTCTGCCGCATCGCTGGACCAGCCGCGGTTGACCGCCTTGCTGGACCAGGGCGTACCGGCCTATGTGTGGCCGCATGCGGACCGGCACATCTGGTACATCGGCAACACGGGCCCGCACCTGCGTGCCATCGCCCGTGCTACCGGCACCCGCCTGCTCTGGGAGCCGTCACCTCTGAGCGCCGGAAGCGTACGCGCGGACTCGTGATCGACACCCGTCATGGGGTGGTCCTGGCGGTTGGCGCCCACTGCGGCCAGGTTGGCCCGTGTCGCGATGCCGACCTGGCGCAGATGCTCGTCGGGGCCGACACCGGACAGCATGAGCAACTGCACGCTGCCCACGGCACAGGTGCAATCCACCCCGTGCAGCGGTCACCGTCGCAGGCCAGCTGGTGTGCCGGCGCTTCCGTGGCCACGTGGAGATTGGCCCCTGTCGGCCACCGCCCGCAGGTATGAGATGGCCCCGTCCAGCCGTGTGCCGTCGAGGATGCTCAGGGTCGCCGCCGTCGATCACACGAGGAACTCACGAGCCAGTACGGTCATGGCCCGCGCGGCGGCGCCGATCGGCCGGTTGGACGGAGCCACCAGCGACAGCGGCCAGTCCAGGTCGGCGTCGGTCACTCGGAGTGTCGCGACGCCGTCCGGGCGGCCGAGGAAAAGCGCGGCAGCAGCGCGATGCCCAGGCCGTGCCGGACGAACTCCACACCGGTGGCAATGTCGGTGATCTCGACGGCGACTCGGCGGGTGAGGGAAGCGGCGGCGAAGGCGCGGTCCACGACGGACCGGTTGCCGTAACGGGAGTGTAAATCTAACGGCGGATCCGGCGATCATGGGAGAGACGTCAAGTGACTGACACCGCGGTGGAGTTGGAGACCGTGCGGGGCAACGGCAAATGGGCCGGCCGTCGGTGCATGACGACCTCGTCTGCCGTGACTTCAGCGTGACGGGTCCGAACCGGCTGTGGCTCGCCGACATCACCGAACACGCCACCGGAGAACCGAGCTCCCCTCCTTTCCCGCCCGGATCTCCCGCCCGCCTCATCGCGTCAAGGGGCGAAAATTTCCGACCAGAAGAAAAAATCGCCACTTCGTCGCGCGCTCCTATTGATTGGATTCTGATCCTCAGTCGGGGGTCCGGACGGCGCGGGAGCAGGGGCATGGGGGACGCAGGGGCCATTCACGTGAGCGGCGGCATCTCCGGGCAGGTGGTGGTCGGTGACCAGAACGTCGTCGTCCACGCCGAGCACGGCTCGTCCGTCACGGTGCGGACACAAGGGCCGCCCTCGGTCCGTCGCCGCGGTCGTCCTGCCGGGCGGCCGCTCCCCTCCCGAGGCCTGGCGCTGTTCGGTCGTGACGATCACCTGGGCGAGGTGGAGGGGTGGCTGGCGGAGGGCCACCCTGTACAGATCTTCGGGCCGTCGGGATGCGGCAAGTCCGCCCTGCTGCGCCATTTGGCGGCGGAACACGGAGCGGCCGACCGTGACGTGGTGCTGCTCTCGGCTGCCGGAGTGCCTGTGGAAGATCTCATCGAGGACCTCTTCCATGCCTGCTATGACGCCGAGGGCTACAAGCCCGACCCAGCTCGGCGACGGCGCCTGATGGGTTCTGTTCAGGCCCTTCTTCTCGTCGATGACTTTGAGGGCTCCGCGGACTCCCTGGCAGAGCTCCTCGACGCCGCTCCCGGTTGCGATGTCGTGTTCACGTCCGCGGCGCTTTGCCCGGAGGCGGAGGGACGCGCACTCCATCTCGGAGGCCTGCCCGAGGATGCCGCCCTCGCCCTGCTCGCCCAGAAACTCGACCGGCCATTGCGAGACGGCGAACGGGAGGCGGCCCAGCGCTACACAGCCGCGGTGCAGGGAAATCCACTGGCCCTGGTCCAGGCAGCCACTGCCGTGCGGGCTGCCGGTCGACGCCCCGGCTCCACTGAAGCCGCTGGGTTCGTGGTGGATGAACAGGCGATCGCGACCGGGGTGGCCGATCGGCTGAGCAGTTCTGCGGTGGAACTGCTGCACACACTCCACGCATTCGCCCCCCTACCAGTGCCCGGGCCCTTGCTGGGAGCCCTGACCGGGGACGTGGACCGCGCCGCCGTAGCCGAGTTGCAGTCCTTACAACTGCTCGCCTCGGATGGGAGTGGTCTCCGATCCTGTGGGCGACTGGCCGCCCTCGTCGTGGCACGAACGGGCCCAGCCCGCGACGCGGGGCAGTTC
This sequence comes from Streptomyces sp. NPDC003635, assembly GCF_053587635.1. Lineage (NCBI taxonomy): Bacteria > Bacillati > Actinomycetota > Actinomycetes > Kitasatosporales > Streptomycetaceae > Streptomyces > Streptomyces sp. NPDC003635. The sequence goes on along the minus strand of NZ_JBSFOK010000069.1, from coordinate 9,371 downwards.
GCGCAGACATTGGCCGATTGGGCGGGGACGAAGTCCACCAGCAAGGACGCCGCTGAGTCCGCCGTACTCCGACGAGCCCTGACCGATGCCGCCCGCATGCGAAACCACACCGCCGTACGGGATCTCGCCCGGGCTGCGGCGCCCGGGCTTGCCCGCTCACTGCGCTGGGGTGCCTGGCGCGAGGTCCTGGAGCTGGGCCGGGCGGCAGCACGCGAGTTGGGAGCGGTTGAGGACGAGGCCTACTTCACCCATGAAGAAGAGGTACGAAGGCAGGTACTGAGGCTGACCACAGGAGCGGCGATTGTCTCCGCCGCCGCGACGGGCGGGGCCGTGGGGCACGCCTTGTCCGCGCCCGCCAAGTCGGGGGCGTCCGCCGTAGCGGGACACCCGGCCGTGATCGGCACAGTTCTGGCCGCCGTGATGGCAGGCGGCGTCTTCAGTGCCCTCGCCGTCACCGGCGGCGAGGGCCAGCCCGACGCGGCCCCTGTTGCTACGCAGAGTCATGTCCAGGCGTCCGACCTTTTGCCCCGGCCGACGCACTCCCGGCAGACCGGCGCGACAGGCAAGCCGACCGACGGCACGTCGAGCAAGCCCGCGCCCACGGTCAGCACGATGCCGCCCACCAGCGCCTACTCCTCACCGAGTCTGATCCCGCCGTCCATATCGGAATCGGAGACCACCCAGGGGCCTGACGACTGCATTCCCACCTCAGCGATCCCGGCGTCCGGCGGGGACGCGCAGTTCGGGCCCGTGATCGCCAGCGGTGGTGAGGAATCCGTCTCGTTCCAGTTCAAGTGGCTGGAGTGCGACGACGAGAACAGTTTCTCGGTCACCGATCCGACCTCGTGGGAGGTGGAGCGTACCTCCTGCCCTCCTCCGGAACCGAAGACCATGTGCGTCTTCTCCGTGACGTTCCGTCCCCCGCAACCGGGTGACTACCAGGCCACAGTGACTGTTCTCGACGACTGGGGGCGCCCGACAGTGGAACTGCACGTCACCGGCAATGCAGTTGAGCCCGAAACGTCGCCCCCGCCAGTGCCCTGACACTCACCAGTAAGCGCAACAGGAAGGGGAGACCGTGGACGGACGCGAGCCCGATCACTACGAAGTACACACCGGAGACGTCTCCGGACAGGTAGTCGTCGGCAGCCGGAACACGGTCATCCGGTCGGATACCGGAATGGCTGTGCCGGCCCCGGCCGCCGAGAAGGAAATGTCACAACTGCGCGCGGAATTCGCCCGCGTTCGCGCCTTGGTCCCGATGGGTGGGCCCGACGCCGACCGTGCGCAGGAACTCCTCGACGAGTTGGAGGAATGCGTCACGGGTGGCATCGATCTCAACATCCTGGAATACGTTCGAGGCTGGTTCACCCGGCGCTTGCCCGCCCTCGCACCGGCTGTCGGGGACCTGATGCTCCATCCGGTGACCGTCAGCCTTGTCACGGCGGCAGGAGGCGACCGCGCCAGAGAGTTCCGGCGGCGGTTCGGCAACACCTGACAGCACCCGAAGGCGTATTCGTCGACCGTCCCCGCCCTCCCTGGCCTGATCTCAGGTCAGGCTGGCGCGAATCGAGCGGCTGCCGAGCGCCCGCACGCCGCGATGCGATGCCTACGCCGCAGTCGTGCCCGTGCAGGTGCCCATGGCCCGGTCCCAGATCCGCCCCGCCCCGCCGCCTGTGGCGAGCCAAGATACCTCGGGCGCGACCGCCACCGACCACACCGATCCGGCGAGACACGGGCGTTGGGCGAGGTCGCGGTGGCACGCGGTGATCTGGGGGTTCTTATGTGGGTGGGCGTCGAGGGCGGCGCTGTGCGGGACGCCCGTGAGCCCACAGCGGGTTGATGGGCGCAAGCGGGTGCGCGGTCTGGGCGAGGCTGTGGGGGAGGGGCGAGTATGGGCGGTGTCGATGCGGGGGAGATCGTTCCAGGGGCGGCGGTGAGGCCGCGCTGGGTGGGTTGGGTGGGACAGCCGATGTTCGCCGGTACGGCGGCAACGGGCGAATAGGAGGCACGCTGGTGTGCAAAGTGGATCACGAGGCCGCAGCGGTGAACGCGACAGCAGCCCTGACGGCGGCCTATCCGCATCTGACGCGAGGGGTTTCTGCGCATCCAGCGCTGGAAGGGTGCGAGGACGTGCAGTGGTCGTCCATTCCCGGCTGCCCGGTTGATGTCCCGGTCATCCTACGAGGACTGCTCGATCCCGACTCGGCTGAAATGGCCGAACGAGCACTGGACTGGCTTGTGATGTCAGGGCCGATGTCCATGAGTGCGGCCATGCCGACGGTCGTCCCGTACCTGCTGAGACTGTCTGCCGATCCATTGATCCCACGCCGGAGCGAGTTGTTCGGGCTCGTGCTCGTAGCCGCCGCCCTGTCCGCACCGACCGATCCCGACAACGCGTGGGACCTGGCGGTCAGCGGCCCCGAGAACGACCACCCTGAACGGGCCCTCTGCCGGGCGGCATTCGTTGCCGACGCAGCATGGGTGCGGCGCCTGCTGGCCGACGACGAACTGCTGGCCAGCCTGCATCTGAACAAGGACGACCGGGCATCACTGGTCCAGGCGGCCGGACTGTAATGTGCAAAGACCCAGGGCAACCCGACGGCCACTGGTGCCAGGCTCCGACCCTCGAGGCCAGCCTGCTTCGGCTGTCGGCTCGGTAAGCTGCACCCCGTTTCCTGGCGTCCCTGAAGCCGGGCTTTTGATCATGGTCCGAAGGAGAACCACGAGCGTTGTCGGCGTACAAGCTCATGCGGCCCCGGCAAGATTTCCGTGAAGCCGAGGTGTGCCACCGTGCGCCGGTGACGCTCCGTCACCGATAGCGGCACTGTCGGCGAGTGTGATGACCTCGTACGGATCATGTCTCCGCACCTGGATGCGGTGCGGGTGGAGCGGGTGTGGGTGGCGGGCGGCGTGGTCCGTGTTGCGGCCTGTACCCGCGAGTTGACGGTGAGGTGTCCGGACTGCGGTCGTGGTTCTGCGCGGGTGCACAGCCGCTATGTCCGCACGCTGGCCGACGTATCGGTCAGCGGGCGCCCGGTGCAGATCGGGCTGACGGTGCGGCGATTGTTCTGCGACGGCCCGGGCTGTGCTCGGCTGACGTTTGCTGAGCAGGTCGAGGGGCTGACGGCGCGCTACCAGCGCCGCAGTCCGCTGCAGCACCTGGTGGTGATGGCCGGGGTATTGCTCGCCGGTCGCGGCGGGGCTCGGCTGCTGCAGATCCTGCAGGTGCCGCTGTCGCGGACAAGTGTGCTGTTCCACTTGATGCGTATCCCGCTACCGGCGGCACCGACTCCGCGGGTGCTGGGCGTGGACGACTTCGCCCTGTACGCAGACGTCTACGGCACCCTGCTCGTGGATGCTGACACGCGGCTGCCGATCGATCTGTGGGCCGGACGCGACGCCGAGCAGCTGGCCGCCTGGCTGCGGAGGACCGGTAGTTTTTCGACTGCTCGGCGACCGTGTGGTCACGGGTGGGAACCAAGGTGCCGTCCACGATCAGCACGGTCTCCCTGCGGAATCGCTTGCGCTGCCGCAGTGCCAGTAACGGCCCGAGCTGATCGACGATCCGGTCCGCAGCCGACTTGGACACCCCGAACAGCGGCGAGAGTTGCCGCAGCGTCAGGTTCGTTCGCCAGTACGCGGTGACCAGCAGGACCCGGTCCTGCAGCGGCAGGCTCCACGGCCGACCCTTGCGGACCGGGTCCGCACCTTCGCGCCGCAGTGCGGTGACCAGCTTGCCGAACTGCCGCGGGCTCAGCCCAGTGAACGGGGCTATCCAGGACGGCTCGGACGCCGTGATCACACCAGACACAGCAAGATCATCTCGACTGCCGGCCATTCGCGGTGGCCTCTCCGGCTGGCTTCGTGCGCTTTCAGTAGCAGCGTTCGTCTGCTTACTTGAGCAGCGGTGGCCCGAGGAGTGGGGCCGAGGAAACGGCATTGCGCCCAGTGTGATCGGCGTGGATGCTGGCTCGCCGGAGGTACTGAAGATGATCAACGTGGTGTTGAAGCTGTCAGCCCGTGATTTGGTGCGTGCGGACCTGGCGTCGTGCGGGTGGGCAGGGTCTGACCACCACCTGGCCAGCGTCGCCAAGCAGTTGGAACGTGTCCGGATCGGCGAGGTCGACTACCTTGCGGTCTGTCCTGCAACGGACATCCCTGTGGCGAAGGGCGGCGTCGACTACCAGGTCAAGGAGGGTGTCGGCACTTTGTGGCAGCTGGCAGTCCACCCCGCATTGCAGTCGTGCGGGATCGGCACGTTCCTTGTTGAAGCGGCAGAACAGCGGATCAGGAACCGCGGTCTGCGGCAGGCCGAGCTTGGTGTGGAGGAAAGCAACCCCCGGGCACGCGCGCTATACGAAAGGCTGGGTTATGCCGCGTACGACCGTCAGCCGGACTCGTGGGACGTGCAAGCCTCTGATGGATCGTTGCGCCGCTACGAAACGATGTGCACGTTGATGCGGAAGGAACTCACGTAGGCTCATGTCACCTTCGCGGGATCTGTCAGCGGACGCGTCGTTCTTAGCCCTGCCCGCGCATGCCGCGGGCGCGTGCGTACTCGATGGAACGCAATCGGACGCTGTGGGGCGGCTTGCCCGACGGTGAGAGTGTGCGGGACGTGGCGAGGTAACCCGAGCGGTCACGAGCCAGGCATGAACTGCACATAAGTAGCTCGGCTCTCTCCGCAGCGAGTTGAGAGACTCACGTCATGGGATCTTGGGGAACCTTGGGGCCGGCGCTGTTGTCTCTGGCCGGTGTTGCGCTCGGCGCTGGCGGGTCGTTGTTCGGCCAGTACCTGGTGTCACGGGCGAGCACCCGGCAGTTGGAGATACAGGAGTCAGCCGCGCACCGTGCGGAGCTGAAGAACGTGATCCTGAAGTTCCTGAGCATTGCGTCGCAGGTGGAGAAGGCGGTGCTCACGTCCCCACATGTCGGCGTCAGCGCGGCCGATCCGGTGATGGACCGACTGGTCGACGACTTGTGGCTCGCGCACGCGGAGATCGACCTTTCGGCCAGAAGCGAGCCCCTGCGGGGTGCTGCCTACCGCTATGCGGCCCGCCTTGCAGAGGTGGCCCGAGGAGAGCTGGCCGACGCGTCCGCGCTGCGCGGGCCGCAGGTGCAGTTTTTTGACGCCGCGTATGACGACATGTGGCCCGGTCAGCGACGGGCAGCCGGGGATTCCCTCACGCCCCGGTGAGACGTGACAGGGATGAGACGATCTTGCCGCGGTTGGTGTGATCACGGCGCCGGAGTCCTCCTGGATAATCCCGTTCCCCGGGCTGAGTCCACGCTGCTTCCGCAAGCTGATCGCCGCGCTACGCCACGGCGGCGCGGATCCGGTGCGCAAGCCGTCCCTGGAGCCTGGCACTGGAGGACCGCGTGCTGCTGCTGATCGCCTACTGGCGCACGAACTTTACGCTGCGTGCCCCGCTGTTCGGCATCTCGCTCGCCCTCCGGCCCCGCATCAGCCCGACCCAGAGATCAATTGCGGGACAGCGCTTAGGGCTTGCAGATCATCAACACGTCCTCTTGATCATGCTGTTGGAGGCGCTGCTCAGGGCTCGAACCCGAGCCTGGAGGGCTGTGAGGGCGGAGTGGCTGCTGGCGGGATGACGATGCTGTGCGCTCTGAGCAGTCTCCTGATCTTCAGCAGAGTGCGATGCATAGCGCTCCGGCTGCTGCCGAAGAGCACGGCGAGGGGTGCCGCGGCCAGGGCGACCCGCAGGTGAAGGACGGCTGCCAGGACCTGGTCGGAGAAGGCGAGCCGGGGCGGGCGGCCGCGCTTGACGTCACCGTCGGGAGCCAAACCCTCGGCGTGAAAACCGCGCTCAAGCGCAATCCCGTCAATTCCGTTGCGGGCTTGGCCAGCATGGCTTTCGGCGTTGAGAACCCCGTAGACAGCGCCATCGACAAGTTCCTCGGAGCGGAACCGAAGCGCAGTTTTTCGCGTCGGATCCCAAGAGGTGGCGACACCGACACCGATGGCGATCAATGCAACTCCGCACCTACGGCAGACGGAAATCGCACATACTTCGGTCTTGAAGCGTTCCAGGACTCCTCCGGACAGACGCAGTGACGCGCGACCGGAGCGTTCGCAATACTGCAGCCTTCGGACTACACGCCGCGCGGAACCTGCGCCAAATGTGAGACCGGAAGCTACCGTCCACCGGGTATGGATGAAGTGGCAGCACAGGACCCTCTAGGGCGTGCCGATATCGGCCATATGATCCCTTACGCGGCGGCTGGGTCCGGCCGCGACCCCGGAAATCTGGTCCCGCTCTTCACCGCGACAAACCAGTACGATATGAACTGGGGGCCGGAACAGCGTGTCCGACAAGCCTTGAAGTCCAAATACAGCGTCGCCGTTGCAGTGCAGCCTGTCTACACCAACCCGACGTCCGGTGTTCCGTCCCACCTCAACTACACGTTCACGGTCTTCAATCACGGGATGCCCATATCGAACACCAGGTGCAAGATCGTGAACCAGGCAGCCAGAGGCGGGACTACCTGCTAGGAGAGAGACATGGCAATCGCAGAAATTCGGCGCCTACTAGGCGAGCCGCGATTCCTGTGGTCCGACAACACAAGTTGGATCAGACTCGAAGAGGAACTGGGTGCCAGATTCCCTAGCGACTTCCGAGAATTCTCGGATCTCTATGGGCCGGTGCACATCAACAAGCAGCTCACAATCGGCCATCCAGGAGTCGAGCGCGGGAACTTGGGTGTTGGCATCAGAGACACCATCGACGCTTGGCAGTATGCACCAGAAGATGAGGTCCCTCACCCGGTAGGGACGGGGCCCGGGGAATTGCTGCCCTGGGGATCGGCGGCCTCGGGTGAAACCGTCTTCTTTCGCATCCCGGCGAGCGAAGGCGAGGAGTGGGCCGTGGGCGTCTACGAGAGCGATGAGGGAGGGTACTACGAGTACGCGATGCCGTTTACGGAGTGGATGCTGGCGTATCTTCGCGGCGAGGATGTGACGGTCTGCTCTCGGCAGTTCGCGCCGGAAGGGCCATTCTTCGAGCCGATTTCCTGAGGCTCGTCGGGACACATCGGCAAGAGCGCTGAATGCGCGCTAGCCTCGACCTTTCGTGAGGGTCCGCCGACGGAGTCGGTGGACCCTTTCGCTTGCCGCAGCTGATGGTGGGCAGGCTGGTGGCCCGGCTGTCGCGTCGGGTGGGCGCCGGGTTCCACGGCCCGGGGCGGGTGATGTTGTCGCCGTAACGGTGGACCTTGCTGGTAGCCGGGGTTTTGCAGGAGCGCGAGTCGTTCGAGGACGCATGAACTCCGCAGAAGCCGGCCCCGGAGTGGGACCACGCTCTCCTGTCCGAGCCCGCCCTGACCGGCAGCGACTGAGCGATCTCACCGACACTTTGGCTCCCGACGGTGACGTCAAGCGCGGCCGCCCGCCCCGGCTCGCCTTCTCCAACCAGGTCCTGGCAGCAGTCCTTCACCTGCGGGTCACCCTGGCCGCGGAACCCCTCGCCGTGCTCCTCGGCAGCAGCCGGACCGCTATGCATCGCACTCTGCTGAAGATCAGGAGACTGCTCAAGGCGCACAGCATCGTCATCCCGCCAGCAGCCACTCCGCCCTCCGCCCTCACAGCCCTCCAGGCTCGGGTTCAGGCCCTGAGCAGCGACTCCAACAGCATGATCAAGACGACGTGTTGATGATCTGCAAGCCCTTAGCTTGGTGTTTAACCTCGGCCGTTCACCTGACCCGCTGATCTTGATTCGTTCCCGGGACAGCAGGGCGGCCGTTCTTCACGCTTCGAGGTGTCGAGCAACGTCGCGTGAAGGAACGGCCGCTGGTGAAGAGTCTCGCCGCTGAACAGTCCGCTGACGCCGCGTTGGGTGTCCTGTCCCACTTTCGTGTCGAGTTCTACGACTGCCTCTACGCCCGGGCGGACGCGCTCTTCGAGCTCACCGACGCGGTGCTGTGCTCGGACGGCCCGGTGACGTCGCTGGTCGAGTTGACGCTCACGGCCGAGCACCGGCGTGGGCACGGAGCGATGTACGACGCGGTCAACCACGGCTGGCTGGAGCCGCGCCGGCTGCGCAGGCTGCTTGCCTCCACGCCGCTGCCGCGTGCCGCCGACGGGCGGATCGTGCTCGCGGTGGACGTGAGCAACTGGCTGCGTCCCGACGCCCCCACCAGCCCGGAGCTGCTGTTCTGCCACGTCTACGGGCGAGGCCGCAGCGCGGATCAGTTCATCCCCGGCTGGCCCTATTCCTTCGTCGCCGCGCTGGAGACGGGACGCACGTCCTGGACGGCCGTGCTGGACGCGATCCGGCTCGGGCCGGCCGACGACGCCGCCGCGGTGACCGCCACCCAGCTGCGCGAGGTGGTCACCCGGCTCGTGCATGCAGGGCAGTGGCGGCCGGGCGACGCGGACATCCTCGTCGTCATGGACACTGGCTACGACGTCACCCGCCTCGCCTACGTCCTGGCCGACCTGCCCGTCGAGGTGGTCGGCCGGCTGCGCTCGGACCGGGTCATGCTCCGGGATGCCGGACCGCGTCGCTCCACCCCGCGTGGCGGGCAGCCCCGCAAGCACGGCGGCGTCCTCACCTTCTCCAAGCCGGAGTCCTGGCACACCCCCGACCAGGCCACGACGTGCGACACCACCCGCTATGGCACGGCCGAGGCCCTCGCCTGGGACCGGATGCACCCACGGTTGCAGGCCCGAGGCCCCTGGATCGACCACTGCGGCGAACTCCCTTTGATCCACGGCACGTTGATCCGGCTGAAGGTCGACCACCTGCCCGGCGACCGTGACCCGAAACCGGTCTGGCTGTGGTCCTCACGCACCGGCATGACCGGCGAAGACGTCGCCCTGCGCTGGCAGGCGTTCCTCCGCAGGTTCGATCTTGAACATACCTTCCGGCTGTTCAAGCAGACCCTGGGCTGGACCGTCCCCAAGGTCCGCGATCCGCACACGGCCGATCTGTGGACCTGGCTGATCATCGCCGCCCACACGCAGCTCCGCCTCGCCCGGCCCCTCGCCGAGGACCTCCGCCGCCCCTGGGAACGGCCCGCCGAGCCCCGCCGGCTCACCCCCGCCCGTGTCCGTCGGGGGTTCCGCCACCTCCGCGTGAAGACCGCCCGTCCCGCCGACGTGCCCCAACCCTCCCGGCCGGGGCCAGGACGCCCACCAGGCTCGAAGAACCGCAGGTCAGCCCCACGGCACGAGCCCGGGAAGACCGTGAAACGAGTCGAAACCCTCACCGAACACGTCCGCTTGAAACAGCAGCGAGGATAAACGCCAAGCTTAGAAGCCGTATCTCAACCGAACGTGATCGCTTGATTTGCGCTGGTCAGGCATGGTCTGGCTCGGAGTGAGGGAGGCATGCGGCGTCTTGTTTCGG
>NZ_JBSFOK010000068.1:0-33727 GCF_053587635.1 Streptomyces sp. NPDC003635 | reverse complement strand
CCCGCCCACAACCTGACATCAGCAAGGTCCCCACCCATGAACACACCAACGACCAACCTGGCCACCAGTCACGGCAAGCACCGTTGCAGTACTAGCCTGCGTGCGGTGGCGCATACCTGGCATGGTCGAGGTGTGAGAACGGTGCTCCTGCACATGTCCCGTCCCGCTCCCGCCCGGAGCCCGTCCGCCCGGCTGCGCCGGACCGTGGACGTCGCGGCACGTCAAGTGATCGATGCCCACCGCGTTGTGGGGTGGACCCTACATCGGCGTGGGGGAGCCCCGAGCAATGCCGAGGGAACGCACGACAGACCGGGGTGACGCCTGCTCGGAGACTTGGCGCTTGGATCCGGGAGGTCCTTCAGGCCGGTTGGCCTGCCAAGTCCCTAGGAGGCGACCATGCGGAAGTTCCACCGCTCACTGGAGATCACACACTGGGTGACTCCCGCTCTTCCCTTCAGACTGAGCTGCGAGTTCTCGTACGACACACAGGACCCGCTCGCCGTGACCCTGCTCCTCGACAGCGACGGCGAGCGGCCGGTGCGCTGGATACTCCTCCGGGAGTTGCTGGCCGAGGGCATCACCGCCCGGTCGGGCGAGGGCGATGTCGTGATCTGGCCGGTCCCCGACCAGGACGGAGAACCGTCGTCGTTCCGTGTGCTGTTGGGATCGGACCACACGGCACTGTTCGAGATCCCCGTCGAACCCGTCCAGGAGTGGCTCTCCGGCACGTACTCCCTGGTTGCGCCGGGGACCGAGCTGGACGGCGTGGACTGGGACGAGTTGGTCCAGCTCGCGGAGTGAGCGAGCGGCAAGCGGGACACACCCGCGGCGGATCCGAGCCGAGCGAATACGTCGATGGAGAGGAAGAGAGGAAGACGATGTCCAGCACACCGCGCCCCCTTGTGAACGACTGGCAGTGGCAGCAGCGCGCCGCCTGCCGCGGAATGAGCAGTGCCGTCTTCTTCTCGCCGCGGGGGGAGCGGGGCCGGGCACGCCAGGAGCGGGAAGAGCGGGCCCGTCGGGTGTGTGCCCGGTGCGAGGTCGTCGAGATCTGCGCGGCCACGGCGGTACGGCAGGGTGAGGCCTTCGGAGTCTGGGGCGGTCTGTCTCGTGCCGAACGCCGACGGCTCGGTGGGAACACCGCGGACACCACCGACGCGGGCGAGAGACAGACCGCCCCCTCGTGGTGACCGACGCGGCTCAGGCCGCCTCGGGCAGCGGGATCCGGATCAGGATCGCGGTACCACCGCCGACGGGGGAGTCGATGGCCAGCGTTCCGTCGAAGGCCGCCACGCGGTCCGCCAGCCCCAGCATCCCGCTGCCGCTGGACGCCTTGCCCACGCCGCCTGTCCCGTCGTCCACGACGCGGATGCGCAGCACGTCCCCGAATTCGATGGTGACGTCGATCCGGGAGGCCTGGGCGTGCTTGACGGCGTTCGTCACGGCCTCGGCCACCACGAAGTACGCGTTCGACTCGACGGTGGGGGAGATCCGCCGCTCGTCCCGGCACTCGACGACGGTGGGCACCGGACACCGGGACGCCAGGTCTCTGACCGCCGCGACAAGTCCCTTCACGGTCAGCACGAGGGGGTAGATGCCCGAAGCGAGTTCGCGTAGTTCGTTGATCGCCGTCTGCGCGTTGTCGATCGACTGGTCCAGCAGTTCGGTCGCGGTGGCCTCGGTGTCGGGGATCAGCTCCCGTGCGAGCCGGAGCCCGATCATCAGGCTCACCAGGCGCTGCTGCGCCCCGTCGTGCAGATCCCGCGCCGTGCGCCGGTGCACCGCCTCGGTGCTCTCCATGATGCGCCTGCGGCTGTCCTGGAGGGATGCCGCCATGGTGTTGAAGGAGCTGCCCAGAGCCGCGATCTCGGCCACCCTGCTGGGGGGCACCCGCACACTCAGGTTTCCGCCCGCGAGTCGCTCCGCCGCGGCGGCGGTTCCGCGCACCGGCCGTACCACCGCACGGTGTTGGAGCACGGTGAAGACGGTGACGAGCGCGGTGAGCGCCGCGAGTCCCACGGTCGCCGTCAGCACCGCCTGATGGCTGTTGGACCCCGCCGCGTCGGAACGCTCCTCGAGCTGTGCCCGTTCGTGGGCCATGTACCGGTCGAACTGGGCCCGCAGGGCGTCGACGCGCTGTTTGCCCTCAGCCGTCAGCGTGAGGCCGGAGGCGGCGGCGTCGCCTTGGCGCACCATCCGGACCAGCGGCACCGAGTAGTCGTTCAGGAAGGATTCGACGCCACGCGTGATGTGCTCCGCGGCGCGCAGCTGTTCGGGGGAGGTGGTGCTCCCGGTGAACCGCCGTGCCGCCGCGGGATACTCCGCGCGTGCCGCCCGCCAGGGCTGGAGGAACGACTCCCGCTCGGTGATCACGAACCCGCGCTGGCCCGTCTCCAGGTCGAGCAGCAGCTGTTTCATGCCGCCGGCCTCGACGAGAGCCGTCCGGGAGGCGCGCCTGGCCGAGACGGAGCTGTTCGCGTCCCCGATCGCCCACAGCAGGACGGTGAATACGACACATATCAGCAGCCCGAGCAGACCGCCCGCCGCGACGGTCAGGCTTGTCAGCCCGAGCCGCCGGCCCTTGTACCCCCGCCACACCCTCATGCTCCGCCCACCGATGGATGACACCGACACACCTTGAGTGTGCAATGTATAGGCGAAACGACGAAGTGTGCCCCCGTGCGAGGTGATGAGCACGGTCAGGGCGAGGAAGAACGGCGAGCCCCGTCCTGTGCGGGGTCGGTTCCGGGTGCCTCGGCCGTCCAGGACGTGAGGATGCGCAGCGCGTCGTGGGAGGGGCTGCCGGGTTCGGCGGTCAGGACCATCAGACGTTGTCCGGAGCCGTCCGGACTGGCCCACGTGTCACAGTCGAGGGTGAGATCGCCGACGAGGCGATGGCGGTAGTGCTTGGTCCCGTACGACGCGCTGTTGACGCGGTGTTCGGCCCACCACGAACGGAAGTCCGTGTCACGGACCGACAGCTCACCGACGAGCCGGGCGAGGTCGGGGTCGTCGGGGCCGCCCGCGGCCTCCATGCGCAGCGCGGCGACCGCCTCCCGGGCGTCATGCGCCCACTCCCTGTGCATCGCGCGGATCACCGGGTCCGTGAACAGCAGGTCCACATAGTTGCGCCGGGCCGCGGGCAGGGCGCCGAAGTCGATGTACAGCGCGGTGGCGGCGGGGTTCCAGGCGAGGATGTCCAGCCGCTCGCCGAGGACCAGGGCGGGGGTCTGGACGAGCTGGTCCAGCAGGCGGCGCATGGCGGGTCGCACGCGCTGGGCGGGACGGCGGTGCCGGGGCCGGTCGTCGGTGCGGCCGGCCAGTTCGTACAGGTAGCGCTGCTGGTCGTCGTCGAGGCGCAGGGCGTGGGCCAAGGTGGCGAGGACGGCGGCCGAGGCCCGGACGCGGCCCTGCTCGAGGCGCGTGTAGTAGTCCACGCTGATCGCGGCGAGCTGGGCGACCTCTTCGCGGCGCAGGCCCGGGACCCGGCGCGGGGCGTCCGACTGGGGCAGGCCGCACTCCCGCGGGTCCAACTGCGCGCGACGGGCTTTGAGGAAGGCGCCGAGATGGGAAGGAGACGTCGGTTGCATGCTCTCCAGTGTGTCACGCGACGCCGGAGGGGACGCGACACGTGTGAGGGGGAAGGTTCTTTCCCAGGCAGAAACCTGGCTCTTCAGCGGGCCGCGTCGACGGTGCAGTGTGGATGTGTGCCCGGCGGTGCGGCCTCCCAGTGCCGCCGACCGGGACGTGCATGTCCCTTCACCCGGAGAGAGTTGTTCCCATGGCCAAGATCAGTGTCAGCTTCGACAGCGCGGGTATCGAACTCGCCGCGCACCTTTACGTTCCCGACACGGCCGCGCGGGGTCCGCGCCCGGCGCTGGTCGTCGGCCACCCCGGTACCGGAGTGAAGGAGCAGACCTCCGGCACGTACGCACGACTGATGGCCGAGCGCGGCTTCGTCACGCTCGCCTTCGACGCCGCCCACCAGGGTGAGTCCGGCGGTCTGCCGCGCGGACTGGAGGACCCCGCCCAGCGGGTGGAGGACTTCAAGGCCGCCGTTTCGTACCTCGTCACCCGTGAGGAGGTCGACGCCGAGCGGATCGGCCTGCTCGGCATCTGCGCCTCCGGCGGCTATTCCCTGGCCGCGACCGGCGGAGACCACCGCGTCAAGGCCGTGGCGACGGTGTGCACCGCCGACCCCTCCCGGCAGTTCCGCCTCGGCGCGGACGGCACGCAGGACCCGGCCGTCTTCCAGTCCCTGCTGGGCGCCGCCGCGCAGGCCCGTACGGCCGCTGCCCGCGGCGAGGACCCCGGCACCATGACCATGTTCCCCGAGACCGCCGCACAGGCCGGTGCGCTCGGCGGGCAGCACGGCGTCGAGGGGTACGAGTACTACTGCACCGCACGCGGCGAGCACGAGCGGTCCGCGAAGTTCCTGGCCTGGGAGAGCATCGACAAACTCGCCTTCTACGACGCGTTCTTCGCCGTCCCCCTCATCGCTCCCCGCCCCATGCTCCAGATCATCGGGGAGCGCGCGGTCACGGCATGGATGGCCGTCGAGGCCCACCAGCGCGCCACCGGCCCCAAGGAACTGCACTGGATCAAGGGCGCGAGCCATGTCGACCTCTACGACAAGCGCGAGTACATCGACCCCGCCGTGGACAAGCTCACCGACTTCTTCACGGCCGGCCTGGACAAGTGATCCGCTCGGCATGCGGGACGGTGGCCGCGCCGGCATGCCGTACACTTGATCACGAGTTGGTCGCCCGCAACTGCGGGTGGTCGGCGCTGCGTTGGTGGTCCAAGGAAAGACGCCCCGCTTCCTGCGGGGAAATGCAGGTGCAAGGCCTGCCCGGCGCTCGACCATGGGGCCCGTCCGCGTTCTGCGGACGGGCCCCGCGTGTCGTTCAGGCCGCCGTCGGAGAACTGACCTGGGTGACGGGCGGGTTGAGGCGGGCGAAGCCCTCCTGCCGCTGGTAGGGGAAGTAGGGGTAGGGCGCCGTCCTGGTGCTCGCCGCGTCGAGTCTCGCCATCTGCTCCGACGTCAGGGACCAGCCCACGGCGCCGAGGTTCTGACGGAGTTGCTCTTCGTTGCGGGCGCCGATGATGACGGAGGAGACGGTCGGCCGCTGCAGGAGCCAGTTGATGGCGATCTGGGGGATGGCCTTGCCGGTTTCCTGTGCGATCTCGTCGAGGGCGTCGACGACCCGGTACAGGTGCTCCTCTTCGACCGGCGGGCCGAAGTCGGCGGTGTCGTGCAGTCGGCTGCCGGCGGGCAACGGCCTGCCGCGGCGGATCTTTCCGGTGAGCCGTCCCCAGCCGAGCGGGCTCCAGACGAGTGCGCCGAGGCCCTGGTCGCGTCCGAGCGGCATCAGTTCCCACTCGTAGTCGCGGCCGACGAGGGAGTAGTAGACCTGATGGGCGACGTAGCGCGGATGGCCGTACTTCTCGGCGACCGCGAGGGACTTCATCGCCTGCCAGCCGGAGAAGTTGGAGACGCCCGCGTAGCGGATCTTCCCCGCGCGGACCAGGTCGTCGAGCGTGGACAGGACTTCCTCGACCGGCGTACCTGCGTCGAAGGCGTGCAGTTGGAACAGGTCGATGTAGTCGGTGCCCAGTCGGCGCAGCGCGTCCTCGCATGCCCTGATCAGGCGGGATCGGGAGGAACCCGCGTCGCCCGGTCCGTCACCCATCGGCAGGCCGGTCTTGGTGGAGACGATCACCTGCTCCCTGCGGCCCTTGATCGCCTCGCCCAGCACCTCCTCGGACGCGCCCGCGGAATAGACGTCCGCGGTGTCGAACATGGTGATCCCGGCGTCCAGGCAGATGTCCACGAGGCGGCGTGCCTCCTGTGCATCGGTGCTGCCCCAGGCGCCGAACAGCGGCCCTCGGCCACCGAAGGTGCCGGCGCCGAAGCTCAGCGCGGGGACCTTGAGTCCGGATGTGCCCAGCCGCCTGTACTCCATGGCCGTACCCCAATCTCCTCATTCGGCAGTCACTAACGGGTCTATGGTTCCGTTAGTATGGATGCCAAGCTAGCACGCCGTGGTCATTAATGAAACTGGGGTCCCGTTATGGATTCGAAGGATGCGGAGCCGGGGAGCGTACGGCCCGGCGGGCGTACGGCGCGGGTGCGGGCGGCGGTGCTGAGGGCGGCCGGGGACAGCCTGGCCGAGGGGGGATTCGCCCAGCTGGACCTCGCCGACATCGCACGCCGGGCCGAGGTCGGCAAGACGACCGTCTACCGCCGCTGGGGCACGGTGACCGGTCTGGTGGCCGACCTGCTCATGGACATGGCCGAGCAGTCACTGCCGCGCACCGAGACCGGCTCACTGCTCGGCGACCTCAAGGCCAACGCCCGTCTCGTGCAACGCACCTTGGCGGACCCGAGGCAGGGAGCCCTGTTCAAAGCGGTGATCGCGGCGGCCACCTGCGAACCCAGGACCGCCGAGGCCCTGCACCGCTTCTACGACATCCGCGTCGAGGAGTGGGCCCCCTGTGTCCAACAGGCCGTCGACCGGGGCGACTTGCCCGAGGGCACCGACGCCCACGAGGTGATCCGCGCCGTCTCCGCCCCCCTCTACTACCGCCTGCTGACCAGCGGCACCGTCCTGGACGAAGAGGCCGCGGACCGCGCTGCCGAGGCCGCGGCGGCTGCCGCGCGTGCGGGGGTGTACGTGCGGTAAGGCGTGGGGAGTGACGCGCGGCGGGTGGATCAAGGCGTGCTGCTCCGGGAGCCCCTCACTCGCGACCGCCGCCGCCGAGTCAACCACCAGCCCGCGCCAACACAGACGAGCACGACAAGTGGGATCCAGCGAGCGGGGACGACGATCCGGCGGCGCCGCCGCGGGGCAGGCCTGGAGTCGTGGCCTGTCTCCAGGGCCTGACCGGGCGTCCGGCGGGGCGGGTCGGCGGCTCGCGGGGGAGACGCTTGGTCGGCTTCTCCGACCGGAGGGGGAGCGGGTTCCGTCGACAGCGTTCGCTTGATGCCGCGCCACACCCACTCCGGTGGTGCGACCGTCAGGTCCGACGCCTCGACGCTGAGCGCGATGTCCACCACCTTCGCGATCCGGGTCAGTTCCTCGCGGCAGGCCGGGCAGGCGGCCAGATGCCGGAGGGCGGCGGTGGCCTCGTGCGACGGCGAGGTACCCAGCGCCAGCTCCACCATGTGGGCGGGATCGACGTGGGTCACCGCACCCTCCGATCTCCTGTGAGGCGGTATGGGCACGCGGCTTCCCCCACCGCCCGGACCCCGAGCGCACGCGACACGGCCGCTGGGCAGGGGGAGTCGGGGGTGAGGGAGACGCCGGTGCCGTCGGTAATGCGCGGCGAGTGCCGGCTACTTGCCGCTGAGCGTCTGGGTCTTGAGCGCCAGGTTGTCCTGATCGGCGCTGCCCCAGGCGTAGACGACGTTGCTGGAGCCCTCCGGGAGCCTGAGGTCGGCCGGACCGATGGCCACGGTGTTCGTGCCGGCCAGGACCACGTCGGCGGAGACGGTGCCGGACGGGACCGAGGCGGTTGCCTGCTCGGGGTTCTTCAGGTCCTTGAACACCGGTTGGCCGTCGGCCCGGACGTCCACGGCGGGAGCGGCGGCCACATGACGCACGGTCAGCCGGGCCTCGCCCGCGTCGACCTTCGACACGTCGTTGACGAACGCCGTCAGCTGGGGCTTGCCGTCCGCGGACAGGTGTGCCGCCACGGTGGCGTTGGCCCCCGCGGGCACCTCGATCTCCTTCTCGACGGCCGGGGTGCCGTCGGGGCCCTGGCCCGCTTCGAAGACCTGGATGTCGTACGTGCCCGCTTCGAGGGGCTGGGGCTTGGTGACGGTGCCGGGGGTGAAGTCGCTGAGGAGTTCGTCGCCGTTGGCGTAGACGTCCACCGTCAGTCCGGGTACGCCGTGGAAGACGGAGACCATGGCTTTGTCGTCGCCGGAGGGGGCCGCGAGGGAGGACGTGGTCACGCCGAGAGTCAGGGCGCAGGCGCCGGCCGTCGCGGCGATGGTGAGGCAGAGCCGCGGGATCATGGTGATCATCCCTTCGAGGAGAACGCCCGCCGGTCGAGGGGGCTGCTGGGGTTTCCGCGATCGTCGTCGTCGTGGATGCGGCCGGCGGCCCTTCTTTCGGCCGGTCAGGCCTGTGCGCTGTCGGCAGGTGCTTGTTCGAGCACGGTGCGCAGGCGGTGCAGGCCGCGACGGACATGGCTCTTCACGGTGCCCAGGGGCAGACCGGTGCGTTCCGCGATCTGGGCCTGGGTGAGGTCCTCGTAGAAGGCCAGGCCGAGGACGAGCCGCTGCTGCTGGGGCAGCCTGGCGAGTTCGTGCAGCAAAACGATGCGGTCGAGGATGTGGTCCGGCGGTGCCGCGTCCGGTGGCATCGCGTCCGTCTGCTGGGCGGCGTCGATCAGGTGCAGGCGCCGGGTCCTGGCCGCGAGGGCGTCGATGATCTTGCGGCGGGTGATGCCGACGATCCAGGCGCCCAGCGGGCCCCGTTCGGGGCGGAAGCCGGCCCGGCCGCGCCAGGCCCCGATGAACACCTGCTGCGTCACGTCGTCGGCCTCGTGGCTGTCGCCCAGGGACCGGGCCGCCATCGTGTGGACCAGGCCGCCCCAGCGCTGGTAGATCGCCGCGAACGCGGTCTCGTCGGCGGCCAGCAGGCCCCGCGCGAGCGCGTCCTCGTTCGGCGTCTCTTCCATCAGCCGACCGGGTGGGGGCGGCGATGTGGAACGTACGTTCGCGGTCATGGCCGGTTCCTCCTGCCATGTTCAGGGGCGGGGACGAGGCCGTTCGGCGCGGTTGTTCGCCCTGGATCCGGGCAGTCCGGGTCCGTCTGGTGTCCAGTCTTGGAACCCAAAACGATGCGAACAACATGCGTCGCTTGTGCGTCGTTTCTATCTCGTACACTGGTGCGATGGACGGCAACCGGGCGCAGGACGACGACAAGGACCACCGAGGCGGTCTAACGACCGGTGAGGTCGCCAGGCGGCTGGGTGTGGCGCCCACGACGGTCCGCTCGTGGGACCGGCGCTACCGACTCGGCCCCTCCGCGCACACAGGCGGCAAGCACCGGCGCTGGAATGCCGAGGACGTGGCGCGGCTGGAGCGCATGTGCGCCCTGACCGCGTCCGGGCTCGCCCCCGCGGAGGCCGCGCGCCTCGCGCTCAGCGGTGAGCAGGTGGACGCCGACCAGCCGCCCTCCCGCGTCGACCGCCCGTCATCACCACCTGCGGGCCGCGGGCGCGGCAGTGGCCTGCACCTGGGGGACGGGCGCCAGGAGAGCAAAGGGGTCGCCCGGGCGGCGCTGCGCCTCGACGCTTCCGCGCTGGACGAGTTGCTGACGGCCGCGATCGAGGAACACGGGCTGATCGCGGCCTGGACCGAGGTGATCGTGCCGACGCTCCAGGCGGTCGGCCGGAAGTGGGAGAGATCGGGCGAGCGGTACGTCGAGGTCGAGCACTTCCTGTCCTGGCACGTCTCCTGCGCCCTGCGGCGCGCAGCGCCTCCCGCGATCGCCCACCGCCCGGGCGTCACCACACTGCTCGCGTGCGTGCCGGGGGAGAACCACACCCTGCCACTGGAGGTGCTGGCCGCCGCGCTGGCCGAGCGGGGGATCCCGGTACGGATGTTCGGTGGCGCGATGCCCGTGGAATCGCTGGTCGCGGCGGTACGCAGGACCGGGCCGGCGGTGGTGGGCCTGTGGGCGCAGTCCCGCAGCACGGCCAGCCGGCCCCTGGCACAGCATGTCGCCGCGATGGCGTGGGGCGTGCGCGGCGCCCGCCAGAAGCCGGCCGTGATGACGCTCGGTCCCGGCTGGGCGGGTCAGACCGTGCCCGGCCTGCTCCGCCCGACGGTCCTGGCGGACGCCGTCACGGCGGTGGAGTCACGGGTGCATCCGTGAGCGCCGGACCGCCGTGCTGCTCTCATACGGCGTAGGCATGGGTCTGGGTCGCCTTGACCGTCGCCCAGACCTCCGCGCCCGGGTGCAGGCCGAGTTCGGCCGCGGCCACCGTGGTGAGGTCGGCGACGAGGGAGAGTTGGCCGGTGAGGTCGGCGCGGATCTGGTCGCCGTGGGTCTCCAGGCCCGTCACGTGGCAGTGCCAGAGATTGCGGGCGCTCGTGCCGGTGGGGCGCTCGCGGAACAGGGTGACCGCGCTCGGTGGGAACGCCACGAAGACCGGGCCGGTCAGATCCTCCGTGGTCGTGATGGCCGGTCCGGCGTCGAGGCGGACGGTGTGGCCCCGCGCGTGGCCCTTGTAGAGGTTCAGGCCGACGAGCTGGGCGATGTAGTCGGTGCGCGGATGGCGGGCGATGTCGGCCGGGGTGCCTTCCTGGACGACCCGACCGTGCTCGACGACGATCAGGCGGTCGGCCAGGACCATGGCGTCCAGCGGGTCGTGGGTGACCAGTACGGCGACGGCCTCGAAGTCGGCCAGATGGCGGCGGAGTTGGGTGCGGATCTCCAGGCGGGTGCGGGCGTCCAGGGCCGCGAGAGGCTCGTCCAGCAGCAGGAGCCGGGGGTTCGTGGCCAGCGCGCGGGCGAGGGCGACCCGTTGGGCCTGACCGCCGGAGAGCTTGCGCGGCTTGGCCGCGGCGTGCTCGGTCAGCCCCATGCGGTCCAGCCAGGTGGCCGCCTGCGCGCGGGCCTCCGCCTTGGCCGTCCCCTGGCAGCGCGGTCCGAAGGCCACGTTGTCCAGCGCCGACAGATGAGGGAAGAGAAGGTAGTCCTGGAAGACGACGCCGACCGGGCGGGACTCCGGCGGCGTGCCGTCCAACTCGGTTCCGTCCAGGCGCAGATGCCCGTCGGACAGGGGCACGAGACCGGCCAGGGCGCGCAGGGCTGTCGTCTTGCCGGCGCCGTTGGGGCCGAGCAGGGCGGCCACCTCGCCCGGAGCGACCGCGAGGGACACGTCCAGGCGGAAGCTGCCCCGGTCCACCACGAGGCGGGTGTCGAGTCCCGGCCCGGAGGTCTCGGCCGGGAGAGTGCGGGTGGTGTCGTGGATCTCGGTCATCCTGCTGTCATCCAACGGTCGCGCAGGCCGGCCAGCACCGCGACGGAGACGGCCAGCAGCACCAGGCTGAGGGCGATGGCCGCCTCGGGGTCGCTCTGCAGGGCCAGGTAGACGGCCAACGGCATGGTCTGGGTCCGGCCGGGGAAGTTGCCGGCGAAGGTGATCGTCGCGCCGAACTCGCCGAGTGCGCGGGCCCAGGCGAGGACGGCGCCCGCCGCGATGCCCGGCGCGATGAGGGGGAGCGTGACGCGGCGGAAGGCGGTGAAGCGGGACGCGCCGAGCGTGGCCGCCGCCTCCTCGAAGCGCGGGTCGGCCGCACGCAGCGTGCCCTCGACGCTGATGACGAGGAAGGGCATGGCCACGAACGCCTCGGCCACGACCACCCCCGCCGTCGTGAACGGCAAGGTGATCCCGAACCAGGAGTCCAGCCACTGCCCGACGAGGCCGTTGCGGCCGAGGGCCATCAGCAGCGCGACACCGCCGACGACCGGAGGCAGCACGAGGGGAAGGGTGACCAGGGCCCGGACGAGGCCGCGGCCGGGGAACTCGACTCGGGCCAGCAGCCAGGCCAGCGGCACGCCGATCACCAGGCTCACCGCGGTCGCGGCCGTGGCGCACACCAGGGACAGTTGGAGCGCCTGCCATACCTCGGCGCTGGTCAGCTGCTCGGGCAGACTGCTCCACGGCGCTCGTACGAGCAGGGCGACCAGGGGCACGATCAAGAAGGCCAGACCCAGCAGGGCGGGCAGCAGCAGGGGGAGCGGGACGCCGGTGCGGGCGCGCCGGCGCCGCGGCCCACCCGTGCGGGGGGCCGCCTCGGCGCCGGTCTTGGGCGGGGAGGTCACGGCTTGAGGAACCCGGCCTCGGTCAGGACCCGTTGGCCCTCGGCGGACTGCACGAGCGCGATGAACGCCTTGGCGGTCTCGGTGTTCTGCGAGTTCCTGAGCAGGGTGATCGGGTAGTCGTTGATGGCGTCGGCCGACTCGGGGAAGTCCACGCCCTCCACCTTGTCACCCGCGGCCTTCACATCGGTCTTGTAGACGACCGCCGCGTCCGCCTCCTTCAGTTCGACCTTGGTCAGCGCGGCCTTGACGTCCTGCTCGTACGAGACAGGCGTGAGCTTGAGGTTGCCGGCGTCGAGGGCCTTCCGCGCGGCGGCGCCGCACGGCACTTCCTCGTCGCACAGCACGACCTTCAGATCGGAGTCGGTGAGGTCCTCGAGGGAGTCGACCTTGTCCGGGTTGCCGGGGAGGGTGGCGATCTCCAGCTGGTTGCGCACGAAGGTGGCGGGCGTGCCGGAGGCGTCCCCGGCGTCCGTGACGATCTTCATCGTCTTGGGGCTGGCGGAGGCGAACACGTCCGCCGGGGCCCCGCCGGTGATGCTCGCGGCGAGGGAGTCGCTGCCGCCGAAGCTGAAGGTGACCTTCGTGCCCGGGTGCTCCTGCTCGAACTGCTTGCCCAGCTGCTCGAAGCTGCCCTTCAGGGAGGCCGCGGCGAAGACGGTCACGTCTCCGGAGACTTTGGCCGACGCGGAGGCCGACGCGGAGGATTCCGGCTTCGCCGACGAGGAGTCGTCGGAGGAGCAGGCGCTCAGGGCCAGCAGCGCGGCGGCGCCTGCCCCGGTCACCAGCAGGCTCCGGCGCTTCCGGCGCACGGTACGGGTCATTACGGGTCCACTCCCTCTGGTCCTGACGGACGCGATCACCACCGGCCCTGAACGGGCCGACGGGCCGACATGCGGCGCGACTGACCGGCGCAGGCGTGGGCCGCCCCGGGGGTGATCAGTACGGCGTCCCCGATCCGGTAGCTGTGCATGTGCCGATGATAATGCCGCAGATGCGAGGGTAAAGTCCCTTGGCGCTTCGCATGAACCGGGACTTTGGTCGGCGATGTTGGCATGTGCGTTTGTACGGGACGCGGGATCCGGGTGCCTGGCCGGAGACCTGGAACGCCCCACTCGACCGCGCGGGCCCCTACTAGCTCAGCGCCCGGCGTGGAGCCCGTCGGTCAGGTGGGTGTGGCTGTGCCGCCAGCCGTACGGCAGGCGCTGGGCGCCGACCAGGTGGGGGTGCCCGGCGTGCAGGTCGGTGTGTTCGTGCTCGACGACAGGCAGGTCCCGCCGCGGCCACAGGCGCACGGCCACCAGCGCCGCACCGAGTGAGATCCCGCCCAGACAGAGCACGGCCGCCTGGAGCCCCACCGCCGCGCCGAGCCATCCGGCCAGGGGGTACGTCAGCAGCCAGCAGCCGTGGGAGAGGGAGAACTGGGCCGCGAAGGCCTGTGTGCGCTGCTGGGCCGGGGCCGAGCGGCGGATCAGACGGCCGGTCGGCGTGAGCACCATGGAGCACGCGGCCCCGAAGGCCGCCCACGTCGCCAGCAGCCCCGACCAGCCCGGGCCGCCGGCGCCCGTGGTCAGGACACCGAGCCCGGTGAAGACCAGGGGCAGGGCGAGGGCGCCGGACAACATCACCGCGCGGTCGGACACCCGGTCCAACAGGCGGGGCAGCAGCAGGGCCACGGCCATCGAGCCGGCGCCGTACGCGCCGAGCGCCAGAGACACGTCCGCCGCCCCGCGCCCCAGCAGATCGCGCACGTAGACCACGGTGTTGACGGTGACCATCGCGCTCGCCGCCGCGACGGCCAGGTTGAGCAGCAGCAGGGCCCGTAGGCGTGGCGTGGCGAAGAACAGGCGGGCGCCCGCTGTGGCCTTGGCGTACCCGCCCGCCCCGCCCGGGTCCGCGGCCGGGATCGGTTTCGGCAGTACGGCGGACACCACCAGGGCCGCGGAGGCGAGGAAGCCGATCACCGTGCCCAGGAACAGCCAGTTGTAGGTGATCAGGGAGAGCAGCGCGGCGGCCAGGGCGGGGCTGAACAGGCTCTCCAGGTCGTAGGCGAGGCGGGACAGCGACAGTGCCCGGGTGTAGTCGCGTTCGGCGGGCAGGACATCGGGGATGACGGCCTGGAACGTGGGGGTGAAGGCGGCGGACGCCGACTGGAGAAGGAAGATCAGGACGTAGACCTGCCAGACCTGGTCCACGAAGGGCAGGGACAGCGCCACGGTTGCCCGCACCAGGTCCGCGCCCACCATCAGCGCGGGCCGCGGGAGGCGGTCGGCCACCGCCGCGACGGCCGGAGCGATCACCACGTACGCCGTCATCTTGATCGCGAGCGCGGTGCCGAGCACCGACCCGGCGTGGGCGCCGGCGATGTCGTACGCGAGCAGGCCGAGCGCCACGGTCGCCAGGCCCGTGCCGACCAGGGCGACGACCTGGGCGGTGAAGAGGCGACGGTAGGTGCGGTTGCGCAGGACGGAGAGCATGCGGGGGTCTCCCGGGCCGGTGCGGGCGGGCGCGACGTCATCCCATCGTAGCGACACTTGCGCATCTGCGCACATGTCAATGTCGGGGATGTGCTCGGCCGCCTCCGCGTCCGCCCGCCGCGGCCACTACCCTGTGTGCATGCCTGCTCGCGAGCCCCTGCCACCTGCGTCCGATGCGCATCTGCGCGCCCCGGACGGCGCCCGTCTCGCGGAGGCCACCGAGGTGTTCGCACTGCTGTCGGACGCGACCCGGCTGCATCTGCTGTGGCTGCTCGCGCAGGGCGAATCCGACGTCGGCTCACTGACCGAACGTTGCCAGGCCTCGCGGACGGCGGTCAGTCAGCACCTGGCGAAACTGCGGCTCGCCGGACTCGTGGAGACCCGGCGCGAGGGTCGCTACATCCACTACAGCCTGCGGGACGGCCACCTGCGCCGCCTGGTCCTGGAGGCGCTGAGCCACGCCGACCACCGGGTCAGCGGCAAGGCACCGCACGACTGAGGTCA
Organism: Streptomyces sp. NPDC003635; assembly: GCF_053587635.1. Lineage (NCBI taxonomy): Bacteria > Bacillati > Actinomycetota > Actinomycetes > Kitasatosporales > Streptomycetaceae > Streptomyces > Streptomyces sp. NPDC003635. Next base: position 18,900 of record NZ_JBSFOK010000068.1, on the reverse strand, counting down.
GCGGGATTCATCCGGCGGCAGGGGTAGTTGCCGCGCAAATGTTCCGGTACGCCGCTCTCCCCGTTGGCCCCCGGTCGGCCGTGTCTCTGTCGCACGATGGGCAGGACATGACGACGCTCGCGCTCCTGCCCCTCCCGGCCCTCCGGCCGCTTCGCGACCTGACCGGGAGGAGAGTGCTGCCGACGGCGTTCTTCGCCGCGTTGGCGACCGCGTCGGCCGCGATCGGTCGGCATGTGGCCCTCTTCGACTGCGACTTCCCCCTCGCGGACGCGGTTTTCCACGGTCCCGCCCAGACGGTCTGCCACCTCCCGATGACGCTGCTCGCGGCGTGGGCGCTGGGCAAGGCGCCGTTCACCGGGACGTGTTGGTCAGGGAAGGTGCGGCAGAGGCTGATCGCCTGCGCGGGGCGGCTCCGGGCGCTGCCGACCGTGTGGCGCGCGGCCCCCGGCCGGGCGGGGGACGCGTCCTGGTCGGGCGGTGTCCGCGGCGGGCGGGACGAGCACGCCGGAGCCGAGGTGCCGCCGAGCGGCGCGGCCGGGCGCCGGGGCCCTCCGTAGTGCGTACCCCCTGGGCGTGACCGTGGCGACGCATCGCCGAGCACGGATCGGCGCGCTCTGCCAGGCCTCGCAGGCATACCCCGGCCCCTCACATCCCGCATGCCTGCCTGTCTTCCCGCATGTGTGCCCTCCCAGCACGTCCGCTTTCCCGTACGCCTGCTTTCCCGCCGCACCAGGAGCTCAGATGCACTCACCGCGTATCGACGTCTTGCACCCCAGCGACCTCGCCGCCGCCGACGTCGCACGGTGGAATGAACTGCGGGCCCTGACCGCCCCCTTGCCCAACCCCTTCATGAGCGCGGAGTTCACCCGAGCCGTCGGCCGGGTCCGGCCCGACACCAGGGTCGCGGTCCTGCGCCGCCGAGGGGAGCCGATCGGCTACTTCCCCTACCAGCGGGGCAGATGGGGCCACGGGGCAGCGGTCGGCCTGGGCGTCTCCGACTGCCAGGGCGCGGTCCTGCGGCCAGACGTGGATCTGGACCCCCGGCACCTCATGCGGGCCTGCTCCCTGAACGCTTGGGAGTTCAACCATCTGGAAGGCGGCCAGGAACTGTTCCTGCCGTACGCCACGGGCGGGTTCGCCTCGCCCGTCGTCGACCTGTCCCACGGTTTCGAACGGTACGAGGAGCACCTCCGGGCGCGCTCCCGCGGGTTCCTGAAGGCGGCGCGGGCCCAGGAGCGGCGCATGGCCCGCAACCTCGGCTCCCTGCGCTACGTCCACGACGAGCGGGACCCCGCGGCCCTGCGGACCCTCATCGCCTGGAAGTCCGCCCACTACCTCCGCACCGGCCGCCGGGACCCCTTCGCCCAGCCCTGGATCGACCGGCTCGTGGAGTCGCTGGCCGCCACGACGTCAGCGCACTGCTCCGGCATCCTGTCGGTGCTGTACGCGGCCGGCCGACCCGTGGCCGCGCACTTCGGCCTCAGCTCCCGAACCGTCTTCTCGTGCTGGTTCCCCTCCTACGACCGGTCGTTGGCCACCTTCTCGCCAGGTCGAGTCCTCTACCTGCGCATGATCGAGGGGTGCGCCGCGTCCGGGATCCGGCAGGTCGACTTCGGCAGGGGACAGGCGGCGTACAAGGACTCCTTCAAGACCGGGGACCTCCTCGTCCACGAAGGAGCCGTGCGCGCTGCCGGTCCGGGAGCCGCCCTGCACTGGCTGCGCCGTGAACCGCTGCGGGCCGCCCACCGGTTCGTCCGTGAGCGACCCGCGCTGAGGACGGCCGCGCTGCGCGCCCTCGGGACGGTCGGCGCCGTACGGACACGCTGACGGGCGGATGGCCCCGTATCCATGTCGACGGAGCCGCATCCATAAGGGCCGGTCAGGGCGAAGGAACACGGCGGGCCGGCACGATGCACACGGCCCGCCAGGACCTGGCACCCGAGATGCGGAGCGAGTCGTGGACATCAATGGCGCACGTGTCCTGGTGGCCGGGGCCACCGGCGTTCTGGGCGGCGCCCTCACCGCCGAGCTGAGCCGTCGAGGAGCACACGTGGTGGCCGCCGGACGTGACCCGCACCGCCTGGCCCACCTCGCCCGGACCCGTCCGGGAGTACCCACCGTGGTCTTCGACGCGTACGACCCCGGCTCCTGCGCGCGTGCGGTGCACCGCTCCGCCGCCGAACTGGGAGGCCTGGACGCCGTCGTCACGGCCTTCGGCTGTGTCGCCTTCGGCCGGGCGGGACAGGTCGGTGACGAGGTCGCGGAGCATCTGATGGCGGTCAACTTCCTGGCGCCCGCCGCGTTCTTCCGGTCCGCACTCGGTGTGCTGGCTCCCGGCTCGGCGATCGCCGCCTTCACCGGGGTGGTGGTCGACCGGCCGCAGCCCGCGATGGCCGACTACAGCGCCTCGAAGGCCGCCCTGAGCGCGTGGCTCGATGCGGTGCGCCGTGAGGCGCGCGGCGCGGGGATCCGGGTGCTCGACATTCGGCCGGGCCATCTGGACACCGGCTTCGCCGACCGGGCGGTGGCCGGGACGGCCCCGCCGATGCCGCCGGGAGCGGACCCCGGCAGGGTCGTCGAGGCCGTGGTGGACGCGCTCGGGTCGGACGCCGAACTCGTGCGCACGGCACCGGACGGCGTCCCTGTGGTCGGACGGCAGGCCAGGTGAGCGGCGGCGTGGGAGCAGCGGCGGACGCGTCCGACGTGGTCATCGTGGGAGGCGGGGCGGCCGGACTGAGCCTCGCGCACCGGCTGGTGAGCGAGGGCGGCGCGCGCGTCACCGTGGTCGAGCCCCCGGACGGACCGGTGAGGCCCCCCGAACGCACCTGGTGCTACTGGGACGAGGAGCCCGGCGACTTCGACGAGGCGGTCACCGCCTCCTGGTCCCGGCTTCGGGTGCACGGCGCCGACGGTACCGCCATCACCCTCGACCCGGCGCCGCTGCGCTACCGGATGCTGCGGTCCACGCGGTTCGAGGAACTGGTGCACGCCCGGCTGGCGCGCACGCCGGGCGCTCGCGTGCTGCGCGCGACGGCCGACGCCGTCCGCAACGTGACCGACGGCGCCGAAGTGCGCTGCACGGCGCCCGACGGCCGGCCACTGACCCTGCGGGCCCGCCACGTGTTCGACTCCCGCCCGCCGCGCGCCCTGCCTCCGGCCCGCACCGTGCTGCTCCAGCACTTCCGGGGCTGGTTCGTACGGACCGACACGGAGCGCTTCGATCCCGCGGTGGCCGACCTGATGGACTTCCGGGTCCCCCAACCGCGCCACGGGCTGGCCTTCGGCTACGTGCTCCCCCTGGCCCGGGACCGGGCGCTGGTTGAGTACACCGAGTTCTCCCGTGCCGCGCTGACGACCGAGGCGTACGAGGCGGCGCTCGGTCGATACTGCCGGGAGGTCCTGGGGCTCGGCGCGTTCGGCGTGGAGGGCGCGGAACAGGGGGTCATCCCCATGACCGACGCCCGGTTCCCCCGCCGGATCGGTGCGTCCGTCTTCCGTATCGGCACGGCGGGCGGCGCCACCCGCCCCTCGACCGGCTACACCTTCGCCGCCGTCCAGCGCCAGAGCCGTGCCATCGCCGCCGCCCTGCGTGAGGGGCGGGCCGTCGCGCCCGCACCGCACTCCTGGCGTTCACTGGCCATGGACGCGGTGTTCCTGCGCGCGCTGGACACCGGCCGGATCGACGGACCGGCCTTCTTCACCAGGCTGTTCAGCCGGGTACCCGGCGAACGCCTGCTGCGCTTCCTGGACGGTGCCACCACACTGCGGGAGGACCTCGGCGTCGGACTGCGCGTCCCCGTCGCCCCCATGCTCCGCACCGCCCTCGAAGTCCCCTTCCTGCCCCGCCGCTTGTCGTGAGGGGCCCCGGCGCTCGCCGTGAGGCCCCCGCCGCTCGGCGTGAGGGCGGGGGCCGGCGGCTCACCCCGGGAACCGCCCGGTGCTGCGCAGGTCCCAGCGTCGTTCGGCGTACGCCAGGTCATCGCGCCACAGGCGGCCCGCCGTCCCGCGCAGCACCGGCCGCAGCAGGGGAGCGGCGGCCCGGGCCAGCACGAACCCCCGCCGGTCCGAGGCGGCGACGACCGCCTCGATCACGGCTGTCCGCGGCCGTTCGTCGCCCTCCCCGGTCAGGGGGGTGGCATGCGTCTCCACCACGGACGTGGCGCCCTCGCCCTCGGTGATGCGCATGACCACCGTGCGTGGCTCCGGCGCGGTGAACTCCGCCCGTACCGGCACCACCAGCCGGCCGGTCACGCGGAAGGAGACATCGACGACGAACGCGTCGTCCTCGGCTCCCTCCGGCTCCCGTACCACTTTCAGGTCGACGAACGAGTACGGGTGGAACCAGGAGCCGTGCCACGGGTCGAGCCGGTTGGCGACGACGTCCTGCGGCTCGCACCGGCCCACCGCCGTGAACACCGAGTCCAGCCCTCGGCCGGGCGCCGGGCGGGCCGGAACCACAGGACGCTCCGACGGCTCCTCACCGCCCGCCGAGTCCAGCCGTACCCACACCAACACCCCGTCGTCATGGACGGGATACGGGCTCCAGCCGGCGTACGGGGAGCCGTCGAGGGCCAGTCCGTGCCAGTGGCACACCAGCGTCCCGCACACCACCCGGCTGTCGCGCAGGGGAGCGCCGAGGTGCGGGCAGGCGCCCGGCCCCGCCCGCAGTTCTCCCGTCTCCGAGCGCCACAGCACCACTTCCACGCCGCTCACCGTCCTGCCGTACGGGCGCCCGCCCACGCGCACGTCCCGTGAGGCGCCGACGACGAACCAGTTGCCGGACGGACGGGCCGACGCCCGCTTGAGGGCGTCGGCGATCAGCGCGGGACGGGCGTCCCGCCAGGTCGCTCCCTGCGCCGCCCAGTCGAGGGCGCCGTGCCGTCGCCGCAGCGGCGATGTCCACCGGCCGCCGTTGCTGTCCTTGGTCACTTCCTGCTTCCCTTCTCCAGGAGTGCCGCCTCGTGGGCCGTACGGGAACGGCGGGTGCGTCGGCGGGCTCCGAGCACCTGGACGGCACCGGCCGCGGCGATGGCCGCGCGGCGCCTGCGCGAGACCACCGCACGGCGCTGGAGCACCGAGTACTCCTGCTCGGCGATGGCGTCGAGGATGCCGCCGTAGAGGATGAAAGCGGTGCGGATGCAGGGACGGACCCGCGGGTCGAGCATCGCGATGCCGGGTTCGGCCGCGCGGTACACGTCCCTGGTCAGGGCCTCTGCGGCGACGAGGGCGGCGCGGATGCGCGGGTCGCGGCGCCCCGTGCGGCGGCTCCACTCCAGCAGCGGCCGGTCCACACCGTGCGCGGCCAGCAGGTCCGCCGGAAGGTAGACGCGGCCCCGGTCCAGGTCCTCGCCCACGTCCCGGAGGAAGTTGGTGAGCTGGAAGGCCTCGCCGAGGGCCGCCGCGTGCGGTGCCGCCTCGGCCCGGGGTACGACCGTCCCCAGCACCGGGAGCATCTGGAGTCCGATCACCGCGGCCGAACCGTGCATGTAGGACCGCAGGTCGGCATAGGTGGCGTAGTCCGTGACCGTCAGATCGGTGCGCATCGACGTGAGGAAATCGGCGAACAGCGTGTGGTCGATGCCGTACCGGTCGGCGGTGTCGGCCACGGCTCGCACCACCGGTTCCTCGGCGGTGCCGGAACGCAGGGCCGTGGCCAGGTCGTCGTCGAGGCACTTGAGGAGCCGGTCGCGCTCGTCGGGCGTCCAGACCAGGTCGAGGTCGTCCACGACATCGTCCGCCCAGCGGGCGAACCCGTACAGGGCGTGCACCGCCGAGCGGCGTTCCAGTGGCAGCAGCCGGGTGGCGAGGAAGTAGCTCTTGCCGTGGCGGGCGTTGAGCTGCCGGCAGTGCGCGTAAGCGGTGCGCAGGGCGGGGTCGGTGATGCCCGCGGCATCCAGTTCACGGGCGGTCATCGCTGCCTGCCGAAGGTGGGACGAAGCGCCGGGCGACCGGTGCCGCGGACGCTGCCGCCGGTGATCCGCGCGGCGGCGAGCTTGCCGCTGACGAGCACGGTCGGGACACCGACGCCGGGGGTGGTTCCGCACCCGGCCAGCACCACGTTGTCCCAGCCGCGGACCACGTTGCGGGGCCGGAACGGGCCGGTCTGGGCAAACCGGTGGGAGACCGAGAACGGGCTGCCCGCGGCATGGCCGTAGGCCGTCCAGTCCAGCGGTGTCACCAGCAGCTCCTCCTCGACGCTCGCGGCGAACCCGTCGAGCCCGCGGCGCTCCAGTTCGGCGAGCAGGCTGTCCCGGTAACGCGGGCCGAGGTCACGCCAGGCGGCGGCCGCGGGTCCGACGGTGGTGTTGGGGCAGGGGGCGAGCACGTAGTGCAGATGGCGGCCGGGTGGTGCCAGGGAGGCGTCGTGGGTCGTCGGGCGGGTGATGAGCAGGGACGGGTCGCTCATCAGCGTTCCCGAGCGGGTCAGTTCCTCGAAGGTGCGCTCCCAGGCCGTACCGAAGGAGAGGGTGTGGTGGGCGAGCCGGGGCCAGGTGCGGTCGCCGCCGGCGTGCAGGATCACCGCCGAGGGGGAGTGGCTGAGCGGTACCGGTCGGCGGGGGGCGCCTCCCAGCAGGCCGTACGCGGTGGGGAGTTCGCAGCTCAGCACCACCGCGTCGCAGGGGATGCGCTCCCCGGAGGTGAGGCGAACGGCGCGTACCCGGCCCGCGGAGCGTTCCAGCGAGTCGACCTCCGCCGACCACCGCAGCTCCGCTCCGGCGTCCGCGGCCGCGTCCGCCATGGCGCGGGGGACGGCGTGCATACCGCCCTTGGGGAACCAGACCCCGGCGACCGTGTCCATGTAGGCGATCACCGCGTAGGCCGCCAGCGCCCTGGCTGGGGCGACTCCCGCGTACAGGGCCTGGAAGGAGAAGACCCGGCGCAGGCGGGAGTCGGTGAGGAAGCGGCCGATCTGCCGGTCCAGCCGCCCGAAGCCGCCCAGCGCGGCCAGCCGGGCCAGATCGGGGTGGAGCAGCTGGACGGGCGAGTCGAAGTTGGCGTCGATGAAGCGCCGCATCTGCGCGGCGTACAGCCGGGTCAGCCAGTCCCGCAGCCTGCGGTAGCCCGCCGCCTCCGCGGGCCCGGCGAACCGGCGGACCTCCTCCTCCATGGCCCCGCCGTCGGTGTGCACGTCGAGTGAGGTGCCGTCCGCGAAGTCCGCCCGGTAGGCGGGGTGCAGGGGCACCAGCTCGACCCTGCGGGCGAGGCTGTCGCCGACCGCGGCGAACGCCTCGTCGGCCAGGTGCGGCATGGTCAGCACGGTCGGTCCGGTGTCCACCTCGTAGCCGCCCAGGCGCACCCGGCCCGCCCGCCCGCCCGGTCCGGCGTCGCGTTCGACGACGGTGACCCGGCGGCCCGCTCCCAGCAGGTGCAGGGCGCAGGCGAGGCCGGACAGCCCGGCACCCACGACGACGACATGGTCGGTCGGTCCCGCCACCGTCCTCATGCGCCCTCCCCGCCGAGAGCCGCGAGTGAGCCCGTGGCCCGCTGCACGAGGGCGGCGAACTCCCGCCGCACGGCGGGTTCGGCGCCGGTCGCCTCGAAGTGCCGCAGGCTCGTGCCGGCCAGCTCCGCGATCTTCGCCTCCACGGTCTCCCGGGCGCCCACGCGTTCGAGCGCCGCCCGCATCCGCTCCGCCGAGGTGCCGGTGCCCGCCCGGAGCTGGGCGGCGGCGAGCCGGTCCCCGCGGACCTCGGCCAGCTCCACGCCGACGGCGAGGAGGTAGGTCAGCTTGCGGGAACGCAGGTCGTCCTCGGCCGGCTTGCCGGTGCGCGCCGGGTCGCCGAAGGCGCCGAGCAGGTCGTCCCGGAGCTGGAAGGCCAGTCCCGCGCACCGGCCGGCGGCGTGCAACGCGTCCAGCGTGCGGGCGTCGGCCCCGGTCAGCGTGGCGCCCAGGGCCAGTGGACGGGCGACGGTGTACAGGGCGCTCTTGAGGGTGGCCACGGCCAGGGCCTCGTCGGCTCGCGACGAGCCGGCCGCCTGCGCGTGGAGGTCGCGGTACTGTCCGGCCACCATCTCGCCGCGCATGGCCTGCCATTGCCGGTGCAGTGCGGCACCGTGCGGCGACGCGAGCGCCGTCTCCGTCAGCAGGTCGTCCGCCCAGGCCAGCGCCAGATCTCCGGCGAGTACGGCGGCGGACGTGCCGAACGACTCGGAGCGCCCGGACATGCCCGCGGCCCAGTGCGCGCGGGCGAAGTCGACGTGCACGGCGGGTGCTCCGCGGCGCAGCACCGACTGGTCCATCACGTCGTCGTGTATGAGCGCGCACGCCTGCAGCAGTTCGAGGGCGGCGCCGGTGCGCAGCACGGCCGTGGGATCCCCCGAGCCGCCCGCGGCGCGCCAGCCGCACCAGGCGAACGCCGTGCGCAGCCGTTTTCCGCCGCGCAGCACGAAGTCCCCGACGCGTGCGGCCACATCATGGGCGAACAGCGGGTCGGTGCCGCGCGAGCGCTCGCGGGCCGCGGCGAGCCAGTCCTTTAGCACCGCCCCGACAGCCTCGGTCGCCTCGCGAGCGGTGAGCCCGGCGTCGACGACCTGTGCCGCCTCGGTCGCCGCCGGCCGCAGTCCCAGCATGCACAGCCCCTTTTCACCCTTTGTCATTTGCACACCACGGCTTCTGCCGGGTGGCCCGGAGTGGATGCACCGTCACGGAGGTGCGTCCTGCCGCACGCGCTCCTGCTCCAGGACGTCCGTTAGATCACCGAGCCGGTCGAGCTGCCGCACGGCCTGGGCGGTGCGGTGCTGGTGGGCGAGCCGGTCGCGATGCCGGTCGACGAACGTCCAGTACCCCGCGGTGTACGGGCAGGCGTGCTCGCCGGTGCGGTCGCCGGGACGGTAGACGCAGGGACCGCACAGGTCACTCATCCGGTTCAGGTAGGCACCGCCGGAGGTGTACGGCTTGGTGGTCATGCGCCCGCCGTCGGCGTACTGGGACATGCCGACGACGTTGGGCACCATCACCCAGTCGTAGCCGTCCACGAAGCACCGGTGGAACCAGTCGGTGACCGCGGCCGGGTCCCAGCCCCGTTGGAGGGCGTGGCTGCCGAGGACGAGCAGGCGGGGGATGTGGTGGGTCCAGCCGGTGTCCCGTACCTGTGCCAGGACGGTGCGCAGGCAGCGGGCCTGGACGGCGTCCGCGTCCAGCTCGCTCCACCAGTCCGGCAGCGGCGCGTGGTGCCGCAGCGCGTTGCTGTGCCGGTAGTCCTCGCCGAAGTACCAGTAGAGCTGCCACACGTACTCGCGCCAGCCGGCGATCTGCCGGACGAAGCCCTCCACGCTGTTCAGCGGCGCCCGCCCGGCCCGCCACGCGGCCTCCGCCTGCTCGACGCACTCGGCGGGATCGAGCAGCCCCAGGTTGAGCGAGGAGGACAGCAGGCTGTGGCTCATGACGGGATCGGCGGCGAGCATGGCGTCCTCGTAGGGACCGAACGTGGTCAGCCGGTGCTCGACGAAGCGCCGCAGCGCCGCCTTGGCCTCGGTACGGGTGGCGGGGAACAGACGGGGTCCGTCGCGCCCGACGAAGCTCACGTCGCCGTCCTTCTCCCACTGGTCGAGGTCGCGGCGGACCTCCGCGTCGATCTCGTCCTCCCGTGGCCGGTAGGGGCGGCCGACCGGGAGGACGCCGGCGTCGCGCGGCGGAGGCTGCCGGTTGTCGTGGTCGAGGTTCCAGCGGCCACCGGCGGGCTGTTCGCCGTCCATGAGCAGCTCGTGGCCGCGGCGGACCCAGCGGTAGAAGTCCTCCTGACGCAGCCGCTGTCCGCCCCTGCCGTCCGCCCAGGCGGTGAAGTCGGCCGTGGGCACCAGGAATCCGCGCGCGGGACCGACGGTGACCCGGGGCAGGGAGCGCACCAGTCGCAGGGCGGCGTACGAGGTGGGGTGATGGACGGTCACCGGGTCGCGGCCCGCCGCCCGGGACAGACCCTCCCGGTAGGTGTCGGCACGGACGTAGGTGACCCGGTCGCCGAGTTCGGCCGCCCGGTGGCGCATGGCGGACAGCACCAGGTGCGCCTTGGCCCGGTGGAAGCGCCGGCGCCGGAACACCGACCGGGCCTCGATCATCAGCAGGGGAGTGTCACGGCCGGGGCCGCCGCCGTCGCCGGGACGCAGGAAGTGAGGTCCCAGCTGGTCGCCGAAGAGCCAGTGCACGGGCGTTCCTTCCGTCAGGTCCGGCCGCGCGCCTGCTTGAACCGCGCCAGACCGTCCCCGAGGTCGATCAGGGGCTCGGGATAGTCGCCCCGCTCGTCCTCGGTCAGCCGCCACGGTTCGTGCACGCGTCCGCCCTCGATGTGCCGCAGCTCCGGCACCCAGCGCCGGACGTACTCTCCTCGCGGGTCGAACCGCTTGCCCTGGACGACCGGGTTGAGGACGCGGTGGGGCCGGGTGTCGGTGCCGGTTCCGGCGACCCACTGCCAGTTGAGCTGGTTGTTGACGATGTCGCCGTCCACGAGCAGATCCAGGAAGTGCCGGGCGCCGACCCGCCAGTCGACGTACAGCGTCTTGGTGAGGAAGCTCGCCGCGAGCAGCCGGGCCCGGTTGTGCATCCAGCCCTCGTGGCGCAGTTGGCGCATGGCGGCGTCGACGACCGGATAGCCGGTACGGCCGTCCCGCCACGCGGCGATGTCCTCGGCCGCGTCCTTCTCGGAGCGCCACTCGTCGTCGCGGCCGCGGTAGTCCCGGACGGAGGCGTCGGGCCGGGCCGCCAGGACCTGGTGGTGGAAGTCCCGCCAGCACAGCTGCCGTACGAAGGCCTCCGCGCCCGGTCCGCCGCGCGTACGGCCGCGGTGGACGAGCTCCACCGGCGAGAGGGCACCGAAGTGGAGGTAGGGCGACAGCCGCGAGGTGGCGTCGCCCGGCAGGTCGTCGTGCCGTTCCTCGTACGCGGCCAGGTCGCTGCGGAGCCACCGGGAGAGCCTGTCGCGCCCCGGTCCCTCGCCTCCGGCGGGAAGCCCCGGTGACAGGCCGGTCTTGTCCTGGGGAGGCAGCGGCTCGCCGCTCACGCCGTCGGGAACGCGGACGGTCCGGGGGGCGGGGCAGATGTCGCGCAGGCGCTCTTGCGACCACCGCCGGAAGTAGGGGGTGAAGACGGCGTAGTGGTCGGCGCCGGTGGGCGTCACCGCGCCGGGGGCGACGGCGGTGATCACGGTGTCGTGGATGTGCAGGTCCACTCCCTGCCGGCGCAGGCCCTCGCGCAGCTGTTCCTCCCGGCGCTGGGCGTACCCGGTGATGCCGGCGGCCATGTGGACTTCCGTCGCCCCGCATTCGGAGGCGACTGCTCGGACCTGGCGGACGACCGGTCCGGAACGCACGACGAGCCGTCCGCCGCGTCGGCGCAGCGAGGCGTCGAGGTCGGTCAGGCAGTCGGCGAGGAAGGCGCAGCGGTTCGGCGCGTCGAACCCGGTCGCGTGGACGCCGGGGTCGCGGACGAACAGCGGTACGACCTCGTCCGCCGCCTCGACGGCGGCGCGCAGCGGCGGATGGTCGTGCACGCGCAGGTCGGACGTGTACAGGACGACCGCGACGGTCATGGAAACTCCAGATGGTGCGATGCGGGAGCCGTCTACTGCCGCACACTTCTGCCGCGGCGCGGTCGTCGGATGCGGGAGGCGCCGTACGGATTTCGGCGCGCGCTCATGCCCTTGGCGGCGGCCTGGGTGATGTTGCGGGCCATGCCGCCGAAGACGAGAGCGTGGAAGGGGGAGACGGACCACCAGTAGGCGTGGCCCAGCAGACCGCGGGGATGGAACAGCGCGCGCTGCCGGTAGCGGGTGCGGCCCTCGGCGTCGGTCTCGGAGTACATCTCCAGCCAGGCCAGTCCGGGCAGCCGCATCTCCGCCCGCAGCCGCAGCAGTCGTCCGGGCTCGATCTCCTCGACCCGCCAGAAGTCCAGTGAGTCGCCGACCCGCAGGCGTTCGGCGTCGCGCCGCCCGCGGCGCAGGCCGACACCGCCGACGAACCGGTCGAGCCAGCCCCGGACGGCCCAGGCCAGCGGGAAGGAGTACCAGCCGTTGTCACCGCCGATGCCCTCGATCACCTTCCACAGGGCTTGCCGGGGCGCGTCGACCGGCAGCGACCGGTCGTCCTCGTAGAGGCTGCCGCCGGCCCAGTCCGGGTCGGTGGGCAGCGGGTCGCTGGGTGCTCCCGGGACGGCGGCGGAGGACCAGCGGGTGGCGACCTGTGCCTCCCGGACCCGCCGCAGCGCCAGGGACAGTGCCTCGTCGAAGGGCTGGGGGCGGCCCGGCAGGTCGGGCAGGTAGCGGGCGATGTCGTGTTCCTGGCAGACGACTTCGTGCCGTAGCGACTCGGTCAGCGGCCGGGCGAGGGAGGCGGGCACCGGGGTGACCAGGCCGACCCAGTGGCTGGACAGCCGTGGTGTCAGGACGGGGACCGGCACGATGAGCCGCCGGGGCAGTCCGGCGACGGCGGCGTAGCGGCACATCATGTCCCGGTAGGTGAGGACGTCGGGTCCGCCGATGTCGAAGGCCCGGTCGACGTCGTCGGGCAGGGTGGCGCAGCCGACGAGGTAGCGCAGTACGTCGCGCACTCCGATGGGCTGGGTGCGGGTGTGGACCCAGCTGGGGGTGACCATGACGGGCAGGCGTTCGGTGAGGTAGCGCAGCATCTCGAAGGAGGCCGAGCCGGAGCCGATGACGACCGCGGCGCGCAGGACGGCGGCCGGGACCGGCGCGTCCAGGAAGATGCGTCCCACTTCGGCCCGGGAGCGCAGATGCGGCGAGAGGGACTGCTCGGGGACGTCTCGCGGGGTGAGTCCGCCGAGGTAGACGATCCGTCGCACACCGGCGGCGTGCGCCTGTTCGGCGAAGATCCGGGCCGCCCGGCGGTCGGTGTCCTCGAAGCCGGGCCCCCCGCCGAGGGCGTGCACCAGGTAGTACGCGACATCCACGCCGCGCATGGCGGCGGCGACCGACTCCGGGTCGGTGACATCGCCTTGGACCGTCTCGGCGTCCCCAGCCCAGGGATGATCACGCAGTTTGCCCGGCGAACGGGCCAGACACCGCACCTCGTACCCCGCCTCCAGCAGGTCCGGCACGAGGCGCCCGCCGATGTACCCGGTCGCCCCGGTCACCAGACAGCGCAGCGGCCCTGCCGCGCCGTGCCGGTCCGTACCCATACCCGCCCTCCACGCTCTCTCGCCCGGCAGCCGTGCACCACGGCGCGATAACCCACGCCCTCGGTGCTCATACGACCACTTCGCTCGAACCGGCGCCTCCGGATGCGGGCCAGCCGGGTCATCGCGGCGGTTCGCGGCCGGGCGCCGTGTCGTCGGCGCGGTGGGCAGTCGGCGGGCCGGGGTTCGGAGGGTGTGGGCGGGTCGTGGTGCGGAGCCGGCGGGTCGGTCGGGTGAGCGGGGACGCAGCGGTCGGGTCGTGGGCGGCCCGGCAGGCGGACGCCGAGGCCCGCCGTGCTGAGTGCCCCGCTATCGCGCCTGCCGTTCGGCGGACGGGGTACCGGCCTGGTCGGCCCGGCCGCCCGCGCCGAGCAGTCCCGTGGCCGTGAACGGTTCCGCGGCGGCCAGTCGGGGCAGTTCGCGGCGCGAGAGCATCGTGACGACCGATGGCATCGCCGCGCGCACCAGTTGCGTGGCCCGCAGCCAGCCGGGCACGTAGACGGTCGGTCGGCGCCGTTCCACGGCGGCGACGAGCCGGCCGGCGACGTGGTCGACGGAGTAGACCTTGCGTGCGGGCGGCGGCATGTGGCCCCGCAGTTCACGCAGTACGGCGTACTCGTCGGCGTCGCGGACCATGTCCGTGTCCGTCCAGTTGATGTAGGCGATGCCCACGCCCACCCGCCGGTGGGCGACCTCGGCCCGCAGCGCGTGGGCGAAGGACTCCACCCCGGCCTTGGAAGCGCAGTAGGAACTCATCATGGGTGCGGCGGCGATGGACGCGAGCGAGGCGACCTGGAGGAAGAAGCCGCGCGTGGCCACGAGGTCCGGCAGGAAGGTGTGGGCGGTGACGGCGCTGCCGATGAGGTTGACCTCGACGACCCGGCGCCAGACCGCGAGATCGGCCTCCTCGAAGGGGCCGCCCTCGGCCACCCCCGCGTTGGCGATCACCACCGACGGGGGGCCGAACCGCGCACGGATCTCCTCGGCGGCCTGCCGCATGCCGCGGGCGTCCGTGACATCGACCTCCCAGCACCCCGACTCTCCCGGGAGGGAGTCTCTGACCTGGGCCAGGGTGCGTTCCTCACGGCCGATGAGCGCCACCCTCGCGCCTTTGCGGGACAGGTCTCTGGCCAGCCCCGCGCCGAGGCCGCGTGCGGCTCCGGTGACGACGGCGGTACGCGTGTGCAGCGGGCTCCGGGTGAGCGGCATGGCAGTTCCTCTCCGCGAGGGCACTCGCCCGGCCCACGCTAGGCGCGGACCGGGCTGTCGGCATTCCGGCGGTGGTCAGACCGGCTGGGTCTCCCGTTCCGGGGCATCGATGCGTCCGCGGGCCAGGACGCTGGGCCACCACGCCCTGGGGCCGATGTCGATGACCAGCGCGGGCACCAGCAGCGACCGGACCACGAGGGTGTCCAGCAGGACCCCGAAGGCGACGATGAAGGCGATCTGGACCAGGAACGCCAGGGGGATCACCATCAGGGCCGCGAAGGTGGCGGCGAGCACCACACCGGCCGAGGTGATCACTCCGCCGGTGGTGGTCAGCCCGAGCAGGACTCCCTGCCGGTTGCCGTGCAGCAGAGCCTCCTCCCGGACCCGGGACATGAGGAAGATGTTGTAGTCCACGCCGAGCGCCACCAGGAACACGAAGCCGTACAGCGGCACCGAGGCGTCCGTCCCGCTGAACCCGAGCAGGTGCTCGAAGACGAGCGCGGACACCCCCAGCGTGGCCAGGAAGTTGAGAGCGACGGTCGCGACCAGCAGCACGGGTACGAGCAGGGAGCGCAGCAGCACCATGAGGATCAGCAGGATGATGGCGAGCACGACCGGCACGATGACCGTCAGGTCCCGGGCCGCCGTTTCCTGGGTGTCGTACTGCTGTGCCGTGTAGCCGCCGACCAGCGCGTCGGCTCCCGGGACGGCGTGCACGTTCTCGCGCAGCTGCTCGATGGTCGCCTTGGCCTCGTCGCTGTCCGCGGCGGACGTGAGGGTGGCGTCGATGCGGACGCGTCCGTCGACGACGAGCGGCTCTCCGGAGCCGGGCCGCCCGGAGGCGGAGACGGCGTCGGCCGAGGCGACTCCGTCGGTGCTGCGCGCGGCGGCGGCGACCTGGGTGAGGCGGTCGGCGTCGGCGATGATCACGGCGGGATTGCCGGAGCCGCCGGGGAAGTGCTCGCTGAGCGTGCGCTGCGCGGCGATCGAGGGCGCGTCGTTGACGAAGGTCTCGTCGAGTGGCACGCCCTGGGAGGACAGGGTGGGTGAGAACGCCGCGAAGCCCGCGAGGACGAGCGCGGTCACCGCCCAGGTCCGCCGCGGTTTGCGGTCCACCGTCGCGGCGACCCGTCGCCACAGGCCGCTGCCCGCCGTGCCGGCCTGCTTGGGCCGGGACGGCCAGTAGGCGGCACGGCCCAGCAGGGCCAGCACGGCGGGCAGGAAGGTGAGGGTGGACAGCACGGCGCAGACGATGCCGATGGCGCCTACCGGGCCGAGGGCCCGGTTGTTGGTGAGGTCACTGGCGAGCAGGGCCAGCAGCCCGAGGGCCACGGTGGCGGCGGAGGCGGTGATCGCCCCGAAGGAGCGGCGTACGGCGGCCACCGCTGCCGCGGCGCGGTCCCCGCTCGCGGCGAGTTCCTCGCGGAAGCGCGCGGCGAGCAGCAGGGCGTAGTCGGTGGCGGCGCCGATCACCAGGATCGACAGAATGCCCTGGACCTGGCCGTCGACCCGGACGATGTCCCGTTCGGCCAGCGCGTAGACGACGGCGCATGCGAGCCCGAGGGCGAAGACGGAACCGAGGATGATCAGGAACGGGAGCAGGACGCTGCGGTAGACCAGCAGCAGGATGAGCAGCACGGCGCCGAGGGCCACGCCCAGGAGCAGGCCGTCGATGCCCGCGAACGCGTCCGACAGGTCGGCCTGGCTCGCCGCCGGTCCGGCGATCTGCGCCGTGGCCCCGTCCACGTCCCCCGCCGCGTCCCGAATCGCTTCGAGGGCCGTGGGGAGTTCGTCGCCCAGATCGGGTGCCAGTTGGACGACGGCCTGCATCGCCTGCCGGTCCTCGGAGAGCAGGGCGGGGGAGGGCCGGCCCACGAAGCCGGGCTGTCCGGCGAGTCGGGCCACGGCCCGGGTGGCGGCGCTCTGCTGGGCGGCGCTGATCCGTTCCCCGTCCGCCGTCCAGACCACGATGGCGGGCAGGGTCTCGGACTGGTCGAACGCCTCGCGTTCGTCGAGCACTTGGGTGGACTCGGCACTCCGCGGCAGGAACGCCGCCTGGTCGTTGGTGGCCACCTCGCCGAGCTTCCCGGCGTAGGGCCCGAGCGTGCCCCCGACGCCCAGCCAGACGAACAACAGGACGACGGGCAGCAGCCACCGGGCCAGGCGCGGTGCGATTCTCATGAGCTTCCCAAAGCGGTGAGCGGAATAGGTCAACTGTAAAGTATCTCAATCATCGAGCGAATTTATACTTGGGTCATGACCTCTCCTGGCATGCCTTCGCAGCCTCTTCTCCGTGACGACCCGACGGGGTTGCAGTCCTTCGCCGTTCTCCTGCGTCGGATGAACGGCGAGTTCAACCGCATCGCCCAGGAGTTCGCCCAGGCCCAGGGCCTGCACCTGACCGATGTCCAGGCGCTCATCGCCATCCTCGACGCGGACCCCGACGAGGGCCCCATGACTCCCGGCCGACTGCGCCGGCAGCTCAACCTCACCTCCGGTGCGATGACCGCCTGCGTCGACCGGCTGGAACGCGCGGGCCACGTACGGCGCGTCCGGGCCGTCGACGACCGCCGCGTGGTCCACCTGCACTACGCGCCCGCGGCCCGAAGCCTCGCCCGGGACTACTTCCGGCCCTTGGCCCGCAGCACCGACTCGGCGCGAGGCCACTTCAGCGAGGAGGAACTGACGGTGGTCGTCCGGTTCCTGACCGAGATGAACCGAGAGCTCGTGCTCCTGCGCGACGACCACGCGTAGGGACGCCTGCGCCGGGGGTTCGTACTGAGGGGCCGGTCGGCGGGGCCGGTATCGAGGGCAATCGCATCCGAACCGCCCGAAACCGCCGAATCAGGGGCATGAAGCTACGAGACGAACTTCCGGTCGACCACCACCTGGCGACCGTCTACCGCTACGGTGCCGGCCTGTGCGGCCTGATCCTGCTGACCTTCTCGGTTCTCGGCTTCGCCGACGCCCTCAAGCCCTTCGACACGGCGGGCGACACCATCGCCGGGATGACCACCAACGTCGCCCTCAGCGTCATCTCCGCGGTCGTGGGTCTCGCGCTGCTCGCCGGAGCGGTGATCGGCGGCAACTTCGCCTCCACGCTCAACATGACCGTGGGCGCGCTCTTCGTGCTGAGCGGCTTCGTCCACCTCTTCGTCCTGGACCGCCCCGCCAACGTGCTCGACTTCGGCATGACCAACGTGGTCTTCAGCTTCGTCATGGGCCTGCTGATCGCCACTTTCGGCATGTACGGCCGGGTTTCCAGCAAGCTCCCGCCGGACAACCCCTACTGGCAGCGCAGGCACCCCGAAAAGGCGGCCCGGCAGGGCAGGTCGGCGGCCCCGGCCCTGCCTGCCGCGGCGGCCCCCGCCCTGCCCGCGTCGCAGGCGACCGGCACGACGGCACCCCGGCTCACGGCCGAGTGAGGCACGGATGACGCCCCCTGCCGAGCCCCCGCCCGCCGAATGGCTCAGCGAGCGCATCCGAACGGGCCCCGGCAGGGGAAGCACAAGCAGGTGCACGGGAGATGAGGGAAGGAGGAGCCGAGACGGCAACAGGAGGCGGGGCGGGCCCCCGCCCGACGCCTGGGCGGACCAGCCCGAGGGCGTCGTGGCTCCGTAAGCCTTCGACAGCGGCGAAGGCGACGGTCCGGCCCCCCTTCGCCTCCTGTTCAGCCGCTCCCGGGCCGGCGCTGTGCCCCACCCGCGGTACGAGCGTCGGCGTGCCCCCGGCCGATCCGCCCTTTTCCCTCAGCTCACGGAGCCTTGATGACCCTCCTGCGCGACGAGCGTCTCGCTGCCGCCTTCGACCATGCATCCCGCAGCTACGACGCGCTCGTGGCCGTCAATCCCGGCTATCACGCGCATCTGCGGCGTTCGGTGCGCCGTCTCGGACTGCCCGGCCACGGTGCAGGGCTGCGCCTGCTGGATCTGGGCTGTGGGACGGGTGCCTCCACGGCCGCGCTCCGCTCGCTCCTGCCCGCCGCCGACATCACGGCGGTGGACGCCTCCGCCGGCATGCTGGCCCGCGCCGCCGACAAGCCCTGGGCGGACGGCGTCAGGCTGGTCCACGCACCGGCCGAGCACCTGGCGGACGCCGGCGTGCGGGGTCCGTTCGACGCGGTCTTCGCCGCCTATCTCTTCCGCAACGTCGCGGATCCCGACGCCGTCCTCGCCACCGTCCGAGACGTGCTGCGGCCGGGCGGCCGGCTGGGCGTCCACGAGTACACCCTCAGTGGCCGGCCCGCCGACCGGGCGGTGTGGACCCTGGTGTGCCGCGGCATCGTCCAGCCCGCGGCGACCGTGCTGGGCGACGGGGCGCTGTACCGGCACCTGTGGCGCAGTGTCGTCGACTTCGACACCGCCGACCGGTTCGCCGACCGGATCCGCGCGGCGGGCTTCGACCAGGTCCGCGCGCTGCCGCTGCCGGGCTGGCAGACGGGCATCACCCATACCTTCGTGGCCCAGCGAGGGGAGACGCGCCGATGACCGGCTCCCCGCGGCGCGCGCTCGCCGACCGCCACGGCCGCGACCGCCGCGCCCGCGTCCTGCACCCGCGCCCGGGCGCTC
>NZ_JBSFOK010000067.1:0-36109 GCF_053587635.1 Streptomyces sp. NPDC003635 | reverse complement strand
GGCTTCGACAACCACGAGTGGTCCCGCAACCCGCTGTGCAGCGTCGGCCTCACGCTCGACCCGCGCAAGTACCCCAAGTCCGCCGACATGACGCCGGAGGAGGAGTTCTACTCCTACGCCGCCCGCTTCCCGGACATCGCCCGCCAGTACGAGGGCGCCCGGGCGGTGCGCAACTGGATCTCCACCGACCGGCTCCAGTACTCCTCCCGGCAGTGCGCCGGCGACCGCTGGTTCCTGCTCTCGCACGCGGCCGGCTTCATCGACCCGCTGTACTCGCGCGGCCTGTCCAACACCGCCGAGGCCATCAACAGCCTCACCTGGCGGCTCCTGGAGGCCGTCAAGGACGACAACTTCTCCCGCGAGCGCTTCGACTACGTCGACAAGATGCAGCAGGGCCTGTTCGACTACAACGACTCCCTGGTCAACGCCTCCTTCATCTCGTGGAGCGACTACGACCTGTGGACGGCCGTCTACCGGATGTGGGCCTGGGGCGCCAACGCGGGCACCTACCGGCTCTCCGAGGGTCTGTTCAAGTACTTCAAGGACGGCAACGAGCAGCACTTCAAGGACCTGGAGAAGGCCCCGTACCTCGGCCTGTACTGGCCGGACCACGACGGCTACAAGGGCCTGTACGACCTCATGGTCGACAAGGTCCTCGACTACGAGGCCGGCCGGACCACCGCGCGCGACGCGGCCGACACGGTCTACGAGCAGCTGGAGACCGTGAACTTCGTGCCGAAGAACTTCGGCTTCGCCGAGCGCGACCTGCGCTTCATGATTCCCGGACCGAAGACACTGCTGAAGACCGCGCGCTGGCTGCACACCGAGGCCGACCCGGTCGTCAAGCGGATGATGACCGGCAACGGGCGCGAGGCCATCAAGGCGAAGCTGCGCGGCAAGCGCATCTTCTGAACCGCGCGCACGGCGCCGGTCCCGGTGGGGCCGGCGCCCCCGCGCGTCCAGGGAGAGAACCGAGGGGAGTTGAACCCATGAAGATCAACCGAACCACCCCGCCCGGAGACCGCCCGGCTCCTCCCGCGGACCCCCGGGAGAAGTACGACGTCGCCGTCCTCGGCGGCACCATGGCCGGCGGCCTGCTCGCCGCCGTCCTGGCCCGTCAGGGGGTACGGGTGCTGGTGGTGCCGAGCGCCGAGGACCGCAGCGAGCCCTCCGGCGAGACCACCGTGCCGTACACCGCCGAGGTGTTCCTGCTGCTGGCCAAGCGCTTCGACATCCCGGAGATCGCCGCCTTCGGGCTGTTCCCGGACCTGCCGGCGGAGGTGCGCCGGGACAGCGGCATCAAGAAGAGCCTCGGCTTCCTCTACCACCGGCCGGGCCGGCCGCAGAGCCCCGAGGAGAGCGTCCAGTTCAACGTGCCCGGCGAGCACGCCGAGTGGCATCTGGAGCGGCGCAGCGTCGACGCGTACACGCAGCGCATCGCGCACCGCTACGGCGCCGCGGTGCTCTCGCACGGGGTGCACGCGACGGACGCCTGGACCGAGGCGGACGGGGCGCGGATCGAGACCACCGACGGGCATGTCTGGAAGGCCCGTTACCTGGTCGACGTCAGCGGCCCCGGCTCCTTCCTGGTGGCGAAGAACGGCGGCGACGACCCCGAGCCGCGGCTCGGCCTGCGCTCCCGGGTCATCGCCACGCACATGACCGGCGTGACGCCCTTCGAGGAGGTGCGGCCCACCGCGGACTACCCGCGCGCCACCGCCTGGTCCGAGGGCACGGTCCACCATCTCTTCGACGGCGGCTGGATCCAGCTGGTCCGCTTCGACAACCACGCCCACGGCGGCAACCCGGCCACCGGAGTGACGCTCAGCCTCGACCCGGAGCGCTGGGAGCACCTCCCGGACGACCCCGAGAAGGCCTTCCGTGCGGTCGTCGAGCGCTTCCCCGACCTGGACAAGACCTTCGCGTCGGCGACCGCGGTCCGGCCGTGGATCAACGCGCCGCTGTGGCAGCGGACGGCCTCGCAGACCTACGGGGACCGCTGGTTCGCGCTGGAGCGGACGGCGGCCCGCAACGACCTGTTCCTGTCCCGGGACGTCACGATGGCCACGGAGGTGGTCCACGCGCTGGCGAGCGCCCTCGTCCCGGCGGTGCGCCGGGAGGACTTCTCCCCGGCGCCGTTCGCCCGGGTGGCGGCCTTCCAGGACGACCTGAACGCCTTCAACGACCGCTGGCTGCGGTGCGCGCGCATCGCCGCGGGGGAGTTCCAGCTCTGGAACGCCTACTCCCGGGTCTGGCTGCTCTGGCAGATCCTCGCGGACCTCTCGCTGAAGCGGGCCCGGCTGGACTGCGAGTCCTCCGCCGGCCGGGACTGGTCGGCGGTGGAGCGGTTCGAGCTGGGCGGCATCTGGTTCGACGTGCCCGAGGGCCTGCGCGGTGTCATCGACCGCTCGCTGCGGACCATCGAGCGGGTCGGCGCGGGCGAGCTGTCCGCGGTGCCGGCGGCCGACGGCATCTTCGCCGAGCTGCGCCGGGAGAGGTTCATCCCGCCGCTGTACGCCTTCGGCGACCCGGAGGCCAAGGTCTACCACTTCACGATCCCCAAGCGGCTGAAGATGCTCTGGTGGGTCAAGACCTCGGCACCCGCCGACTTCCGCCGCCTGCTGACCCGCGACAACGTCACCTCGGTCACCTCGGCGGCATCCCGCTGACCCGGCCGGCCTCCTCACCCACCACGCCGCCCCCTCACCAGGGGGGCGGCGTGGTGGCATGTGCGGGGGGGCTCCCGGATCCGCGCGCCCCGAAGACGAGGACGCGCCTTCAAGGCACAGCCGATGTGACGCCCTCGGCGCACAGCCCAGGGCCCGCCACCGGAGTTCGGTGGCGGGCCGTGAGGGGAGGTCGGGCCGCGGCTGTCAGCCGGCGTTGGGGAGCAGACGGGCGTACGCGCCGCGCCAGTAGGTGAGCGGGAAGCGGTCCTCGGCCGTGCCGCCGCCCACCACTCGGCCTATCAGGAGCGTGTGGTCGCCGGCCTCCACCGCGTCGTGCAGCTCGCACTCCGCGTGGCCCACCGTGACCGCCAGCAGCGGCGTCCCGGTCGCCGGACCCGGGGTCCAGCGGACCCGCTCGAACTTGTCGGTCGCGCCGGAGGCGAACAGCTGCGAGGCCATCTGGCCCTGCGAACCGAGGATGTTGACCGAGAACTGGGCCCGGTCCAGCACCGCGCGCAGGGTGCCGCTGCGGTTGCTGACGCTCGCCAGCAGCAGCGGCGGGTCCACGGAGACACTGCACACCGCGGAACAGGTCAGACCGCGCGGCTCGTCCTCCTTGTCCAGGGTGGTCACGATGGAGACCCCGCTGGCCAGCGAGGCCATCACGGTACGGAACAGCTGGATGTCGACGGACGTGCCCAGCGTCGGCATCGGCATGGCGGCGGTGGTCATCACAGCTCACCCGCCTCTACGGCCGTGACGAGCGCGGCGCGGTGCAGCTTGCCGTTCGGCGTGCGAGGCAGATCCTCGGCGATGTGCAAACGGTCGATGTTCATATACGTGGGCAACCTTTCCGCACAACGGCGTTTGATGGCGAGCAGGGAGGGCCGCTGCCCCGGCGAGGGGACGACGACCGCGTGCAGTTGGGACGTGAGACCGGTGCCGATCACCAGGACCGTCACCTCGGCGACGGACTCGAGGGTGCCGATGGCCGCCTCGATCTCGCCCAGCTCGATCCGGTTGCCGCGCACCTTCACCATGTGGTCGCGGCGTCCGACGTACTCGAGGTTCCCGTCGGCGTCGAGGCGGGCGATGTCGCCGGTGCGGTACGGGCCCTCCTGGGGGCCGCGCCCCCAGTAGCCCAGCATCACCGTGGGACCGCTGACGACGACCTCGCCCTCACCGCCCTCGGGGCCGTCCAGCGTGATGGTGTCCCCCGAGCAGGCCGTGCCGATCGGCAGCGGGGTCTCCCGCTCCAGGTCGGCCTCGGTGACCTCGTAGGAGGTGCAGACGTTGGTCTCGGTCGGGCCGTACCAGTTCAGCAGCCGGATGCCGGGCCAGCTCTTGCGCAGCTCCTGGACGTGGTGGATGGCGAACGGCTCGCCGGCGAAGAGACAGACCCGCAGCGCCGACGGGGGAGGCCCGTCCAGCAGCCCGCCCTCGCGCATCATCAGGCTGATCGCCGACGGCACCGAGTACCAGACGGTGATCAGCCGCTGGCGCATGAACTCCGCCAACTGCACCGGGGCGTAGGCGAGTTCCTCGGGTACCAGGTGCACCGAGGCGCCGGCGGCGAAGGCGGCGTACAGGTCGAAGACCGAGAGGTCGAAGTTGAACGGCGCGTGGTTCGACAGCCGGTCGGAGACCGTGAGCTGCAGCTCCTCGACCGCCCAGTCGATGAAGGCCAGCGCGTTGCGGTGGCTGATCATCACGCCCTTGGGCTCACCGGTTGAGCCCGAGGTGTACAGGATGTAGGCCGGGTCGTCCGGCTCGTTCCTGTAGTGCGTCGGACGCGCGCCCTCCTCGGCCCGTCCGAGCAGCTCCTCGAAGCCGGCCAGCGGCGCCGCGTCGAACTCGGCGGCCTTGGCCCGCTCCACGCCGCCCGTGTCGGCCACGACCAGCTTCGGCTCGCAGCCGGCCGCGATCCGGGCCACCCGGGCGGGCGGGTTGGAGCCGGTGACCGGCACGTATAGGGCGCCGATGCGCAGCGCCGCCTGCATCACGGCGATGGCGTCGACGCTCTTGTGGCTCCAGATGATCACCCGGTCGCCGATGCCCACCCCGCTCTGCCGCAGGGCCTCGGCGTACCGGTCCGCGAGGCGGTCGAGCTTGCGGTAGTCGATGGGGCCGTCGGCCCCGTGCACCGCCACGGCGTACGGGTTGCGCCGGGCGGAGTCGTACAGCAGGCGGTGCAGGCTGACGTTGGTGCTCATAGTCCCAGCTCCCTGGAGATGATGTCGCGCTGGATGTCCGATGTGCCGGAGAAGATGACGGAGGGCACCGCGTCCCTGAGGGCGGCCTCGATGCCCTCGGCGCGCTGGTAACCGCGGCCGCCGAAGAGCCGGATGGCGTCCAGGGCCGTGCTCACCACGCCCTCGGACACGGCCAGCTTGGACAGGGCGATCCAGAGGGTGGCCGGGCCGCCCCGGTCCATCTCCCAGGCGGCGCGGTACAGCAGCAGCCGGGCACTCTCGGTGCGCAGCTTCATGTCCGCGATGCGGTGCGAGACCGCCTGGAAGCGGGAGATCCGGCGACCCCCCTGCTTACGGGTGCGGGCGTGCTCGACGGCCCGGTCCATCAGATGGTCGGCGAGCCCGAGGAACCCGGCGAACAGACAGCACCGCTCCCAGCCCATCGAGTGCTGGAAGATGAAGCCGCCCTGGCCCTCCTCGCCGAGGGTCTGGTCGTCCGGCACGAAGCAGTTGTCGAACGTCAGCCGCCCGGCCGGGACATGGGCCATGCCCATCTTGTCGAAGGGCTCGCCGACCGTCAGACCGGGGGCGGACCGCTCCACCACGAAGCCGGTGACGCCCAGATAGCCCGCCTTGGGGTCCGTGGTCGCGTACGTTGTGAAGACGTCCGCGGCCGGGCCGTTGGTGACGAAGCTCTTCTCGCCGTTGAGGATCCAGCCGCCGTCGGTGCGCTCGGCGACCGTGGTGAGCCGGGAGACGTCCGAGCCCGCCTCGTCCTCTGTCATGGCGTTGCCCGCGATCAGCTCGCCGGTGCACATCCCCGGCAGGATCCGGGACTTCAGCTCCGGGCTGCCGAAGTCGACGATCGGCATCGCGCAGGCGAACAGGTGCGCCGAGGCGCCGAAGACCAGTCCGGTGCGGTCGCAGCCGCGCCCGAGGGCCTCCACCTGCCGTGCGGTGTCCAGCGCGCCGAGCCCGCCGCCGCCGTACTCGGCCGGCACGGACAGACCCAGCAGGCCGAGCTCGCCGAGCCGCTTCCAGTCGCCCCGGTCGTAGTACTCGGCCGTGCCGTCACTCGCGGGGAACGCCTCGCGGACGGCGGCCAGGGTGCGGTCGTAGGCCTGCCTCTGTTCCTCGGTCCAGGCGAAGTCCATGCTGCGTGCCTGCCTTTCGACTATTTGGGAGAAGGGATCATGGAGACCGCGGGCCGGGAATTCAGCAGTTCCTCATGGGCACGCTCGTTCTGGCGGGCCAGCAGGGCGGACAGCAGGGGCGCCGCCATCGCGGTGGTGACCAGGGCCATGATGACCATGGCGCTGAACAGTTCCACGGTGAGCAGCCCCAGTTGCAGACCCACGTTGAGGATCACGAGCTCGGTCAGGCCACGGGTGTTCATCAGCAGTCCGAGCACGGTGGCGTCGCGCCAGTTCATCCCGGTCAGCTTGGCCGGGATCGCGACCCCGCCGAGCTTGCCGACGCAGGCCACGACGATGACGGCCACCATGACCAGCAGACCCTGGCCGGTGATCGTGGTGAGGTCGACGGACAGGCCCGTCACGACGAAGAACAGCGGCAGCAGCAGCTTGCTGGCGTTCTCCATCGGCCCGAAGGCGGACTGCATCAGCCTGCGGTCACGCGGCATGACCAGGCCGAAGAAGAAGGCGCCGAAGATGGCGTGGATACCGATCTCGGAGGTCAGCCAGGCGGAGCCGAAGGCACCGCAGGCGGCGAGCACCATGATGCCGGCCAGGGGGGCATCGGGCAGCCGGTCGGTCGCCTTGCGCAGCAGCGGCTTGACGACCCAGAGCATTCCGGCGACGTACACCAGCGACCACAGCAGCATCGTGACGAAGGCGCCCGTGCCGGTGGCCGTCACCAGCGCCACGACGAGGGCGAGCATGCACCAGGCCAGGACGTCGTCGGCCGCGGCGAGCGCCAGCGAGAGCGCCCCGGCCCGGCTGAACTGGAGCCCCTGGTCGGCGACGATGCGCGCGAGCACCGGGAACGCGGTTATCGACATGGCCACGCCGAGGTAGAGGGTGAACTCGAACATCCCCACCTCTTTGCCGTTCACCGTGCCGTAGGTGCCGTAGATCAGCGCGGCGAGGCCCATGCCCAGGGCGAGCGGGCAGGCGATCGAGCTGAGCCAGATGATGCCGGTGGACTTCCGGCGTCCGCTGAAGCTCGTGCCGTCGAACTCCCATCCGATGACGAACATGAAGAGGATCAGGCCGATCTGGGCCGCGGTGCCCAGATGGGCCCGCGCCTCGGCCGGGAAGAACTTCTCCGGCAGGTCGCCGGGGAACAGTCCGAGGAGACTCGGGCCGAGGCAGATACCGGCGGCGATCTCACCGACGACCGCGGGCTGGCGGATCCGGCGGGCGGCCGCGGCGAAGGCCACGCCCACCAGCAGGGTCAGCGCGATGCCACCGATCACGGCTGTGGTCAATGATTCCGAGCTGGCGGCAGCAAGAGAGCTCACTGGGTCTCCTTACGAACGGGCAGGGCGGGGCGGGAGCGGATCAGCGGCTCCAGGTGTCGCTGCCGGCGAGGACGGCCGCGAGGTCGCCCTTGCCGTATCGCTCGATGGCGGCGTCCAGCTGGTCGGCCATCGTCGTGTCGTAGACCGGACGCTCGACGTCCCTGAAGACGCCGATCGGTGTGTGGTGGAGGGTCTGCGGATCGGCCAGCCTGGACAGCGCGAAGGCGGTCGTGGGGGAGGCCGAGTGCGCGTCGTGGACGAGGATCCGGTCCTCGTTCCGCGCGGTCACGTCGACCACCTCCAGATCGCCGGTGGCCGGATCCCGTACGACGGCTTTGGCGCCGTCGGCCCCGAATCGGATCGGCTGCCCGTGCTCCAGGCGGATCACCGACTCCTGCGCTTGCTGCTTGTCCTTGAGGACCTCGAAGGCGCCGTCGTTGAAAATGTTGCAGTTCTGGTAGATCTCCACCAGCGCGGTGCCCGGATGCCGGTGCGCGGCGCGCAGCACCTCGGTGAGGTGCTTGCGGTCGGAGTCGACGGTGCGCGCCACGAAGGACGCCTCCGCGCCGATCGCCAGCGACACCGGGTTGAAGGGCGCGTCCAGCGAACCCATCGGCGTCGACTTGGTGATCTTCCCGACCTCGCTCGTAGGGCTGTACTGGCCCTTCGTCAGGCCGTAGATCCGGTTGTTGAACAGCAGGATCTTGAGGTTCACGTTGCGGCGCAGGGCGTGGATCAGGTGGTTGCCGCCGATCGACAGCGCGTCGCCGTCGCCGGTGACGACCCACACGCTCAGGTCGGGCCGGGTCACGGCGAGGCCGGTGGCGATCGCCGGGGCACGGCCGTGGATCGAGTGCATGCCGTACGTGTTCATGTAGTACGGGAACCGCGAGGAGCAGCCGATCCCGGAGATGAAGACGATGTTCTCCCGCGCCACGCCCAGCTCGGGCATGAAGCCCTGCACGGCCGAGAGGATCGCGTAGTCACCGCAGCCCGGGCACCAGCGCACCTCCTGGTCGGACTTGAAGTCACGGGCGAGCAGTTCAAGCCGCATGGATCTCCTCCTTCAGAACCGCGGCGAGTTGCTCGGCCTTGAACGGCATGCCGCTCACCTGGGTGTGGCTGGTCACGTCGACGAGGTAGCGGGCGCGCAGCAGGGACGCGAGCTGGCCGAGGTTCATCTCGGGCACCACGACGCGCTCGTAGCGGCCGAGTACCTCGCCGAGATTGCGCGGGAAAGGGCTGACGTGGCGCAGGTGGGCCTGTGCGATCGGCTCCCCGGCCCGGCGCAGCCGGCGCACGGCCGCGGTGATCGGGCCGTAGGTCGACCCCCAGCCCAGCACCAGCGTGTTCGCCCCGTGCGGGTCGTCGACCTCGATGTCCGGCACCCAGACCCCGTCGACCTTCCGCTGCCGGGTGCGGACCATGAAGTCGTGGTTGGCCGGGTCGTAGGAGATGTTCCCCGTGCCGTCCTGCTTCTCGATGCCGCCGACCCGGTGCTCCAGCCCCGGCGTGCCGGGGATCGCCCAGGGGCGGGCCAGCGTGAGCGGGTCCCGCTTGTACGGCCAGAAGACCTCGGTGCCGTCCTCCAGCGTGTGGTTGGGGCCGTCGGCGAAGTGCACCCGCAGATCCGGGAGTTCGTGCGGCTCCGGGATCCGCCACGGCTCGGCGCCGTTGGCCAGGTAGCCGTCGGACAGCAGATAGACCGGGGTGCGGTAGGTGAGCGCGATCCGGACCGCCTCCAGCGCCGCGTCGAAACAGTCCGCGGGCGTGCAGGGGGCGACGATCGGCACCGGGGCCTCACCGTTGCGGCCGTACATCGTCTGCAGCAGGTCGGCCTGCTCGGTCTTGGTGGGCAGCCCGGTCGACGGTCCGCCGCGCTGGATGTCCACGATGACCATCGGGAGCTCGAGCGCCACGGCCAGACCGATGGTCTCGCTCTTGAGCGCCATCCCGGGACCCGAGTTCGAGGTCACCGCCAGCGAACCGCCGAACGCCGCGCCGAGCGCCGCGCCGGCCGCCGCGATCTCGTCCTCGGCCTGGAAGGTGCGCACCCCGAAGTTCTTGTGCCGGCTCAGCTCGTGCAGGATGTCGGAGGCCGGCGTGATCGGGTACGAGCCCAGGAACAACGGCAGGTCCGCCTGCTGGGCGGCGGCGAGCAGACCGTAGGACAGGGCCAGGTTGCCGGAGATGTTCCGGTAGGTGCCGGACCGGAAGGTGTCGGCGGCCGGGGCGATCTCGTAGGAGACCGCGAAGTCCTCCGTCGTCTCACCGAAGTTCCAGCCCGCCTTGAACGCGGCGATGTTGGCCGCCGCGATCTGGGGCTTCTTGGCGAACTTCGTCTTCAGGAACTTCTCGGTGCCCTCGGTGGGCCGGTGGTACATCCACGACAGCAGACCGAGCGCGAACATGTTCTTCGCGCGCTGGGCCTCCTTGCGGGACAGCCCGAACTCCTTGAGCGCCTCCACGGTGAGGCTGGTCAGGGGTACCGGGTGCAGCCGGTACCCCTGAAGCGTGTCGTCGTCCAGCGGGGAGCTGTCGTAGCCCGCCTTCGCCAGCGCGCGGGCGTCGAACTCGTCGCTGTTGACGAGGAGTTCGCCGCCGGGACGGAGGTCAGCCAGGTTCGTCCTCAGCGCCGCGGGGTTCATCGCCACCAGCACGTCCACGGCGTCGCCGGGGGTGAGGATGTCGTAGTCCGCGAAGTGCAACTGGAAGGAGGAGACACCGCCCAGGGAGCCCGCGGGCGCCCGGATCTCGGCCGGGAAGTTCGGCAGGGTCGCCACGTCGTTGCCGAACGAGGCCGTCTCCGACGTGAACCGGTCACCCGTCAGCTGCATGCCGTCGCCGGAGTCGCCCGCGAAACGGATGACCACACGGGACAGTTGCTCGGTCCGCGAGGGGGCGTCCGAGGCCGCCGGTGGATGGATGCTGGGGTGAGGAACTGCAGTCACCGAGCCTCTACCTCTCTCTCGGGGGGTGCCCACGGCGGTTGCAGTCTGGGTAGGCGGGCTAGAGGGGTGGTCAAGAAGCGGTGCACCGGGGCGGACGGGTCGACCGACGCACCTCGGCCACTCGGCGACGCCGGCTCCGGGCCGCCCCAACGCCGCTCCACCGCAGCTTGAGCGAGCGCCCCGACCATCCCCGCATGACCCGACGCGCAGTGATCACAGGGCTGGGTGTGGTCGCCCCCGGTGGCATCGGCACCAAGGACTACTGGGCGCTGCTCACCGGCGGCCGGGCCGCGACCCGCCACATCACCTTCTTCGACGCCTCCACCTACCGTTCCCGCGTCGCCGCCGAGGTCGACTTCGACCCCAGGGCCGCGGGGCTCGGCGTCCGGGAGATCCACCGCATGGACCGCTCGGCGCAGTTCGCCGTGGTCAGCGCCTGGGAGGCGGTCGCCGACAGCGGCCTCGCGCTCGGCGGTATCGACCCGCTGCGCACCGGTGTCAGCATCGGGAGCGCGGTCGGCGCGGCCACCAGCCTGGACGAGGCCTATCCGCTGCTCAGCGACGAGGGCCGGGACTGGCGCACCGACACCACCTATGCCGTACCGCAGTTGTACGACTACATGGTGCCGAGCGCGCTCGCCCGCGAGGTCGCCTGGACCGTCGCCGCCCAGGGCCCGGTCGCCCTGGTCTCCACCGGCTGCACGTCGGGGCTCGACGCCCTCGGCCACGCCGCCGGGATCATCGCGGAAGGGTCCGCGGACGTGATGCTGGCCGGCGCGGCGGAGGCGCCGGTGTGCGCCATCACCGCGGCCTCCTTCGACGCCATCAAGGCCACCACCCCCTACGAGGGCGACGACCCGTCCGAGGCCTGCCGGCCCTTCGACCTCACCCGCGACGGGTTCGTGCTCGGCGAGGGCGGCGCCATCCTCGTACTGGAGGAGAAGGAGCACGCCCGCCGCCGCGGCGCCCATGTCTACGCCGAGATCGCCGGGTTCGCCACCCGCGGCAACGCCTACCACATGACCGGGCTGCGCCCCGACGGCACCGAGCTCGCCGCCGCGGTCGGCGCCGCCCTCGACGAGGCCCGGCTGCCCGTCGACGCCATCGACTACGTCAACGCGCACGGCTCCGGGACCCGGCAGAACGACGTCCACGAGACCAACGCGCTCAAGACCGCCCTGGGTGCGCACGCCTACGACGTGCCGGTCAGCTCCATCAAGTCGATGATCGGCCACTCGCTGGGCGCCATCGGCTCCCTGGAGGCGGCCGCCTGCGCCCTGGCCCTGGAGCACGGCGCCGTCCCGCCGACCGCGAACCTTCACACCCCGGACCCGGAATGCGATCTCGACTACGTACCCTTGACCGCCCGGTCGCAGCCCCTCAACACGGTACTGAGCGTGGGCAGTGGCTTCGGGGGACTGCAGAGCGCCCTCGTCCTGAGGAAGCCCGAGTGACCCCCGACCCCGCCGCCGCCCCGCCCGCCCGGGTGCGGGCGGCCGTCACCGGACTCGGCGTCGTCGCCCCCAACGGCGTCGGCACCCGCGCCTGGTGGGAGGCGACCCTGCGCGGGGTCAGCGCCCTGCGCCCGGCCCGTGACGCACCCGTGAACCGCACCCCGGTCGCCGGTGAGGTCGCCTCGTTCGTCGCCGAACAGTACGTGCCCAGCAGGCTGTTGCCGCAGACCGCCCGCTTCACCCGGCTGGCGCTGGCCGCCGCGGCCGAGGCCCTGGACGACGCCGACGTCGACCCCGCCACCCTGGAGGGGTACGGCACCGGAGTCTTCACGGCCAGTTCGGCGGGCGGCTACGAGTTCGGGCAGCACGAGATGAGTGCCCTGTGGCGCACCGGCAGCGACAGCGTCAGCGCCTACCAGTCCTTCGCCTGGTTCTACGCCGCCTGCACCGGACAGGTCTCCATCCGGCACGGCATGCGCGGCGCGAGCGGCACCCTCGTCACCGAACAGTGCGGGGGCCTCGACGCGGTCGGCCAGGCCCGGCGGCGGCTCGCCGAGGACACCCGGGTGCTGCTCGCGGGCGGCTCCGACGCGGGTCTGTGCCCGCTGGGCTGGGCGGGCCATCTCGCCACCGGCCAGGTCAGCCCGCACAGCCGGCCGGCCCGCGCCTATCTGCCCTTCCACTCCGAGGCCTCCGGGTACGTCCCCGGCGAGGGCGCCGCCTACGTCGTACTGGAGGAACGCTCGGCCGCCGAGGAGCGGGGCGCGCAGGTGCTCGGCGAGGTCGCCGGGTACGCCGCCGCGTTCGATCCGCCGACCGGCCCCGGCAACCTCGGGCGGGCGGCGCGGCTCGCGCTGGAGGACGCGGGGCTGACCGCCGACGACATCGACGTCGTCTTCGCCGACGCCTCCGGGGTGCCCGCCCTGGACGAGGCGGAGGCCGAGGTGATCGGGGAGCTCTTCGGGCCGTACGGCGTCCCGGTCGCCGTGCCCAAGACGATGACCGGACGGATCGGCGCCGGCGGCTCCACCCTCGACCTGGTGGCGGCGCTGCTCGCGCTGCGCGACGGGGTGCTGCCCCCGGCGGTGCACGTGGACCGGCCCAAGGACGGCTGGCACCTCGACCTGGTCACCGGCGACCCACGCCCGGTCGACCTGCGCGCCGCGCTGGTGCTGGCCCGCGGCCACGGCGGGTTCAACTCGGCCGCGGTGGTGGTGAAATGACCGGTCGCGGCGGGCAGGGCGCGATGTCCGGGGCATGGTGTCCGGGCCGCGTCGGTCCGCGCGGGCCGGACGGGACCGACTCGACTGCGGTGGTGGTGACATGACGATCCAGCGGGCCGTACCCGGCTCCTGGGCGGGTGCGCTCGGGGGCGGTCCTCCGAACCGCAGGCGGCCGGGCCGTACCGCTCTGGTGACCGGCGCGACCGGCGCCATCGGACGAGCCGTCGCCGAACGCCTCGCCGACGACGACTTCGACCTGTTCGTCTGCGCCCGGGGCACCGACGCGGTCGCCGAGACCGTCGCCGCGCTGCGTGCCAAGGGTGTCAAGGCGGACGGACTCGCCGTCGACGTACGGGACTTCCGGGCCGCGAGCGACCTGGTCGAGGCCGCGGTCGCCTGCCACGGCCGGCTCGACGTGCTGGTCAACAACGCGGGCCGCAGCGGCGGCGGCATCACCGTCGACCTCACCGACGAACTGTGGGCCGACATCATCGAGACGAACCTCAACAGCGTCTTCCGCGTCACCCGCGAGATGCTCCGTCAGGGCGGCGCCGTCGGCCGCGGCTGGGGGCGGATCGTCAACATCGCCTCCACCGCCGGGAAGCAGGGCGTCGTCCTCGGCGCCCCCTACTCCGCCTCCAAGCACGCCGTGGTCGGCTTCACCAAGGCCCTCGGCCTGGAACTCGCCGCGACCGGTGTCACGGTGAACGCGGTGTGCCCCGGCTTTGTGGAGACCCCCATGGCCGAGCGGGTCCCCCGGGGCCGCGCCGACGCCCGGGGCACCACCGCCGACGAGGTGCTCGCACGCCTCGACGCCAGGATCCCGCTGGGCCGTCACGCCACCCCGGAGGAGGTCGCCGCGATGGTCGGCCACCTGGTGGGCGACAGCGCCGCGGCCATCACGGCCCAGGCGATCAATGTCTGTGGCGGCCTGGCAAGTCACTGACCGTCACTCGCATCGAGGGGACCGGCATGCCGAACACCGTCCACACCACCCGGATCGCGGCGCCTCCGCGGGCCGTCCACGCGCTCATCGCCGATGTGACGGTCTGGCCGCTGATGTTCGAGCCGAACATCCACACCGAGTACGTCGGGGGCGCGCCCCGCACCGATGGCCGGGAACACGTCCGCATCTGGGCGTTCGTCGGCTCCGAGGTGCGCAGCTGGACCTCGGAACGGGTCCTCGACCCGCACGCCCTGACTGTCGAGTTCCGCCAGGAGCGGCCGGCCCCGCCGCTCACCTCGATGAGCGGATCCTGGCTGGCCAAGGACATCGGCGGCGGTGAGACGCTCCTCGAACTCCACCACGAGTTCGAGGCCTTCGGCGACGAGCACGTCGTACTGCACTCCCTGCACCAGAACAGCCCGGCCGAGCTGGCCGGGGTACGGATCGCCGCCGAGCACCCCAGGACGCCGTACGTCTTCGAGGACACCCTGCGCATCACGGCACCGCCGCGGGTGGTGTACGACTTCCTGTGCGCCGCCGACCGCTGGCCGGACCGGCTGCCGCACGTGGCCTCGCTGGAGCTCACCGAGAAGACCCCGGGCATCCAGCGCATGGTGATGGAGACCCGCAGCCCCGACGGCACCCTGCACCCCGGCGAGTCGGTCCGGGTGTGCCGCCCCGAGGTGGGCAGCATCGCCTACAAGCAGATCCGCACGCCGACGGTCCTGGTGGCCCACACGGGGGAGTGGCGGCTGACCCCGCTCCCGGACGGCACGACGCTGGCGGCGTCCCGGCACAGCGTGATCCTGGCCGACCCGAAGGCGCGGGAGGCGGTGCGCAGCGCGCTGGGCACGAACAGCCGGGCGACGCTGCGGCGCGCGAAGGAGTTCGCGGAGACGCGACGCCTGTAGAGCTCCTCTCCCGAGTCGGGTGCGTGGTACGGCAGTTGTCGAGTGCGGCTCGACGCCCGAATGAGGCTGTTATGTCAGTCTCTGCCCAGGTAGGCGTCGGAGGACATGACCCAGGCGCCGTCGCAGGAACTGACGCCGGCGCTTAAGCCCCACTCCACCCGCGCTCCAGCTCCGCGACGCACTCTGTCGCCCACGCGTTCCGAGAACGGGCTGAACAAGCCCCTTGACGACCTGTGAGGAGCGTCAATGGACCGCCTTTCACCTCCCCTCCGGGAACGGACGGCCGAACTGCACGAACTGCGCGAGTCGGTGCGGCGCGGTCCCTCGGAGAAGTCGACCCGGGCACAGCACTCCAAGGGGAAGCTGACCGCACGCGAACGGATCGACCTGCTCTTCGACAAGGGCACCTTCACCGAGACCGAGGGCCTGCGCCGGCACCGGGCGACCGGCTTCGGCCTGGAGGCCCGCCGTCCCCACACCGACGGCGTGATCACCGGCTGGGGCCGGATCAACGGCCGTACCGCCTTCGTCTACGCCCATGACTTCAGGATCTTCGGCGGCGCCCTCGGCGAGGCCCACGCCCAGAAGATCCACAAGCTGATGGACCTCGCGACGGCGGCCGGCGCCCCGGTGATCGGCCTGTGCGACGGCGCGGGCGCCCGGATCCAGGAGGGCGTCACCGCGCTCGCCGGATACGGCGGCATCTTCTCCCGCAACGTCCGCAACTCCGGGGTCATCCCGCAGATCAGCGTCATCATGGGCCCGTGCGCGGGCGGCGCGGCCTACTCGCCCGCGCTCACCGACTTCGTCTTCATGGTCCGCGGCACCTCGCAGATGTTCATCACCGGTCCCGACGTCGTCCAGGCGGTCACCGGCGAGGAGATCACCATGGACGGGCTCGGCGGCGCCGACCCGCACTCCACCGCCTCCGGCGTGGCCCACGCGGTCTTCGACGACGAGGAGGAGTGCCTGGAGAACGTCCGCTTCCTGCTCTCCCTGCTGCCCTCCAACAACCGTGAACCGGCCCCGGCCGTCGCCGAGTCCGACCCCGTCGACCGGCGCACCGACGCCCTGCTCGACATGGTCCCGGCCGACCCGCGCGCCTCCTACGACGTCCGGGACGTCATCGAGGAGATCGTCGACGACGGCTTCCTCTTCGAGGTCCACGAGAACTGGGCGCGCAACGTGGTGTGCGCGCTGGTCCGGATGGGCGGCGAGGTCACCGGGGTCGTCGCCAACCAGCCCATGGTGCAGGCCGGCGCGCTCGACATCCAGGCCTCCGAGAAGGCGGCGCGGTTCGTGCGGTTCTGCGACTCCTTCAACATCCCGCTGCTGACGCTGGTGGACGTGCCCGGCTTCCTGCCCGGGGTGGACCAGGAGCACGGCGGGATCATCCGGCACGGCGCGAAGCTGCTGTACGCGTACTGCGACGCGACCGTGCCCCGGGTGCAGCTGATCATGCGCAAGGCGTACGGCGGCGCGTACATCGTCATGGACTCCCGGTCCATCGGCTGTGACGTCTCCTTCGCCTGGCCGGTCAACGAGATCGCGGTGATGGGTGCCGAGGGCGCGGCGAACGTCGTGTTCCGGCGGGAGATCGCCGCGTCCGACAACCCGCAGGCGACGCGCGAGCAGCTGGTCAAGGAGTACCGCTCGGAGCTGATGCACCCGTACTACGCCGCCGAACGCGGTCTGGTGGACGACGTGATCGACCCGGCGGAGACCCGGGCACGGCTGATCGACGCCCTGCGCACGCTGCGCCGCAAGCACGCCCCGATCCCGTCGCGCAAGCACGGGAACCAGCCGCAGTGAGTGCGATCGATTCGGAAGAGCGGGTGATACGCGTGCTGCGAGGCGAACCGACACCGGAGGAACTCTCCGCCCTGCTCACGGTCCTGCTGGCGCTGTCCGGGCGCCGGGGCGAGGCGGACGGGGAACCGCTGCCGACGCAGCCCCCCGCGGTGGCCTGGGCGCAGACCAGCGTGGGCGGCACGAGCTGGGCGGTGGCGGGGTACCCGTACTGGGCGGCGGTTTCATGAGTGTCTCCACTCCGGCCCTGCGCACCGAGCTCACCGAGGTGGCCGACGGGGTCTACGCCCACCTCCAGCCCGACGGGGGCTGGTGTCTGAGCAACGCCGGGGTGGTCGCCGGTCCCGAGGGCCTGGTCCTCGTCGACACGGCGGCCACGGCGGCCCGCGCGGCGGCGTTGCGGGGGGCGGCGGAGGGGCTCGGCCGGGGCCCGGTCCGGGTGCTGGTCAACACCCATCACCACGGCGACCACACGCACGGCAACGGAGCCTTTCCGGGCGCGACGGTGGTGGCGCACGCCCGGACCCGGGCGGAGATGGAGCGCAACGGCCTGGCCCTCACGGGGGTCTGGCCGGACGTGGCGTGGGGGGAGCTGTCGGTACGGCTGCCGGACCTCACCTTCACGCAGGAGCTGACGCTGTACCAGGGGGAGCGGGAGATCCGGCTGCTCCACCCGGGCCCGGCGCACACCAACGACGACGTGGTGGCGTGGCTGCCCGCCGAGCGGGTGCTGTTCGCCGGGGACATCGCGATGGCGGGCAGCGCGCCCTTCGTCCTGATGGGCTCGGTCTCCGGCTCCCTGGCGGCCCTGGCCCGGCTGCGCGCGCTGCGGCCCCGCACGGTGGTCTGCGGCCACGGACCCGTACGGGGCCCGGAGGTCCTGGACGAGACGGAGGAGTACCTGCGCTGGATCCAGCGGGTGGCGGCGGAAGGCCGAGCGCAGCGCCTGACCCCTCTGGTGGCGGCCAGGGAAGCGGGCAAGGGCTCCTTCAGCCACCTGACGGAGTTCGAACGAGTCGTGGGCAACCTCCACCGCGCCTACGCCGAACTGGACGAACGCGAGGCCATAGCGACGGGCCGCACGGTGGACGTGGCGGAGGCGTTCGCAGAGATGATCACCTACAACGGCGGCACCCTGCCGACGTGCCACGCCTAGACCCAGACGTCCGGGTCGGCCCGGCTGCGAGAAGCAGTCCGGTCCGGCCCGCGACGCCGGGATGATCCGACCGGCAGGGCCTGGCGCGGCGCGGCACGGGCGGCCGAATTCACCCTGGGCCGGGAGCAGTTCGGCATCACCTGGAACCAGCTCGGCATGATGCGCGGCCTGACCGCGGTCACGGCCACGCTCCGCTTCACCCGCAAGGACGCCTGACCGCGCGCCTGGCCCGCAAGCCCTGTCGCCGCTGTGGCGGACCGTGTCGCTGTTGGGCCGAACGGGTGACATGGCGTAAGAATTGGCTGGTGCAGGCATTGAGTACCAGTCAGTTCGGGGGGAGCCGGTGAACCGCTACGACGTCACCGATGAGCAGTGGGAAGGGCTCGCCCAGGTCGTACCCCTGCGCGGGCGGGACGCGTGGCCGTCCGCCGTGGACCATCGCGCGCATCCCGAGGCGGTGACCGAGCCGCGCCGCCGTTTCGTGGTCCTGAGGGTCAACGTCTTCGGCGACGCCCGGGAGGTCGCCGAGACCCTGATGGCCGGGATCCCGGTCCTGCTGGACCTGACCGGCGCCGAGACCGAGGTCGCCAAGCGCGTTCTCGACTTCAGCACCGGCGTCGTCTTCGGCCTGTCGAGCGGTATGCACCGCGTCGACCGCAACGTGTTCCTGCTGACCCCGAACGGCACCGAGGTCAGCGGGCTCATGGAGGGCGCCGGCGTCCCGGAGGCCTGAGCCCCGGACGTCCCCCGATCGTAGGAAGCTCCCGGCGGCAAAACGGTTCACCCGCCGCCGGAGTCCTACGGTCCGCATATGCCCGCCCCCTCCACACCCCCGGCGCCTTACGGCGTACCGCGCCCGCCGAGTCCCTCCGCCGCGCCGCAGGCGACTTCACGCGTGCCCACCTCCTCGGCCGCCGCGCCGGCGAGACCGGCCGGAGAGCACCCGAGCCGGCCGCGCATCACGGAGCTGCGGCTCTCCGCCTTCGCCGGGCACCGGGGCGTGAGCCTGCCGTTCGGGGCGTGCACGTTGCTGGCGGGGGCCAGCGGGAGCGGGAAGAGCAGTGCGCTGCGGGCGTACGAGGCGCTCGCCCGGCTGGGTGGGGGAGCGGAGCTCCGGGAGGTCTTCCCGGATCCCGTCGCCTGTGTGCCCGAGGGGGCCCGGCCGGACGCCCAGCGGCGCCGGGGCTTCCGGATCGGCTGTACCGCCGACGGTCCCGAGGGCCCGGTCCGGCTCGAGGTCGCCGTACAGGCCGAGCCCGAGCTGCGCGTCGTGGGCGAGCGGCTCACGGCGGACGGGGTGACCCTCCTGGAGACCGCCCTGCGGGATCCGGGCCGGCGCGCGGTGCAGGCGGCCTGGCACACCGCCGGGTCCGCGCCCGTCACCCGCGCCCCGCTCCCCGACGACCGGCTCGGCACCGCCCTGCTGCCCCTGCGCGTGGCAGGCAAGACGGACGGGCAGCGCCGGGTCCTCGCCGCCGCCGAGCAGATGGTCGTCGCCCTGCGCTCCGTCTTCGCCTGCGACCCGCGCCCCGACTGGATGCGCGTTCCCGTCCCCACCGGCTCCGGACGCCTCCTCGGCGGCTGCGACAACCTCGCCGACGTCCTGTGGCGCACCCGCGTCGAGTGCGCCCGCCGCCACCAGCTGCTCGTCACCGCCGCACGCGCCGGCTGCCGCGGTCCCGTCACGGACGTCCTGTCCGAACCGCTCGGCGACGGCACCGTCCGCGGAGTGCTGGACCGGGGCGGCGGCACCCGGACCGAGTTCGGCCGCCTCGGCGACGGCGAGCTGCGCTATCTCGCGCTCACCCTGGTGCTGCTCACCGGCCCCGGGGTACTGGAGCTCGACCCGCCCGGCGAGGTGCCGCCCGCGATGCGGACCCTCACGGTGCTGGCGGACGGCCTCGAGCGCGGCCTGGACCCACGCCAGCGCACCGAACTGCTCGCGCTCGCGGCGCGGATGTGCGAGCGCGGCCACATCCGCCTCGTCGGCGCGGTCGGCGACGCGGTCTGGGCCGACGGGACGCCCGGCGTCACCGTGGTACACCTGACCCCGTGACCGAACCCCTCGACGTCGCGAAACTCCAGCGCAGGCTCGCCGAGTTCGCCGCGGCGCGCCACTGGCAGCCGTACCACACCCCCAAGAACCTCGTCGCCGCGCTCAGTGTGGAGGCCTCCGAACTCGTCGAGATCTTCCAGTGGCTGACGCCCGAGGAGTCGGCCCGCGTGATGTCCGACCCCGACACCGCGCACCGCGTCACGGACGAGGTCGCCGACGTGCTGGCCTACCTGCTGCAACTGTGCGAGGTGCTGGGCATCGACCCCCTCGCCGCGCTGGACGCGAAGATCGACCGCAACGAACGGCGGTTCCCGGCGCCGTAACCCCTGGACCACGGAACGGAGTTACTCGATCCCCTTGTACGCTCCGTGTTCATTCAACTTCCCGAAACCGATTTGTTGTCCGCAGATTTCCGTCTTCCTCTGGCTTTTCGTCTCACGGACCCTCACTCTGGGTAGTGAACAATGGAGTTCGGGCGGACGTGCCAGGGGGCGCGTCGGACAGACGGGGGCAGCGCATGGACGCTGTGCGGCTCATCGTGACGAGCAGGCGTGCCCTGGCCGGGACCGATCGCGCGCCGGACATCCTGACCGAGGTGTGGCAGGCGCAGGCCCTGGCCCAGGCGATAGGAAGCCGGCTCGCGGTCTTCGGCCCACCCGAACTGCGCGGTGAGGCACTGGGGTTGACCGAACTCGCGGGCCGGGGCTGCGGGGTGCTCGACACCCCCGTACTCGACACCAAGGACCTGCGCGCGGCCCAGCTCAGCGAACTGGGCGACGCCCGCCAGGCGCTCATGTACCTGGGCGGTCTGCTCGGCGAGGTGGGCATCGCCCTCGTCGGTCTGGCGAGCGCGGCGGACGACGAGGGCACGTACTGGCAGTGCATGGAGGCCATCGACGCGGCCGACGAGTCCCGCGACCGCGTCCTGGAGATGCTCCGCAGACTCGCGGACCGAGAGGCGGAACAGTTGCTGCCGGAGCCGGAAAGAGAGGCGGGCTGAACCCGGGGCGAGCCCTCGACGTCCCCCGCCCGAGCCACCGACACCGGCCGCCGTCCCAGCCGGCCCTTGGCCCGCAGCCGCCCTCCGAGCAAGCCGTCGGCCCGAAGCCGTCCCCCGAGAGCCCGTCGGCCCTCGCCCATGCTGCGAGCGGGCCGTCAGTTCGGGCGCCGTCAGAGTCGGCCGTCGGCCCTCGCCCATGCTCCGAGCGGGCCGTCAGCTCGGGCGCCGTCGGAGTCAGCCGTCGGCCCTCGCCCATGCTGCGAGCGGGCCGTCAGCTCGGGCGCCGTCACAGTCAGCCGTCGGCTGGAGCCGTCCCCCGCGTGCCCGCCAACCCCCGGCCGTCGCCCGAGCCGGGCCGTCAGCTCTCGCCCGGCCTGCTGGCGAGTCGCCGGTGTCAGTCGTCGCCCGAGAGCCCGTCAGCTCTCTGCCATCCCCGGGGGACCCGTCAGTCCCCGTCCTCCCGCACCCCCGCCGCCGCCCCGGACGCCGCCCCGGACGCCGCCCCGGCACCCGCCGCCGCCCCGGCGCCCGTGTCCCGATCCGACCCCCCGGAGGACTGCAGGTCCGCGTCCAGCGCGGACAGATCCGCGTTCAGTGCCGCCATCAGCTCCTCCATCTGCTGCAGCAGCCCCTTCGGCCGGCCGGGGGTGCCGCCCCCGGCACCCCCGGCCCCGCCCTGCTGCGGCACGGATTCTTCGGACATGACGGCCTCCTCGGCCCCCGGCCCCGAGTTCTCGGAGGCCGACGCGAACGACGCCCGGCGGCAGACAGGCCGGTGCGGGAGCCGGGCGGTCCGGCTCCTCCCGGGCAACGATCATCACCGGACCGGGTCACTGGCCCGGACCCGCCGCGGGCACGCCGCCCGGGGATTTTCACCCGACCGTGGCGCGGCGGGACCGGTGGGACCAGCGGTGTTGACCACCGTATGAGCGTGCAGGATGGAGGTATGGATCTTCGCATCTTCACCGAGCCCCAGCAGGGGGCCACCTACGACACCTTGCTCACCGTGGCGAAGGCCACCGAAGACCTCGGCTTCGACGCGTTCTTCCGCTCTGATCACTATCTGAGCATGGGCTCCGCGGACGGCCTCCCCGGCCCCACCGACGCCTGGATCACCCTGGCCGGACTCGCCCGCGAGACCAAGCGCATCCGCCTCGGCACCCTCATGACCGCCGGCACCTTCCGCCTTCCCGGCGTGCTCGCCATCCAGGTCGCGCAGGTCGACCAGATGTCCGGCGGCCGGATCGAACTCGGCCTGGGCGCGGGCTGGTTCGAGGAGGAGCACAAGGCGTACGGCATCCCCTTCCCGAAGGAGAAGTTCGCGCGCCTGGAGGAACAGCTCGCCATCGTCACCGGACTGTGGGCCACCGAGGTCGGCAAGACCTTCGACTTCCACGGCACCTACTACGACCTCACCGACTCGCCCGCCCTGCCCAAGCCCGCGCAGGCCAGGATCCCCGTGCTGATCGGCGGCCACGGCGCCACCCGCACCCCGCGCCTCGCGGGCCAGTACGCCGACGAGTTCAACATGCCCTTCGCGAGCGTCGAGGACAGCGCGCGCCAGTTCGCCCGGGTCCGCGCGGCCGCGGAGGCGGCCGGCCGCGGCACCGACGCGCTGACGTACTCCAACGCCCTCGTCGTCTGCGTCGGCAAGGACGACGCCGAGGTCGCCCGCCGGGCCGCCGCCATCGGCCGCGAGGTGGACGAGCTGAAGGCCAACGGCCTCGCCGGATCCCCCGCCGAGGTGGTCGACAAGATCGGCCGCTACGCGGAGATCGGCGCCCGCCGGATCTACCTCCAGCTCCTCGACCTCTCCGACCTTGACCACCTGGAGCTCATCTCCTCCCAGGTGCAGTCGCAGCTGTCGTAGCACCGCGGGGATATCCGAAGGCGCCGGTCGCACCCGGTGTGCGAAGGTGTGTTCGTCGTCCTGAAGGCCCCCAGGATCACCCTCCTGGGGGCCTTCACGCGTACGGCGACCCTGTCCACCGAGCCTCAGAGGCCCTGCCCATGTTCCTGACGATCAGTACCACCGGCACCCCGGAACGCCCCGCCACCGACCTCGGCTTCCTGCTGCACAAGCATCCCGAGAAGGCGCAGGCGTTCTCCACGTCCTACGGCAGGGCGCACGTCCTCTACCCCGAGGCGGACGCCGAGCGCTGCACGGCGGCGCTGATGCTGGAGGTCGACGCGGTGGCACTGGTCCGGCGCGGCAAGGGCAAGAGCCGCGGCGGCGCCCCCGACGCGGCGCTCGCGCAGTACGTCAACGACCGCCCGTACGCCGCCTCCTCGCTGCTGGCGGTGGCGCTCAGCTCGGTGTTCTCCAGCGCGATGAAGGGCACCTGCGCGGCGAAGCCGGACCTCCCGGGCCGGCCGCGCCCGCTGCGCGTCGAGGTCCCCGCGCTGCCCGCACGCGGCGGCCCGGCTCTCGTACGCGGGCTCTTCGAACCGCTCGGCTGGGCCGTGACCGTCGAACCCGTGGCCCTGGACGAGCAGTTCCCGGAGTGGGGTGATTCCCGGTACGTCCGGCTCGTCCTCGACGCCGAGACCCTGACCCTCGCCGAGGCCCTGCGCCACCTCTACGTGCTGCTCCCGGTCCTGGACGACGCCAAGCACTACTGGGTCGCCCCCGACGAGGTCGACAAGCTGCTGCGGGCCGGCGAGGGCTGGCTGGCCGACCACCCGGAGCAGAAGCTGATCACCAGCCGCTATCTCTCCCGCCGCTGGTCGCTGACCCGCCAGGCCATGGAGCGGCTGGAACTGGTGCGGCTCGCCGAGGCCGACGACAGCGAGGTCGAGGACATCGACAACGCCGTCGAGGCGGAGGCCGAGGAGGAGGAGCGGCCCACCCCGCTCGCCGTCCTGCGCCGGGAGGCGATCCTCGCCGCGCTGCGCTCCGCCGGAGCCTCGCGCGTGCTCGATCTCGGCTGCGGTCAGGGCCAGTTGGTGCAGGCCCTGCTGAAGGACGTGGGGTTCACCGAGATCGTCGGCGTCGACGTCTCGATGCGCGCCCTCACCATCGCCTCCCGCCGGCTCAAGCTGGACCGCATGGGCGAGCGGCAGGCCGCCCGGGTCAAGCTCCTGCAGGGCTCGCTCGCCTACACCGACAACCGGCTCAAGGGGTACGACGCCGCCGTGCTCAGCGAGGTGATCGAGCACCTCGACCTGCCCCGGCTGCCCGCCCTGGAGTACGCGGTCTTCGGCGCCGCCCGACCGCGGACCGTGCTGGTGACCACCCCGAACGTCGAGTACAACGTCCGCTGGGAGTCCCTCCCGGCGGGGCACGTCCGGCACGGCGACCACCGCTTCGAGTGGACCCGCGACGAGTTCCGCGCCTGGGCGGACGCCGTGGCCGAACGACACGGCTACGGCGTGGAGTTCGTCCCCGTGGGACCCGACGACCCCGAGGTCGGACCGCCCACCCAGATGGCTGTTTTCACGCGCGACGACCGCGACGACAAGGAGGCGAAGGCCGCATGACCGAGACCCAGGGGCGCACCCTGCCCGTCACCGACCTCTCCCTCGTGGTGCTCATCGGGGCCTCCGGCTCCGGCAAGTCCACCTTCGCGCGGCGGCACTTCAAGGCCACCGAGGTGCTCTCCTCCGACTTCTGCCGCGGCCTCGTCGCCGACGACGAGAACGACCAGAGCGCCTCCCGCGACGCCTTCGACGTCCTGCACTACATCGCCGGCAAGCGGCTCGCGGCCGGCCGCCGGACCGTCGTCGACGCCACCAGCGTCCAGCAGGACTCCCGGCGCCAGCTGATCGACCTGGCGAAGAGGTACGACGTCCTGCCGATCGCCATCGTCCTGGACGTCCCGGAGGAGGTGTGCGCCGAGCGCAACGCGGCCCGCACCGACCGGGCCGACATGCCCCGCCGGGTCATCCAGCGGCACACCCGCGAACTGCGCCGCTCCCTGCGGCACCTGGAGCGCGAGGGCTTCCGCAAGGTGCACGTCCTTCGGGGCGTGGCGGAGGTCGAGCAGGCCACCGTCGTCACCGAGAGGCGGTACAACGACCTGACCCACCTCACCGGACCCTTCGACATCATCGGCGACATCCACGGCTGCTCCGCCGAACTGGAGTCGCTGCTGGCGAAGCTGGGCTACGCCGACGGCGTCCACCCGGACGGCCGTACCGCCGTCTTCGTCGGCGACCTGGTCGACCGCGGCCCGGACAGCCCGGGTGTGCTGCGCCGGGTGATGTCGATGGTGAGGTCGGGCCACGCCCTGTGCGTGCCGGGCAACCACGAG
The DNA here is from genome assembly GCF_053587635.1 of Streptomyces sp. NPDC003635. Taxonomy (NCBI): domain Bacteria; kingdom Bacillati; phylum Actinomycetota; class Actinomycetes; order Kitasatosporales; family Streptomycetaceae; genus Streptomyces; species Streptomyces sp. NPDC003635. The sequence continues at coordinate 11,007 of NZ_JBSFOK010000067.1, read as the reverse complement.
AACAAGTACGGGCGGTATCTCAAGGGCCGCAACGTCCAGCACACCCACGGACTCGCCGAGACCATCGCCCAGATGGAGGGCGAGAGCGAGGAGTTCGCGCGCGAGGTGCGGGAGTTCATCGACGGCCTCGTCAGCCACTACGTCCTCGACGGCGGCAGGCTGGTCGTCTGCCACGCCGGTCTGCCCGAGAAGTACCACGGCCGCACCTCCGGGCGGGTCCGCTCGCACGCCTTGTACGGCGACACCACCGGCGAGACCGACGAGTTCGGCCTGCCGGTGCGCTACCCGTGGGCGGAGGACTACCGGGGCCGGGCCGCGGTGGTCTACGGGCACACCCCGGTCCCGGAGGCGACCTGGCTGAACAACACGATCTGCCTGGACACCGGCGCCGTCTTCGGCGGCAAGCTCACCGCGCTGCGCTGGCCGGAGCGGGAACTGGTCGACGTACCGGCCGAGCGGGTCTGGTACGAGCCGGCCAAGCCCTTGCGGACCGAGGCGCCCGGCGGGCAGGACGGGCGGCCGCTGGACCTGGCGGACGTGCACGGGCGCCGGGCCGTGGAGACCCGGCACGCGGGACGGGTCGCCGTACGGGAGGAGAACGCGGCGGCGGCCCTGGAGGTGATGAGCCGGTTCGCGGTGGACCCGCGCCTGCTGCCGTACCTCCCGCCGACCATGGCACCGACGGCGACCTCGCAGGTCGACGGCTACCTGGAGCACCCCGAGGAGGCGTTCGCGCAGTACGCGGCCGACGGGGTCGCGCGGGTCGTGTGCGAGGAGAAGCACATGGGCTCGCGCGCGGTGGCGCTGGTGTGCCGGGACGCGGAGGCGGCGCGGCGGCGGTTCGGCGTCGACGGTCCCACCGGGTCCCTCTACACCCGTACCGGACGGCCCTTCTTCGACGACGAGTCGGTGACGGAGGCGATCCTCGACCGGCTGCGTACGGCCGTCGGGGAGGCCGGGCTGTGGGACGAACTCGGCACGGACTGGTTGCTGCTGGACGCGGAGCTGATGCCGTGGTCGCTGAAGGCGTCCGGGCTGTTGCGCTCGCAGTACGCGGCCGTCGGCGCCGCCTCCGGGGCGGTGTTCCCGGGCGCGCTGGCCGCGCTGGAGGCGGCCGCGGCGCGCGGAGTCGACGTATCGGACCTTCTGGCGCGCCAGCGGGAACGGGCCGCGGACGCCTCGGCGTTCACGGAGGCCTATCGCCGGTACTGCTGGACCACCGAGGGCCTCGACGGCGTTCGTCTCGCGCCGTTCCAGATCCTGGCGGTGCAGGGCCGCAGCCTCGCCGGGCTTCCGCACGACGAGCAGCTCGCGCTCCTGGACCGGCTCGTCGAGCACGACGGCACGGGCCTGCTCCAGACCACCCGGCGCCTGTACGTCGACACCGCGGACCCGGAGTCGGTGCGGGCGGGCGTCGACTGGTGGCTGGAGATGACCGGGCGGGGCGGCGAGGGCATGGTCGTCAAGCCGCTCGGCGCGCTCGTGCGCAACGCGGAGGGGCGGCTGGTGCAGCCCGGCATCAAGTGCCGTGGCCGCGAGTACCTGCGGATCATCTACGGCCCGGAGTACACGCGCCCGGACAACCTGACGCGGCTGCGCAAGCGGTTCCTCAACCACAAGCGGTCCCTGGCCACCCGGGAGTACGCGCTGGGTCTCGAGGCCCTGGACCGGCTGGCCGAGGGCGAGCCGCTGTGGCGGGTGCACGAGGCGGTCTTCGGGGTGCTGGCGCTGGAGTCGGAGCCGGTGGACCCGCGGCTGTGACGGTTCAGCCGAGGAGCCGCAGCCGCTCCCGGCACACCCCGACCCGTACCGACTGGCCCCAGGTCAGTTCCAGGGCGTCGGTCTCCATGCCGTCCCCGAAGGCCACCAGGCGTTCGGACTCGACGGTGAGCGTCAGCCGTGCGGCGGCGGCCAGTTCCCCGGCCACCAGGGAGGTCCCGGTGGCCGGGGAGGGCCAGGCCTCGCGGACGAACCACACCAGCCGTTCCTCCGCCGGGGCGGGCAGCGCGAGCCGCCCTCCCCGGTCCTGCCACACCGACCGGAGCCATCCGGTCGCCCCGGTCCCGGTGCCGATCAGCACCCCGGACGAGGCCTGGGCCTCGACGACACCCCCGTCGTCGTCGAGGCCCAGGCGGTACCGGGCCGTCTGGTGTCCGGCCGCGCCCAGGTAGATCTCGTTCAGCGCGACCAGGCGCTGGGTGTCGTCGGCGACGGCCTCGACCATGGTCAGCTCGTCCGCACCGGCCGAGCCGGCGGCCGCCAGCAGCTTCGCCGCGTCCGCGGGTCGGTGTCGTACCAGCACACCCGGGTTGCGCCCGGGATCGGCGTCGACGCCGATCACCGGCTGCCCCGACAGGTACTTGGCGACGTTCGCCACCAGACCGTCCTGTCCGACCACGACCACCACGTCCTGCGGAGCGAACAGGAACCGGTCCAGGTCGCCCCGCTCGACGCGCGCCTGACGCCAGGTCAGCGGAATGCCCGCCACCACCTCGGCCAGCGCCTTTCGCGTACGGCGGTGCCGGTCGGCGACCTCCGCGATGTCCCGGCCCCGGGAGCGCAGGAAGTAGGCCGCCTGTCCGTGCGTACCGTGCCGGGCCACCAGCTCCTCGTACTCCGTGGTGCGGTGGACGAGCACGGCGCGCGGGGCGAGGCTCACGCCCGCTCCCCGTCGCCGAGCCGGGCGAGCAGTCCGGTGAGCACGTCCGGCGAGATGGTCACGCTGTCGACGCGCGGCAGGTTCTCCGCGAGCCGCGTCCCGGTGAGCGCGTGCAGGACGGCGACGTCCACGTCGGCGTGGACCCGCAGCCAGGCCGCCTGGGCCTCGGCCTTCGCGTCTCCCACGGCCCGTACGCCCTCCGCCTCGGCTTGGGCGAGCCGCACCGAACGTGCCGCCTCCGCCTCGGCCCGCACGGCGTCGGCCGCCGCCTGCTCCTGCGCCCTGCGGCGCTCGTTCGTGCCGCGCTGCTCGACCAACTGCTCCTCGCGGCGGGCGAGTTCGATCTGGCTGGCCAGTTCGTTCTCGGCGATCGCGCGCTCCCGCTCGACGGCCACCGCCCGCCGTTCGTACGTGGCCCGGTCGGCCTCCTGCTGGATCAGCTCGCGGGCCGGGGTGCGCAGCGCGCGCTCCACCTCGGGCTCCGGGCGCAGGGCCACCACGCGGACGGCGACGATCTCGATGCCGGTGGCGGGCAGTCGCGGCTCGGCGGCGTAGCCCGCCGCCACCCGTTCGCGTACCGCGCTCACCCCGTCCACCAGGGCCGCCGCCAGCGGCGTACGGGCCAGGACGTCGAGCGCGTGCTGCTGTGCCGTCTCCGTCAGCAGGGTGCCGAGCTGTTCCAGCGGAGTGCCGCGCCAGGCCCCGGTGTCGGGGTCGACGGAGAAGTCCAGCCGGGCCGCCGCGACGGCCGGGTCGCTGATGCGGTAAGTGACCGTCGCCTGCACCGCCACGTCCTGGAAGTCGGCTGTACGGGCATGGAAGGTCATCGCCAACTCGCGGTCGTCGACCGGGACTTCGGACAGGGCCGCGCTGAGCGCCCGGTACCAGAAGCTGAGTCCGGGGCCGTCGTGCAGCAGCTTGCCGCCACGGTGGTGCCGGATGTGCGCCGTCGGCGCCCCGCGCAGATGGCGCCAGCCGAGGCGCCGGGTGATGTCGGCCATGAGCGACCCCCATTTCGTCGTAGCGACGATAATGGGGGTGTCTGTTTATCGTCAAGGGGACGAGAATCGGAAGTGGTCAAGAGGGGGGTGAATATCGCCCTCGATGGTCAGGATGGAGTCATGGGATTCCACGTCGACTCCGAGGCCGGGCGGCTCAGCCGCGTCATCCTGCACCGGCCGGATCTCGAGCTCAAAAGGCTCACCCCCAGCAACAAGGACGCGCTGCTCTTCGACGACGTGCTCTGGGTGCGCCGGGCGCGCGCCGAGCACGACGGCTTCGCCGACGTCCTGCGCGACCGCGGGGTCACCGTCCACCTCTTCGGCGACCTGCTCACCGAGGCCCTGGAGATCCCGGCGGCCCGCGACCTCGTCCTGGACCGCGTCTTCGACGAGAAGGAGTACGGCGTCCTGGCCACCGACCATCTGCGCGCCGCCTTCGCCACCCTGTCCGCGCCCGAGCTGGCCGAGGCCCTGGTCGGCGGCATGACCAAGCGCGAGTTCCTGGACGCCCACGCGGAGCCGGTCTCGGTCCGATTCCACGTCATGGAGCTCGACGACTTCCTGCTCGCCCCGCTCCCCAATCACCTCTTCACCCGCGACACCTCCGCCTGGATCTACGACGGTGTCTCCGTCAACGCCATGCGCTGGCCCGCCCGCCAGCGCGAGACCGTGCACTTCGAGGCGATCTACCGGCACCATCCGCTGTTCCGTGCCGAGACGTTCCACGTCTGGTCCGAGGGGCAGGCCGACTATCCGTCCACCATCGAGGGCGGCGACGTCCTGGTGATCGGCAACGGCGCCGTGCTGATCGGTATGAGCGAGAGAACCACGCCCCAGGCCGTGGAGATGCTCGCCCACAAGCTCTTCGCCGCGGGCTCCGCCGAGACGATCGTGGCCCTCGACATGCCCAAGCGGCGGGCGTTCATGCACCTCGACACGGTGATGACGATGGTCGACGGCGACACCTTCACCCAGTACGCCGGGCTCGGCATGCTCCGCTCGTACACCATCGAGCCCGGCGTCGACGGCAAGGAGCTGAAGGTCACCGACCATCCGCCGGAGCACATGCACCGGGCCATCGCCGCCGCCCTCGGGCTGAGCGAGATCCGGGTGCTCACCGCCACCCAGGACGTGCACGCCGCCGAGCGGGAGCAATGGGACGACGGCTGCAACGTCCTCGCGGTCGAACCGGGCGTCGTCGTGGCCTACGAGCGGAACTCCACGACCAACACGCACCTGCGCAAGCAGGGCATCGAGGTCATCGAGATCCCGGGGAGCGAGCTGGGGCGGGGGAGGGGCGGACCGCGCTGCATGAGCTGTCCGGTGGAGCGAGGGCCGGTGTAGGGGTGGGCCGGGAGCGTGGGCCGGTGGAGGGGGTGGACCGGCGGAATGTGGGACTGTATAGAAATGTGGAACGTCGTATAGACTTCCAAGGTCCTTGTTCACGTCACTCTGGAGCGCCCCATGGCGACAGTCCCGACCTCCCTCGCCGGCCGCCACTTCCTCAAGGAGCTGGACTTCACCGAGGAGGAGTTCCGCGGTCTGCTGGAGCTGGCCGCGGAGCTGAAGGCCGCCAAGAAGGCCGGGACCGAGACCCCGTACCTGCGCGGCCGGAACATCGCGCTGGTCTTCGAGAAGACGTCCACGCGCACCCGCTGTGCCTTCGAGGTCGCCGCCGCCGACCAGGGCGCCACGACGACGTACCTGGACCCCTCCGGATCGCAGATCGGGCACAAGGAGTCGGTCAAGGACACCGCGCGAGTGCTCGGGCGGATGTTCGACGCGATCGAGTACCGCGGGGACAGCCACGAGAAGGTCGAGGAATTGGCCGCCCACGCCGGAGTGCCCGTCTACAACGGCCTCACCGACGACTGGCACCCCACCCAGATGCTCGCCGACGTCCTCACCATGCTGGAGCACGGCACGAAGACCCTGGACGACGGCATCGTCTTCGCCTACCTCGGCGACGCCCGCTTCAACATGGGCAACTCCTACCTGATCACCGGCGCCCTGCTCGGTATGGACGTGCGGATCGTCGCGCCCAAGGCGTACTGGCCGAACGACCAGGTCGTCGCCGAGGCGCGGCGGCTCGCGGCGGACAGCGGCGCGGCGATCACGCTCACCGAGTCGATGGCCGAGGGTGTCCTGGGCGCGGACTTCGTGGCCACGGACGTCTGGGTCTCTATGGGTGAGCCCAAGGAGGTCTGGGACGAGCGGATCAAGGCGCTCGGCCCGTACGCGGTGACCATGGACGTCCTGCGCGCCACCGGCAACCCGGACGTGAAGTTCCTGCACTGTCTGCCGGCCTTCCACGACCTGGGCACGAAGGTGGGCCGCGAGATCCACGAGACGCACGGCCTGGAGTCGCTGGAGGTCACGGACGAGGTCTTCGAGTCCGCCCACTCGGTGGTGTTCGACGAGGCGGAGAACCGGATGCACACCATCAAGGCGGTGCTGGTGGCGACCCTCGGCCGAGCGTGATCAGGAGGCGCGGCGCTGGGCGGGCACCGTCGGCAGCCGGAACCACACCGCCTTGCCCGACGCCGTCGGCCGGTGGCCGCAGGACGAGCTGAGGGCCCGGATCAGCAGCAGGCCCCGGCCGTGTTCCTGCCAGGGGTCCGGTTCGCCCTCGCAGGGGCGGGTCAGATTGCCCGGCGGCGCCGGGTCCGGGTCGTGCACCTCGACCTGGCAGCCGCTCGGCAGCAGCTGCACCACCAGCTCTATCGGCCCCTCGCCCGTGGTGTGCTCCACGGCGTTCGCCACCAGCTCCGCGGTCAGCAGCTCCGCGGTGTCGCAGTCGGCGGAGTGCTTCAGCTCGGCCAGCGCGGTACGGACCAGGGCGCGCGCGACCGGCACCGCCGCGGTGGTGTGCGGCAGTGCGACGCGCCAGGAGGCGGAGGCGGGTAGGCGATCGTGCACGGCGGATCCGTTCATCAAGCAGGCTGCCCTGCTTTCAACCTCATGAATGGTACGGCGCCTCGCCGCGGAGGAGTCGGGCGGGCGCCGGACGGGACTTTCGCCCCGTAGCGAGCGGCTTACCCAGGTGAACGTCCGGCCTCGCACGACTGATCCCTTCGTTACCCGGACGTCGAGGACCCGTGACACCTCGGTGGCCTCGTGGCGTATCGCGCCATCCTGACGACAGTCACGGATCAGTGATAACTTCGAGGGGTAGACCTCAGTGAGACAGCGCCGCCCGCAGTCCGCCCGAGGAGGCCGCCCGCCATGAGTCCCTTCACCGGCTCCGCCGCCCGCACCGGCCGCTGGGAGCATCTGATCGTGGACCTCGGCGACGGCGTCGCCACCGTCACCCTCACCCGCCCCGAGAAGCTCAACGCGCTCACCTTCGGTGCCTACGCCGATCTGCGCGACCTCCTGGCCGAGCTGTCCCGGGAGCGGGCGGTACGGGCCCTGGTGCTGGCCGGCGAGGGCCGCGGCTTCTGCTCCGGCGGAGACGTGGACGAGATCATCGGCGCGACCCTGTCCATGGACACCGCCCAGCTCCTGGACTTCAACCGGATGACCGGCCAGGTGGTCAGGGCGATCCGCGAATGCCCGTTCCCGGTGATCGCGGCGGTCCACGGGGTCGCGGCGGGCGCCGGCGCGGTGCTCGCCCTCGCGGCCGACTTCCGCGTCGCCGACCCCACGGCCCGGTTCGCCTTCCTGTTCACCAGGGTCGGTCTCTCGGGCGGCGACATGGGCGCGGCCTACCTGCTGCCGCGCGTGGTGGGCCTCGGTCACGCGACCCGCCTGCTGATGCTGGGCGAGCCGGTCCGCGCTCCGGAGGCCGAGCGCATCGGCCTGATCAGCGAGCTCACGCAGGAGGGCGAGGTCGACGAGACCGCCCGGACCCTGGCCCGCCGCCTGGCCGAGGGCCCGGCCCTGGCGTACGCCCAGACGAAGGCCCTGCTCACGGCGGAGCTGGACATGCCCCTGGGCCCGTCGATCGAACTGGACGCGTCGACCCAGGCCCTGCTGATGACGGGCGAGGACTACGCCGAGTTCCACCGGGCCTTCACGGAGAAGCGCCCGCCCAAGTGGAAGGGGCGGTGAGGATGCCGGCCCAAGGGGCGCGGGGAACCGCGCGACCAGCCCCCACCACACCGCGGCCGCCCACGACGCCGAGCCATCCCGTGCGAGTCGCGGTCATCGGCGGTGGTCCCGGCGGGCTCTACGCCGCCGCCCTCCTGAAACGGCTCGACCCGACCCGCGAGATCACCGTCTGGGAACGCAACGCCCCCGACGACACCTTCGGCTTCGGCGTCGTCCTCTCCGACGAGACCCTCGGCGGCATCGAGCACGCGGACCCCGAGGTCTACACCGCCCTCCAGCGGGACTTCGTCCGCTGGGACGACATCGACATCGTCCGCCACGACACCCGCCACACCTCCGGAGGCCACGGCTTCGCCGCGCTCGGCCGCAGACGCCTCCTGGAGATCCTGCACCGGCGCTGCCGCGCGCTGGGCGTGGAACTCCGCTTCCGGTCGGAGGCGCCGTACCCCGCCTGGCTGGCCGAGACCCACGACCTGGTCATCGCCGCCGACGGTGTGCACAGCACCACCCGCGAGGCCTACGCCCATGTGTTCCGCCCCCAGGTGGCCACCCACCACTGCCGTTACATCTGGCTGGCCACCGACTTCGCCTTCGACGCCTTCCGCTTCGAGGTGGCCGAGACCGAGTACGGCGTGATGCAGCTGCACGGCTACCCCTACGCCCCCGACGCCTCCACGGTCATCGTCGAGATGCGCGAGGAGGTCTGGCGGGCGGCCGGTTTCGAGGAACTCGACGCGCGGGAGTCCGTCGACCGCTGCGCCAAGATCTTCGCGGAAGCCCTGCGCGGCCACACCCTGCGCTCCAACAGGTCCGCCTGGACGACCTTCCGCACGGTCGTCAACGAACGGTGGTCGCACGAGAACGTCGTGCTGCTCGGCGACGCCGCCCACACCGCGCACTTCTCCATCGGCTCCGGCACCAAGCTCGCCGTCGAGGACGCCCTCGCCCTCGCCGCCTGCCTGGAGGAGCAGCCGGATCTGCCGACCGCGCTGACCGCCTACGAGGAAGAGCGCAAACCGGTCGTCGCCTCCACCCAGCGCGCGGCCCGCGCCAGCCTGGAGTGGTTCGAGAACATCGGACTGTACCTCGGCCAGCGGCCCCGCCAGTTCGCCTTCAACCTCCTCACCCGCAGCCGCCGGGTCACCCACGACAACCTCCGGCTGCGCGACGCCCACTTCACCGAGGCCGTCGAGCGCGAGTTCGGCTGCCCGCCCGGTACGCCCCCGATGTTCACCCCGTTCCGGCTGCGCGGGCTGACCCTGCGCAACCGGGTCGTCGTCTCGCCGATGGACATGTACTCGGCCGTCGACGGGATGCCGGGCGACTTCCACCTCGTCCACCTGGGCGCCCGCGCCCTCGGCGGGGCCGGCCTGGTGATGACGGAGATGGTGTGCGTCAGCCCGGAGGGCAGGATCACCCCCGGCTGCACGGGCCTCTACACCGTCAAGCAGGCCGAGGCCTGGCGCCGGATCACCGAGTTCGTGCACCGGCGGGCCCCCGGCACCGCGATCGGCGTGCAGCTCGGCCACAGCGGACGCAAGGGCTCGACCAAGCTGATGTGGGAGGGCATCGACGAGCCGCTCCCCGACGACAACTGGCCCCTGGTGGCGGCCTCCCCGATCCCGTACCGGACGGACGGCCAGGTTCCGCGCGAGCTGTCCCGCGCCCAGCTCACCGACCTGCGCGAGCAGTTCACCGCGGCCGCCTGGCGTGCCGCCCGCGCCGGCTTCGACCTGCTCGAACTGCACTGCGCGCACGGCTACCTGCTGTCCGGCTTCCTCTCCCCGCTCACCAACCGCCGCACCGACGCCTACGGCGGCTCCCTGGAGAAGCGGCTCCGCTTCCCGCTGGAGGTGTTCGACGCGATCCGGGGCGTCTGGCCGGAGGAGCGGCCCATGACCGTGCGGATCTCCGCCACGGACTGGGCCGAGGGCGGCACAAGTGCCGAGGAAGCGGTGGAGATCGCCCGCGCCTTCGCGGCGCACGGCGCGGACGCCGTCGACGTGTCGACCGGCCAGGTGGTGTCCGAGGAGCGACCGGAGTTCGGGCGCTCGTACCAGACGCCGTTCGCCGACCGCATCCGCAACACCCTCGGCATCCCGGTGATCGCGGTCGGCGCGATCTCCTCCTGGGACGACGTCAACTCCCTGGTCCTGGCGGGCCGCACCGACCTGTGCGCCCTGGCCCGACCGCACCTGTACGACCCGAACTGGACCCTGCACGCGGCGGCGGAGCAGTCCTACGAGGGCCCGGGCGTCGTCTGGCCGGACCCGTACCGCGCGGGCAGCCGCCGCCCCCGGACCGGACGACTGGACGCCCCCAAGCCGCGCCTGACGCTCGGGACTTGAGGGCGTAGATCCTCGGTGTGCGGCGAGGGCTCTACAGCTCGACCATCCCCGCCGTCAGCGTGGCGCCGTCCGCCGGGTCGATCACGATGAACGCGCCCGTGCGCCGGGACACCGCGTAGGCGTCGACCGCCAGCGGCTCCGCCGTGCGCAGCACGATCCGGCCCAGGTCGTTCGCGGTGAGCTCGGCCGCTTCCCCGAGATCCTGGACGACGGCCTTCACCGTGCGCGTGGTGTGCCGGACGAGGACCCGGTCGCCGACCTTGAGCGGCCGGTCCGCCACATGGCAGACTGCGGCCCGGATCTCCCGGGTGAGCGCCGGGACGTCCACCCCGGCGGTGATCATGTCGCCGCGCGAGACGTCCCGCTGGTCCGCCAGCCGCACACTGACCGACTGCGGTGCGTACGCCACCTCCCGGGCGGAGCCGAGCACGTCGATCCCCGTGATCCGCGAGGTCTCCCCGGACGGATGCACGGTGACCCGGTCACCGACCCGCAGCGCGCCCGACACCAACTGCCCCGCGTAATGGCGGTCCTCGCCGTCCCGGATGACGTACTGGACCGGGAAGCGGGGCGGAGCGTCCGCCGCCTCGGCGCCGACGGGGACCTCCTCCAGGAACTCCAGCAGCGCCGGACCCCGGTACCAGTCCATGCGGGCGGAGCGGTCCACCACGTTGTCCCCGGCGAGCGCCGACACCGGGATCGGCGTGAAACCGGGCAGTCCCCACTCGGCGGCATGGCCCGCGAAGTCCTCGACGATCCGCTCGAACACCCGCTCGTCGTACCCGACGAGGTCCATCTTGTTGACGGCGAGGACCACGTGCGGCACCCGCAGCAGTCCCGCCACGGCGGCATGCCGGCGGGTCTGCTCGACCACGCCGTTGCGGGCGTCGATCAGGATCACCGTGAGTTCGGCGGTGGAGGCGCCGGTGACCATGTTGCGGGTGTA
>NZ_JBSFOK010000066.1:0-37118 GCF_053587635.1 Streptomyces sp. NPDC003635 | reverse complement strand
ACTCTATCAGATCTTTCCGATCCGATTTCCTCGGTGCTTTCCAGGTTCTCGCTTTCGCGTTTCCCTTTCCGGCGGTTCCGACTTTATCAGAAGTTCTGAGTCGGATTTCCCGCCCCGTTCGGGGACTGGTTCCGACGCACGAAGCGATCGGGTTCCCGTTCAGGCGGAGCCGTAAACGTACTGGAGCGGGGCGCCCCGATGCAAATCGAGGCGCCCCGCTCCGGGTTCACGCTGATGAGGGCCGACGGACCGTCAGACCTCCACCACCACCGGCAGGATCATCGGCCTGCGGCGATAGGTGTCGGAGACCCACTTGCCGAGTGTGCGGCGCACGAGCTGCTGGAGCTGGTGGGGCTCCACGACGCCGTCCTGGGCCGACCGCTCCAGTACCTCCGTGATCTTCGGGATGACGTCTCCGAACGCGGAGTCCTCGATGCCGGAGCCGCGGGCCTGGATGTGCGGACCGCCGGTGATCTTGCCTGTGGACGAGTCCACGACCACGAAGACCGAGATGATGCCCTCGTCGCCGAGGATCTTCCGGTCCTTCAGCGCCGGCTCGCCGACATCGCCGACCGAGAGGCCGTCGACGTAGACGTAACCCGCCTGGACCTTGCCGGAGATCTTGGCCTTGCCCTCGATCAGGTCGACCGCCACGCCGTCCTCGGCGATGACGATGCGGTCGTGCGGGACGCCGGTGAGGGCGCCGAGCTCGGCGTTGGCGCGCAGGTGGCGCCATTCGCCGTGGACCGGCATCAGGTTCCTCGGGCGGCAGATGTTGTAGAAGTACAGCAGCTCCCCCGCTGAGGCGTGGCCGGAGACGTGCACCTTGGCGTTGCCCTTGTGGACGACGTTGGCGCCCCAGCGGGTCAGGCCGTTGATGACGCGGTAGACCGCGTTCTCGTTGCCCGGGATGAGCGACGACGCGAGGATCACCGTGTCGCCCTGGACGATGCGGATCTGGTGGTCGCGGTTGGCCATGCGGGACAGGGCGGCCATCGGTTCGCCCTGGGAACCCGTGCAGACCAGCACGACCTCGTTGTCCGGAAGGTCGTCGAGCGTCTTGACGTCGACCACGAGGCCCGGCGGGACCTTCAGATAGCCGAGGTCGCGCGCGATGCCCATGTTCCGGACCATCGAGCGGCCGACGAAGGCGACCCGGCGGCCGTACTCGTGGGCCGCGTCCAGGATCTGCTGGATGCGGTGGACGTGGCTGGCGAAGCTCGCCACGATGATCCGCTTGCGGGCGCCGGCGAAGACCTGGCGCAGGACGTTCGAGATGTCCCGCTCGTGCGGGGTGAAGCCGGGGACCTCGGCGTTCGTGGAGTCGCTGAGGAGGAGGTCGATGCCCTCCTCGCTCAGGCGGGCGAACGCGTGCAGGTCGGTCAGCCTGCTGTCCAGCGGAAGCTGGTCCATCTTGAAGTCGCCGGTGTGGACCACCATGCCCGCGGGGGTGCGGATGGCGACGGCCAGGGCGTCGGGGATGGAGTGGTTGACCGCGACGAACTCGCAGTCGAAGGGGCCGATGCGCTCACGGTTCCCCTCGGCCACCTCGAGGGTGTAGGGCCGGATGCGGTGTTCCTGGAGCTTGGCCTCGATCAGGGCGAGGGTCAGCTTGGAGCCGATCAGCGGGATGTCCGGCTTCTCGCGGAGCAGGAAGGGGACACCGCCGATGTGGTCCTCGTGGCCATGGGTGAGGACGATGCCCTCGATGTCGTCGAGGCGGTCCCGGATGGACGAGAAGTCCGGCAGGATCAGGTCGATTCCGGGCTGCTCCTCCTCGGGGAAGAGCACTCCGCAGTCGACGATCAGCAGGCGGCCGCCGTACTCGAAGACCGTCATGTTTCGGCCGATTTCACCGAGGCCGCCGAGCGGGGTGACCCGCAGGCCGCCTTCGGGGAGCGGCGGGGGCGAGCCGAGTTCAGGATGCGGATGACTCAAAAGACTCTCCTCAACCACACGCGCCACGTACCGGTAGGGCACGTGGCGCGCGTGACGTTCGTGCAGAAGCAGTTGTCGTTGTGGTGCGGGCACCGGTGGCCCGCGTATTCAGTTGTGAAGTCAGGTGCGCGGTCGCCCGCGCGAAGTCTGTTGCTAGAGCTGTACCCCGCCCGCGGCAAGATCGATCTTGAGCTGTTCGATCTCCTCGGGTGAGCACTCGACCATCGGGGCGCGCAGCGGTCCGGCGGGCAGGCCCTGGAGGGTGAGCGCGGCCTTGGTGGTCATGACGCCCTGGGTGCGGAACATGCCGGTGTAGACCGGGAGCAGCTGCTGGTGGATCTCGGTCGCCTTCTGGACGTCACCGCTGGTGTAGGCGTCGACCAGGGCGCGCAGCTCGGGGGTGACGACATGGCCGACGACGGAGACGAAGCCGACCGCGCCCACGGAGAGCAGGGGCAGGTTCAGCATGTCGTCGCCGGAGTACCAGGCGAGGCCGGAGCGGGCGATGGCCCAGCTGGCGCGGCCGAGGTCGCCCTTGGCGTCCTTGTTGGCGACGATCCGGGGGTGCTCGGCGAGCCGGACGAGGGTCTCGGTGCTGATCGGGACGCCGCTGCGGCCGGGGATGTCGTAGAGCATCACCGGCAGCTCGGTGGCGTCGGCGATGGTCTTGAAGTGCCGGTACAGGCCCTCCTGCGGGGGCTTGTTGTAGTACGGCGTCACGATCAGGAGGCCGTGCGCGCCGGTCCGCTCGGCCTGGCGGGCGAGCTCGAGGCTGTGGTGGGTGTCGTTGGTGCCGACCCCGGCCACGACGTGGGCGCGGTCGCCGACCGCCTCCAGTACGGCTCGTACCAGGTCCGATTTCTCCGCGTCGCTGGTGGTGGGGGACTCGCCGGTGGTGCCGTTGATGATCAGGCCGTCGTTGCCTGCGTCCACCAGGTGCGTGGCGAGCCGCTGCGCGCCGTCGAGGTCGAGTGCGCCGTCCGCCGTGAACGGCGTGACCATAGCGGTGAGGACCCGCCCGAAGGGGGTCTGCGGAGTGGAGGTCGGAGCCATGGGTTACACGCTACTCGCTGCTCAAGGCGCGGTCTGCCCTAGGGGTGCGGGAAAAGTCAGGACAAAGGCGGAGCCCGGCACTGCCTGCTCGGGGGTTCAAGCAGTGCCGGGTCCGTTTGATCAGGCTAGATGAACTTCTCCAAATGCCGCAATACGGACACTTCGTGAGGCTGATCCGCACATCAGTGCCTGACCGGGGAACTCAGGTGCGTTACGGCGCCACACGGCCGTTCGCATTGAAGGCGGCGTAGGTGAGCGGCATGAGCCGGGCCCACTCCTCCTCCATCTTCTCGCCCACCATCTCGATCTCCCGCTGCGGGAAGGAGGGCACCTTCGCCAGCTCGTGCTGGGTGCGCAGGCCGAGGAAGTGCATCAGCGAGCGGGCGTTGCAGGTGGCGTACATCGAGGAGAACAGACCGACGGGCAGGACCGCGCGGGCGACCTCGCGGGCGACGCCGGCGGCCAGCATCTCCTGGTACGCCTCGTACGACTGGCGGTAGGAGTCCTCCATCGCGCGGCCGACCAGTTCCTGCTGGGCCTGGGTGCCCTCCACGAAGACGTACTTGCCCGGGCGGCCCTCCTGGACGAGCTTGCGGGACTCGTCGGGCACGTAGAAGACCGGCTCGAGCTCCCGGTACCGACCCGACTCCTCGTTGTACGACCAGCCCACGCGGTGTCGCATGAACTCGCGGAAGACGAAGATCGGGGCGCTGATGAAGAAGGTCATCGAGTTGTGCTCGAAGGGACTGCCGTGCCGGTCCCGCATCAGGTAGTTGATGAGGCCCTTGGAGCGCTCGGGGTCCTTCTTCAGCTCGTCCAGGGACTGCTCACCGGCCGTGGAGACGCGGGCGGCCCACAGCACGTCGGAGTCGGCCGCGCTGTGCTTCACCAGCTCGACGGTGACATCGCTGCGGAAGCTGGGCTTGAGATCGTCGGCGGGGGTGTCGGTCACGACGCGGAGGGTCCTTCCATCACTTCACTCGGGCGGCGCCCACTCTACGGCCCGGCACTGACAACGGGGCGTTCGGTGCTGGTCCGCGACAACTTCGGAGAACTTCTGCCAATTCGGCGTAACAGGGCACCATTTGCGGCACCCGCTCGTCTGTGTTGGTGACAGTGATTCGTTCGAGTCCCGAGAGGAGCAGGACCTCCCATGTTCCTCCCCCAGCTACCGCCGGGAGGTGCCCCCAGTGAGCCCGTACCCTTCGCCTTTCTTGCCGAAGCGGACCGGTTCCGCAGCAATGTCACTCCCCCGCCCCGCGAGCGGGCGTCCGCAGGGGAGATAGCCGGGCGCTGGCTGCTGGGCCTGACCATGGTGGGCGCGTTGGTGGGCTCCCTGGTGGTCGGGATGCCGGCGCTCTCCCAGGATCAGCCGGCCCGGCAGACACAGCAGTCGCAGGCGTCCGACGGGCGTTGACCCCGCCCCTCGGCCGGTACTCACCCCATCCGGACCCCCTAGGGTGGTGAGCCGGGACACGGGTCGATAGCCTCACCGGGCACAGCCCAGCATGGATCGAGTGAGGAACCGCCGTGCCCCTGCCCTTCCTGACGGCCGACCGGGCCTTCGAGACAGCCGACGACGTCGCGCTGCCGTTCGACGACCGTGACCGCTGGCGGCGGCCCTACCGTCCCGGGCCCTGGCGGGTGGGCATGGCCGCGCTCCTGCTGCTGCTCGCCTCCTACGTGCTCTTCGCGGCGGTCATCATCGCGCTGACCGGCACGCCCGGCTCGGCCGGAGTGGTCTTCGGGATCGCCCTGGTCGTGATCGCGGTGTCGCTGCGGCTGCTGCGGATGGGCGTGTGGGTGAGCGCGCAGGGGCTGCGCCAGATCGGCTTCTTCGCCACGCGTACGGCGCCCTGGGACCGGGTCGTCGCGGTGCGCACGGTGCAGCAGCCGGTGCGCTGGCTGGGGCTGCCGCGCACGGTCCAGGGCCAGGCCCTGGTCGCCGTACGCTCCGACCGGGCATCGGACGGGCCGACGCCGCTGCTGACCACGCACAACGCGGACTTCCTGGGCCGTCCGACGGCGTTCGACCGGGCGTCGGACACCCTCGAGGCGTGGGGGGCGGAGAACCGCCGGGGCTGACCGGCGGGTTGAGACGCGCGAAGGGGCCCGGTCCGTGTCGCGGACCGGGCCCCTTCGTCTGCTCGTCGCCTCTGCTCGTCAGCGCGCGGCTTCCCGCAGGGAGATCGCCCGCTGCATCGCCTTCCGCGCGCGCGGGGTGTCCCTGGCGTCGTGGTAGGCGACCGCCAGGCGGAACCAGCTGCGCCAGTCGTCCGGCGCGTCCTCCGTCTCGGCCTTGCGCAGGGCGAAGACCTCGTCGGCCGAGTCACGGTCGATCCGGCCGCTGGGGGTGCGCTTCAGCTCGTCGACGGGCAGGCCGCCCTCGGCGTCGAGTTCGGCCGCGAGGGCGTTGGCCTTGCGGACGAACTCGGTGTTCTTCCACAGGAACCACAGACCGATCGCCGGCAGGACCAGCACCGCGATGCCGAAGGTGACGGTGATCGGTGTACCGGCCTTGATGAGCATGAAGCCCCGGCTGCCGACCAGGACGAAGTACACGACCAGGACGGCGGCCGTGACGGCGTAGGAGATCTTCGCGCGCATCAGCCCAGGTCCAGGAAGTGCTCCAGGCCGAAGGTCAGGCCCGGGGTCGTCACCACGCGCCGCGCGCCGAGCAGGATGCCCGGCATGAAGCTGCTGTGGTGCAGGGAGTCATGGCGGACGGTCAGGGTCTCGCCCTCGCCGCCGAGGAGGACCTCCTGGTGGGCCAGCAGGCCCCGCAGGCGGACCGCGTGGACCGGGATACCGTCGACGTCCGCGCCCCGCGCGCCGTCCAGGGCCGTGGTCGTGGCGTCCGGCGCCGGGGCGGTGCCGGCCGCGCGGCGGGCCTCGGCGATGAGCTGGGCGGTGCGGGTGGCGGTGCCGGAGGGGGCGTCGACCTTCCTGGGGTGGTGCAGCTCGACCACCTCGACCGACTCGAAGTGGGGCGCCGCGATCTGCGCGAACTTCATCGTCAGCACGGCCCCGATGGAGAAGTTCGGCGCGATGAGCACGCCCGTCTCCGGGGAGTCGGCCAGCCAGCCGTTGAGCCGGGCGAGGCGCTCGTCGGTCCAGCCCGTGGTCCCGACGACCGCGTGGATGCCGTGGCCCACGCAGTACTCGAGGTTCTCCATCACCGAGTCCGGCGTGGTGAGTTCGACGGCGACCTGGGCGCCCGTCTCCGCCAGCGTCTCCAGCTTGTCGCCCCGGCTCAGGGCGGCGACCAGCTCCATGTCCTCGGCGGCCTCCACGGCCTTGACCGCCTCGGAGCCGATCCGGCCCTTCGCGCCGAGGACCGCCACGCGCAGCTTGCTCATCTCTTGCTTCCTTAAGCCAGAACAGAAGGGGGTTAGGCCACGGCCTCGTGCAGCCGGGACGCCTGCTTGTCCTTCAGCGGGCCGATGACCGACAGCGAGGGCCGCTGTCCCAGGATGTCCCGGGCCACCGAGCGGACGTCGTCCGGCGTGACCGAGGCTATCCGGGCCAGCATGTCGTCGACCGACATCTGCTCGCCCCAGCACAACTCGCTCTTGCCGATACGGTTCATCAGCGCGCCGGTGTCCTCCAGGCCGAGGACCGTGGAGCCCCGGAGCTGGCCGATGGCGCGGCCGATCTCCTCGTCGGACAGACCGTGCTGGGCGACCTGGTCGAGCTCGTCACGGCAGATCTTCAGCACGTCGTGCACCTGCGAGGGACGGCAGCCGGCGTAGACGCCGAACAGACCGCAGTCGGCGAAGCCCGAGGTGTACGAGTACACGCTGTACGCCAGGCCCCGCTTCTCGCGGACCTCCTGGAAGAGCCGGGACGACATCCCGCCGCCGAGAGCGGTGTTCAGCACGCCGAGCGCCCAGCGGCGCTCGTCCGTCCGGGCGAGGCCCGGCATGCCGAGGACGACATGCGCCTGCTCGGTCTTGCGGCCGATCAGCTCCACGCGGCCCGCGGTGCGCACGGCGCGCTTGCCGCCGCGCGGGGCGATGGGCGTGGCGTCGAGGTTCTTCAGGGCGCCGGACTTCTCGAAGGCGGCGCGGACCTGTCGTACGACCTTGTTGTGGTCGATGTTGCCCGCGGCTGCCACGACCAGGTGGGTCGGGTCGTAGTGCTTCTTGTAGAAGCGGCGGATGCGGTCGGCGGTGAGGGCGTTGACCGTGTCGACCGTGCCGAGGACCGGGCGGCCGAGGGGGTTGTCGCCGAACATCGTGTGCGCGAAGAGGTCGTGCACACAGTCGCCCGGGTCGTCCTCGGTCATCGCGATCTCTTCGAGGATCGCGCCGCGCTCGACGTTGACGTCCTCCTCGACGATCAGCGAGCCGGTCAGCATGTCGCAGACGACGTCGATGGCCAGGGGCAGGTCGGTGTCGAGCACGCGCGCGTAGTAGCACGTGTACTCCTTCGCCGTGAACGCGTTCATCTCGCCGCCGACGGCGTCGAGTGCGGAGGAGATGTCCAGCGCGGACCTGCGGGCCGTGCCCTTGAAGAGCAGGTGCTCCAGGTAGTGCGTGGCGCCGTTCAGCGACGGCGTCTCGTCACGGGAGCCGACATGCGCCCAGATACCGAAGGTCGCGGAGCGCACCGAGGGCAGGGTCTCGGTGACGATGCGCAGGCCGCCCGGGAGGGTGGTCTTGCGGACCGTGCCGATGCCGTTCTCGCCCTTGATCAGGGTTTGGGTACGGGCGACGGCCCGCGCCTCCGAAGAGGTGCGGGCCGTCGCCTTGGAGCTACTCGACGTCACTTGTCGGCGTCGTCCTTCTTGTCGGCGTCGGAGGCTTCTTCGCCCTCGATCACCGGGATGAGGGAGAGCTTGCCGCGGGAGTCGATCTCGGCGATCTCGACCTGGACCTTCTGGCCCACGCCGAGGACGTCCTCGACGTTCTCCACGCGCTTGCCGCCGGCCAGCTTGCGGATCTGCGAGATGTGCAGCAGACCGTCCTTGCCGGGCAGCAGCGAGACGAAGGCGCCGAAGGTCGTGGTCTTGACGACCGTACCCAGGTAGCGCTCGCCGACCTCGGGCATCGTCGGGTTGGCGATGCCGTTGATCGTGGTGCGGGCGGCCTCGGCGGACGGGCCGTCGGCGGCACCGATGTAGATGGTGCCGTCGTCCTCGATCGTGATCTCGGCGCCCGTGTCCTCCTGAATCTGGTTGATCATCTTGCCCTTGGGGCCGATGACCTCACCGATCTTGTCCACGGGGATCTTGACGGTGATGATCCGCGGGGCGTTCGGGGACATCTCGTCCGGCGTGTCGATCGCTTCCATCATCACGTCGAGGATGTGGAGGCGGGCGTCACGGGCCTGCTTGAGGGCCGCGGCCAGGACGGAGGCCGGGATGCCGTCCAGCTTGGTGTCGAGCTGGAGGGCGGTCACGAACTCCTTGGTGCCGGCGACCTTGAAGTCCATGTCACCGAAGGCGTCCTCCGCACCGAGGATGTCGGTGAGGGTGACGTAGTGCGTCTCGCCGTCGATCTCCTGGGAGATCAGCCCCATGGCGATACCGGCGACGGGGGCCTTGAGCGGCACACCGGCGTTCAGCAGCGACATGGTGGAGGCGCAGACCGAGCCCATGGACGTCGAGCCGTTGGAGCTCAGCGCCTCGGAGACCTGGCGGATCGCGTAGGGGAACTCCTCGCGCGTCGGCAGGACCGGGACCAGGGCGCGCTCGGCGAGGGCGCCGTGGCCGATCTCGCGGCGCTTCGGGGAGCCGACGCGGCCGGTCTCGCCGGTGGAGTACGGCGGGAAGTTGTAGTTGTGCATGTAGCGCTTGCGGGTCACCGGGGAGAGGGTGTCCAGCTGCTGCTCCATGCGGAGCATGTTGAGGGTGGTGACGCCCAGGATCTGGGTCTCGCCACGCTCGAACACCGCGGAGCCGTGCACGCGCGGGATGGCCTCGACCTCGGCGGCCAGCGTGCGGATGTCGGTGACACCGCGGCCGTCGATGCGCTTCTTCTCCTTGATCACGCGCTCGCGGACGAGCTGCTTGGTCAGGGAGCGGTACGCGGCGGAGATCTCCTTCTCGCGACCCTCGAACTCCGGCAGGAGCTTCTCGGCGGCGAGCGCCTTGACGCGGTCCAGCTCGGCCTCGCGCTCCTGCTTGCCGGCGATGGTCAGCGCGGAGGCCAGCTCCGGCTTGACGGCGGCGGCGAGGGCCTCGAGGACGTCGTCCTGGTAGTCCAGGAAGATCGGGAACTCGCCGGTCGGCTTGGCGGCCTTCGCGGCGAGGTCGGCCTGGGCCTTGCAGAGCACCTTGATGAAGGGCTTGGCGGCTTCCAGACCGGCGGCGACGACCTCCTCGGTCGGGGCCTCGGCGCCGCCCTCGACCAGCTTGATGGTCTTCTCGGTGGCCTCGGCCTCGACCATCATGATCGCGACGTCGCCGTCCTCCAGGGTGCGGCCCGCGACGACCATGTCGAAGACGGCGTCCTCGAGCTCGGTGTGCGTCGGGAACGCCACCCACTGGCCGCGGATCAGCGCGACGCGGACGCCGCCGATCGGGCCGGAGAAGGGCAGACCGGCCAGCTGCGTGGACGCGGAGGCGGCGTTGATCGCCACGACGTCGTACAGGTGGTCGGGGTTGAGCGCCATGATCGTGGCGACGACCTGGATCTCGTTGCGCAGGCCCTTCTTGAAGGACGGGCGCAGCGGGCGGTCGATCAGACGGCAGGTGAGGATGGCGTCCTCGGAGGGACGGCCCTCACGGCGGAAGAAGCTGCCGGGGATCTTGCCGGCGGCGTACATCCGCTCCTCGACGTCCACCGTGAGGGGGAAGAAGTCGAGCTGGTCCTTGGGGTTCTTGGAGGCGGTGGTGGCCGACAGCACCATGGTGTCGTCGTCCAGGTACGCCACGGCGGAGCCGGCGGCCTGCTTGGCCAGGCGGCCCGTCTCGAAGCGGATGGTGCGGGTGCCGAAGGCGCCATTGTCGATGACGGCCTCGGCGTAGTGGGTCTCGTTCTCCACTAGCGTTTTCTCCTCGTCTTCGTCCCTCCTTGCCCGTGTGGCAGGGGGACGGTTGCGGAGAAGCGCTCCGTGCGGTGCGGGCCGGTCTTCGATCGAAGCACCCGGGGCTCGCTTCCCCCCGGGGGCCACTACCGAGGACCGGCGGCGGCGTGGTGCGCTTCTCCTCATTTCTGTGTCGTACGTATTGCGTTGTGCTACCACACTACAAAGCGTGTGTGACACTCCGCACGTTTCCGCACGTACGGCAAAGGGAGCGGCCCCCGAACGTCTCGGGACCGCTCCCCTCACGGCGTCTTACTTGGCGCCCGCCGCACCGCGGCGGATGCCGAGGCGGTCGACCAGCGTACGGAAGCGCTGGATGTCCTTCTTGGCCAGGTACTGCAGCAGCCGGCGGCGCTGACCGACCAGGATCAGCAGACCACGGCGGGAGTGGTGGTCGTGCTTGTGGGTCTTGAGGTGCTCGGTGAGGTCGGAGATCCGACGCGAGAGCATGGCGACCTGGACCTCGGGGGAGCCGGTGTCGCCCTCCTTCTGACCGAACTCGCTGATGATCTGCTTCTTCGTAGCGGCGTCGAGCGGCACGCGTACTCCTCGTAGTCTTCTGAATGGCCACCGAGTGCCCCCGGTCTGTGTCTCGGGGGAGCTTCCGTTACTCGGGAGGCGGGGATCCGCTGGGCGCGGCCTCCAGAGCGAGCGCTCCGGGGGTGCGTACACAAACGGCCGTCACTCAGGGTACCAGGCAGAGGTGGGCGCCCTCGCACGGGTTCCGGAACCGCCCTGTCGGCGGGGACTGGGCCACTAGGGTGAGCGCGCTGATCTTAGGGGTCCGGAAAAGTCTGGAATCCGGGAAGTCTGGAAGGGGTCGCTTGTCATGGCGGAGACGGAAGCGGAGATCAAGGCGCGCAAGGAGCGGGAGCGGGACGAGCTGTACGCCCTCGACATCTCGGACGTGGAGTGGGAGAGCGCGCCGGGCACCGAGACCCATGAGGAGCGGGTCGAGATCGCGTACCTGCCGGGCGGGGCGGTGGCCATGCGGTCCTCGCTCCAGCCGGAGACGGTGCTGCGCTACACCGAGGCCGAGTGGCGGGCCTTCGTGCTCGGCGCGCGGGACGGGGAGTTCGACCTCGAGCCGGCGCCGGGCAACGGGGGTGTGGGCGGGGAGTGAGGGGGCGGGGGCGGTCGTAGGGGGCCTCTTTTGCGCGTCCTCTTACTGGGTGCCTTCCGACTGCCGCGCCTTCCGACTGCCGCGCCTTCCGACTGTGCCGCATCTTCTGACTGCCGCCGCATCTTCTGACTGCTGCGCCGTCTGACTGCGCGTTCTGTTTCCGTCTTCTGTCCGTGTGCCGTGCCGTGTTGGGCGTCTACGGCCGCCAACCCGGCTTGCGTGTGCGGCGCTTCGGGGCGAGCTTGACTGGCTTGCTTCGGTTTCGTTCCGGATTGTTCACAGCTGTCGCCCGGTTTGTTCACCAATAGGAGGGCTGCGTACGCCACTTCGGGGCAGGCTGTGACGCAGTGGGCAGGTGCTCGGGGGTGGACGGGCCTGCCGGGGTGAGGCCCGTGGTGATTAGGCTGGGACCGGGCGCGACCCATGACCCGTGCACGGGGCGTCGTTGTCCCAGGGGGAGAGCCGACTGGAACGGACGACCTCGAACGACTTCGGACGACACCAGGAGGAATTGTGAGCAGCGATCGGGACGGGATCCGCGGGGGCTGGGCCACACCCGGCGATGACCACCCCGACGCCGAGTCGGCCAACGAAGTCACGGGCGAGTTCACCATCGACTACGCGCCGCCTGCCTGGTACACGCAGAACGCGAGCGGCTCCGCGGGTTCCGCCGGTTCGGGGCGGGACGAGAGCGCGTCTTCGGGTTCTTCCGGTTCCTCGGGGTCTTCCGGGGGTACGGCACCGCAGGCGCCGAGTGCGGGTGGGGCCGGTGCTCCTGGGGGTCCGACGTTCACTCCCTCCCCTACTTCTCTGCCGTCCTCGCTGCCGGGGCTGACGCCGCCGGTTCCGCAGGCTGCTCCGGGGGCGCCTTTCACGCCTCCGGCTCCGCCGCAGCCCGCGCCGGGAGCGCCGTTCACTCCCCCGGCTCCGCCTGCCTCCGGGCCGGGAGCCCCTTTCACTCCGCCGGCGCCCGCGGCTGGAGGGCCAGTCGCGGTGCCCAGGCTGCCGGTGGGGAGCGGGTTCGAACCGCAGGGTGCGCCCGCGGTGCCGCCGGCTTCGCCTGCTGCTCCTCCGGCGCCCTCGGCCGACTCCGGCTCGCCCGCGGCGGTCCCGAGCGCGCCGGTGAGCGGGTTCCAGCCGGAGTGGAGCTCGCCGACTTCCGCACCGGCTTCTGCGCCGTCGGAGGCTTCTTCCGCCGCTGCGTCCACGGCTTCGGCAGCGGAGGAGTCCGAATCCGGGAACGGCGATCTGGAGAGCGGCGCCACGATGCGCTTCTCCGCGGTCGCACTGAAGCGGGAGATCGAGGAGCGCGCGGCCGAGGCTGAGGCGCACCTGCGGTCGGTGGATGACGAGGAGGACGGTACGGCCGTGGCGACGTCCGACGCGGACGCCTCGACCGAGCCCGAAGCTCCGGAAGCCGCAGTGGCTGATGGGGAGCAGGAAGAGACGTCCGGGGAGAACTCGGGCGCGGGTACGGGTGAGGCGCAGGACTCCGTCGGGGATACGGCGGAGGAGCAGGAACCCGTCGCGGTTACGGCGGAGGCGGTCCGGGAGTCGTCCGAGGGCGCGTCCGCGGAACTGGTGGACTCGGACGCGGGGGACGGTGAACCGGCAGACGGTGAACCGGCGGGCGCGGATCTGCCGAGTTCGGCGTCGGCGTCGGCGTCGGCGGACGCCGAGCCGTCGGGTGCGGAGCGCTTGGATGCGGGGCTTACCGACACCGAGCGTGCGGACGCGGAGCGTTCGGATGCCGAGCCCGCAGAGTCGGTACGTGCGGACGAGCTGCCGTCGGACGCCGGACTGTCGGAGCCCGAGCCGTCGGACACGGAGCTCTCCGACTCCGTACCGGAGGATGCCGTAGCCGCCGAAGAGGCCGCTCCTGTCGACGAGGTCCAGGCCGACGAGGTCGAGGCCCACAAGGTCGAGGCCGACAAGGTCGAGGCCGAAGAGGTCCAGGCCGAAGCCGAACCGGAAGACGCCGTACCGGCCGCCGCCGAGCCCCAGGACAATGTCCCGCAGGACGCCGTCCCCAACGCTCCCGAGGCCCCGCAGGACGCTCCGCCCGCCTGGACTCCCCCGGTGGTGGCGCCGCAGGCGGGGATGCCGCCGCTGCCGCCGTCGTACCAGCCCGCCGCCCCGGCCGCGGCGCCCCAGTGGCCCGTGCAGCCTCAGCCGGCGGCTCCGGCGGAGCCCCAGCCAACGGCCGCGCAGCACCAGCCCGTGCCGCCCCAGCCGCAGCAGCCCTTCCAGCCGCAGGCCCCGCAGCCCGCACCGGCCACCTGGAACCAGCCGCCTGCGCCGCAGCAGCCCGCCCCTGGCCCCGCCACCCCGCAGGGCGGCTACGGCTTCCCCGCGCCCGGCGTCCCCGCCGCGGCCGCACAGCAGCCCCCCGCCCCACAGTCGGCCGAGCCCTCCGCCCCGGCACCCGCGCCGCAGGGCAGCTACGGCTTCCCGCAGCCCGGAGCGCAGCCCGCGTCAACCCCCAACGCGCAAGGCGGCTACGGCTTCCCGCAACCCCACGCCCCCAACCCCCAGGGCGCCTACGGCTTCCCGCACCCCGGCGCCCCGGCGACCGCGCCTGCCCAGCCCGGCCAGCCCGGTCAGCCCACCCCCAACTCCCCCGCCCAGCCCGGCGGTTACGGCTTCCCGCAATCACCCGCTCAGTCGGGCCCCGTACCCGGCCAGGCCCCCGCGCACCCCGGCACGCCCCAGCAGGGCCAGCCGTCGGCGCAGCCGCAGCCCGTGGCACCGCCCCAGGCCAACCCGCAGCCCCAACCGCAGCCCGAGGCACCCCAGCAGAGCCAGCCCCAGGGTCAGCCCCAGCCAGGCGTACCCCCGCACACCCAGCCCCAGGCCCAGGCCCAGGCCCAGGCGACCGTGCCCCCGCAGGCCCACCACCAGCCCGGCGTGCCACCCCAGCCCCAGCCCGACGCCGTCGCACCCCAGGCCCAGCCCCAGCCCGGCGTACTCCCCCACGCCCAGCCGCAGCCCCACACCGACGCCGTCGCGCCGCACGCCCAGCCGTACCCCGTGCCGCCGCAGCAGCCCGTCGACCCGCGGGCCGGGGCCGCTTGGCCTCAGCCCATGCGGCATGACCAGCGGCAGCCGACCAACCCGGGGGCGGCGCCGCTCGGTTACACCGCTGCCGTGGAGCTGTCCTCCGACCGGCTGCTCAACAACAAGAAGCAGAAGGCGAAGAGCGCGCGCCCGGCCGCCGGTGGTGGCCGGTTCAAGATCGGTGGGAAGAAGGAAGAGGCCGAGCGGCAGCGGAAGCTCGAGCTCATCCGTACCCCGGTGCTGTCCTGCTACCGCATCGCCGTCATCAGCCTCAAGGGCGGCGTCGGAAAGACCACGACCACCACGGCCCTCGGCTCCACCCTCGCCACCGAGCGGCAGGACAAGATCCTCGCCATCGACGCCAACCCGGACGCCGGCACCCTCGGCCGTCGCGTGCGGCGCGAGACCGGGGCGACCATCCGTGACCTCGTCCAGGCGATCCCGTACCTGAACTCGTACATGGACATCCGCCGGTTCACCTCCCAGGCGCCGTCCGGGCTCGAGATCATCGCCAACGACGTCGACCCGGCCGTCTCGACCACGTTCAACGACGAGGACTACCGGCGGGCCATCGACGTCCTGGGCAAGCAGTACCCGATCATCCTCACCGACTCCGGCACCGGTCTCCTCTACAGCGCCATGCGCGGTGTGCTGGACCTCGCCGACCAGCTCATCATCATCTCGACACCGTCCGTGGACGGGGCGAGCAGCGCCAGTACAACGCTGGACTGGCTCTCGGCGCACGGCTACGCCGATCTCGTCTCGCGCTCCCTCACCGTGATCTCGGGTGTCCGCGAGACCGGGAAGATGATCAAGGTCGACGACATCGTCAGCCACTTCGAGACCCGCTGCCGCGGTGTCGTCGTCGTGCCCTTCGACGAGCATCTCGCCGCCGGTGCCGAGGTGGACCTCGACATGATGCGGCCCAAGGTGCGCGAGGCGTACTTCCACCTCGCGTCGCTGGTCGCCGAGGACTTCGTACGCCACCAGCAGGCGCACGGGCTGTGGACCAACGACGGCAACCCGCCGCCGGTGGCCGCCCCGCCGATGCCGGGCCAGCCGCTCCCCGGCCAGCCCATGCCGGGGCAGCCCATCCCCGGGCAGGCGGTTCCCGGGCAGGTGGTTCCCGGTCAGCAGCCCATGCCGGGGCAGCCGTACGCCACCCCCCAGCCCTACCCCCAGCCCGGCCAGCCCTACGTCCAGCCCTACGTCCAGCCCTACGTCCAGCCCTACGTCCAGCCAGGACAGCCGTACTCCCCGCCGGGACAGCCGGAGCAGCCGGGCCAGCCGGGGCAGCCCGGCCAACCCGGTCAGCCGCCCTACCCCCAGCAGTAGGCCGCAGCCCGTAGCCGCACAACGCGAAGGGCGGCCGGTGCCCAGCAGGCACCGGCCGCCCTTCGGCGTCGTGGCGGCGGCTACCTCGCCGCCGGAGTCTCCGCCGCCGCCGTCAGATCGCGGCTGATCTTGATGTCCTCCATCATGCGCTCGATCAGCGAGTCCAGGGAGTCGAACTTCACCTGGCCGCGGACGTAGGACAGGAAGTCGACGGCGACATGGAGGCCGTAGAGGTCAAGGCCCACCCGGTCGATGACGTGCGCCTCGACCGTGCGCTCGGTGCCGTCGAACGTCGGGTTGGTGCCGACGGAGATCGCGGCCGGCATCGCCTCGCCCTGCGCGTGCAACCAGCCGGCGTAGACGCCGTCCGCGGGGATGGCGGTGTGCGGGAGGGTCTCGACGTTCGCCGTGGGGACGCCCAGCTCACGGCCCCGCTGGGCACCGCGTACGACCACGCCCTCGACCCGGTGCGGGCGGCCCAGGATCTCCGCGGCGCCCGCGACATCGCCCTCCGCGACCAGGCGCCGGGTCAGGGTGGAGGAGAACGGCTGACCGCCGCCCGCCTCGCCGGACACGTACAGGTCGACCACCTCGACGTCGAAGTCGTACGTCTTGCCCAGCTCGGCCAGGTACACGACGTCACCCGCCGCGCGGTGGCCGAAGCGGAAGTTCGGGCCCTCCACGACGGCCTTGGCACGCAGCTTGTCGATGAGGACCTTGACGATGAAGTCCGCCGGGGAGAGGTTGGAGAACTCGGTGGTGAACGGCAGCACGAGCACCGCGTCCACGCCCAGTTCCGACATCAGCGCGGCCCGCCGGTGGTGCGGGGCCAGCAGCGGCGGGTGGGTGCCGGGGCGCAGCACCTCCTTGGGGTGCGGGTCGAAGGTGACGACCACGGCGGGCAGGCCCAGTTCGCGGGCGCGCTCCACGGTGTGCCGGATGATGAGCTGGTGTCCGCGGTGGACACCGTCGTAGGACCCGATGGTGACGACGCTGCGCCCCCAGTCCTGGGGGATGTCCTCCAAGCCACGCCAGCGCTGCACTGTGACCGCTCCTCGTCGAACCCGTGTCCGTCACTACCTTCTACGCAGGTCTAAGGGTGCCATGCCGGGTGCTCCCGCCCCGCATCGGCATGGAGGCTGTGACGGTTCGCACGTGGCGTGGTCCCGTCAGGCGGGGACCCGGACGCCCGCCAGGTTCTCGATCATGCGGCGGGTGCTGGGGCCGACCACGGCCGACCAGTCCTGCGGCGCGTCGACGAGCCAGCCCGCCATCTCGGCGGCGAAGCCGGGGACATGGCGGCCCAGGTCGACCAGTCCACGGTCGAAGCGGGACGCGCCGTCCGGGGTGCGGACGAGGAGGAGCCCGGTGCGGTGGACCAGCTCGCGCAGGTGCTCGCCGTGGTGCTGGGCGGCCGCGTGCAGGACGGCGTCCAGGACGGCGGGATCGCGTTCGTGGGCCAGGAGGAACTCCAGGAGCTCCTGGCGCAGCGGGCGGGAACCGGGCGTGCCAGGGGCGGCGAGGACCGTGGCGAGGGCTGCCCGCACCTGCTCGGGTCCGCCTTCCAGCAATCCGGTGACCAGCGGGAACAGTACGGCTCGGGTAGCCGGGCCCTGGTCCAGGCGGCGGTCCACATACGCGGCAACGTCCCCCGCGGCCCCCGGGCGCACCTCCACCGCCTCCCGGACGAGGGCGGCGACCCGGCGGGCCTGGGACGGGGTGGTGACATCGGCGAGGATGCGCAGCGCCGGACCCGCGTCCGGTCGCCGCAGCCGCTCCCGGAAGGCGTCGAGGACCGGTTCGGGGTGGGTGCTCAGGGCTCCGACCAGGGCACTGGGCGGGAACTGCGGGTCGCCGGACGCGAAGTGGCGCAGTGCTCGCGGAAGATGGCGGTCGCGGGTGTACGGGTCCAGGACGAGCAGGGCCAGCGCGCCGCCGTGCAGGGTGCTGTCGGCCGGGCGGGCGAGCAGGGCGAGGGCGGCGTAGCGCAGGAGTTCGCGGTCGGCGGTGGTGCTCACGTGCGGGGCGGCGCGCAGTCCGTACGCCACCGCCGCGACCCTCCGGGCGGGCCGCTCGTCGTGCGCCCACCGGTCGACGGCGCGGCAGATCGCGGACGGCTCCTCCTTGGCCAGGACGGCCAGCAGCTCGTCACCCCGCCGGTGCGCGGCCTCCACGAGACTCTCGGTCAGATCGTCCAGGGCGCCGTGCCGATGCGTGTGCAGCAGCGCCTGCGCGGCCCGTGCGACGGTGGCGTGCGGGGTCGCGGGCAGCGGGCGGTCGTCGTGGAACCAGCGGGTGAGCTGCGGCTGTACGGCGGTGGCGTCGGCGGCGAGGAGCCGGGCGACGGCGTCGAGGTACCGGGGGTCGGTCCTCGTGTCGGCGATCACCAGACGGTGGAGGAGGTCGAGGCGGACCTCGTCCGGCACCGGCAGCTCGGTCCAGAACTCCGGGCCGAACTCGGTTGCTACGGGTTGCTGTCGCTGCCGCGAGGTCACGATCCGGTCGGCGAGCAGGCGCAGTACGTCGGTGTACGGGGTCGCGTCGGGCACCCGGAGCAGGGTCTGGGCGAGCAGGCGGGCGGGCCACCAGGAGCGCGGATCGGCGTCGAGGGCGTGCAGCAACTCGTGCAGCCGGATGGCGAGTTGGAGGGGCGCGAGGAGGAGCAGTGCTTCTGTGACGGGGCCGATGCGATGGTGCGGCACGGGGAGGGGGTGGGGGTCCGTGGCGCGGTCCCGGTGGACCAGGGCGCGCAGGGCCTCGTCCAGGTCGAGGTGGGTGCCCTGGATCCAGTCGGCGAACTCCTCGTGGGCGAAGCGGTAGCCGTCGCCGGCGGGGACGAGGAGGCCTTCGGTGAGGACGGCGGAGGCCCAGCCGGTGCCGCCGCCGAGGTGAGCGGGCGCGGGGCCCCAGGGGAAGACGGCCTCGAACGACGCCCGGTCCAGCTCGCCTTGTCCGGGGCCGAGGCTGCGGCGGGCGGCCTCGTGGACCTGGCCGGACACCTTGGCGGCGAGACGTCGTACGGCGGTGCCGCGCAGGCCGTTCTCGGCGGCGAGGCGGACGGCGATGCGCAGGCACATGAGGTCGAGGTGGGCGGCGAAGACGGTGTCGCGGTTGAGGCGGGTGCGCGGGGCGTCGGGGAGGGCGGTGCGGACCTCGGAGAGGAGGCGGAGGGTGAGGGGGTGACGGGCGTCGCGCGGCGCGAGCACCTCGTCGGGGATGCCATAGCGGGCACGGGCCTGTTGGGCTTCGGCGGGCGTCAGTTCGGTGAGCCTCACACAGGGGGGCGACCGCCGGACTTCCTCGCGCCCCCCGTACAGCATCCCCGCCGGGAACTCCGCTCCCGCCGTCTCCCAGTACTCCTCCCGGCACGCCACCACGAGCCTCGCGCCCGTCCTGGTCAGCCATGCGGCCGTTCCCGTCGTCCACTCGGGGAGGCGGTGGGACAGGAGCGGGGGCATTTCCTCGGGGCCGTCCAGCAGAAGGAGCAGCGGGCGTTTCGTCACCCGGGTGAGGCGTTCCGGAGTGAGGTCGCCCAGGTCCGCCGGGGTCGTCGCGCGGGAGGCCGCCACGATCCTGGCCGCCCTCGACACCGCCCTGCTCACCGCGTCCGCCACCGACTCGTCGTCCGCCCTGAGGTCGGCGCCGCGCAGCCACAGGGTCGGCGCCGGGTCCGGGCTCCGGTGGCGGCGGGCGGCCAGCGCCGCCAGTTCGGTCGTACGGCCGCTGCCCGGGGGGCCCACCAGGGCGAGTACCGATGTGCCCGCGCAGGACGTGAACGCCTCGAACTCCCTGGTCGGCCATGCCCGTTCCACCGGCTCCGGCTCGGCGGCGGGCGGGCCGTCCTGGCCGACCGTCGTCGCCGTCAGCTCCAGCACGCCCGCCAGGTTCAGATCCGGGCCGTACGCCGGAACCGTCGCCGCGTTCTCCGCGAGCACGTCGGCCAGCGGACCGCCCGCCGGTGGGCGGAGCGGGATGGCGAACCCCTCGTCCCGGTGGCCGCTGCTCAGCGCCGTGCCCAGGACGGCGACCACGGCTGCGGTCTCCGCGTCCAGCACCGGACCGCCCGCCGCGCCGCCGCCCAGGCGCAGCGCGTCCCGGCCCGCCGTGCCCACGGCCAGTTCCAGGGCGCGGGAGAGGTGGTGGGAGCGGTCCGTGGCCGTGTACGTCACCGCGGTCGTGGTCAGTACCCTCGCCTCGCGCCAGCCGCCCGCCGCGATCGTCACGTACCTGCCGGGCTCGGCGTCCTGCCGTACCGACACCGGCAGCGGCTCCGCGCCGAGACCCGCGGTACGGATCAGTGCGAGGTCCAGGGCCGGCAGCTCCGTGACGGCGTCCGCGGCCACCACGACGCCGCTTTCCCGCGCCGTGTGCAGAACGAGACGCGGCAGACCGTCCACCGCCTCATGGCTGGTGATCACCGTGCCGTGGTGGTCGGCCACGAAACCGAGGCCGCGGGGCCGCCCCGCCGGATCGTGGATCCGGACCAGGGCGTCGTCGAGAGATGCTCCCTCACCGTCCCGGGCCGCCATCGTCCAACCTCCCCGCCGAAGCGCCGCACCGTCGTACCTGTCCTCGACGGTAGGCGCGCGGTGATCAGCGGGACAGATCGCGCGGTGAACGCGCCCCCTTCCGCTCCCTCGGTTCACTCCGAGCGCCTGCACGGAAGGGTGAACAGACGGGGGGAGGTGGATACACCCTAGGGGTGGGGGAACCGAGGGGGGACCGTGGAGCGGCGGGCAGAGAAACACCCCGTGCCCGCCGCTCCACGGGCGGACCGAGACGGTCAGCCGAAGACGGCCAGGCTCTTGGCCTTGCCCCGGTGCTCCTCCACGAGCGCCAGGAAGCGGCCCTCCGGATCGAACACGGCGACCGCCCCGCGGCCCGCGTACTCCTCCGGCATCTCCAGACGCACGCCGTTCGTGAGCAGCCGCGCCCGCTTGGCGTCCACGTCCCAGCGCGGGAACGCCGCCGTGGCGGCCTCGGCGATGGGCATGACGGTCAGCTCCTGCTGGAGCTGGTCCAGCGTCCTGGCCGCGTCCAGCTTGTACGGGCCCACCCGGGTACGGCGAAGGGCGGTGAGGTGGCCGCCCACGCCCAGGTCGGCGCCGAGGTCCCGGGCCAGCGCCCGGATGTAGGTGCCGGAGGAGCAGACCACCGACACCACCAGGTCCAGGACGGGGGTGCCGTCCTCGGCGACGGCGTCCCGGATGTCGTGGACCGCGAAGGAGGAGATGGTGACCGGGCGCGCCGGGATCTCGAACTCCTCGCCCTCGCGGGCCCGCTTGTAGGAGC
The DNA here is from genome assembly GCF_053587635.1 of Streptomyces sp. NPDC003635. NCBI lineage: Bacteria > Bacillati > Actinomycetota > Actinomycetes > Kitasatosporales > Streptomycetaceae > Streptomyces > Streptomyces sp. NPDC003635. The sequence continues at coordinate 16,288 of NZ_JBSFOK010000066.1, read as the reverse complement.
GCACGCCGTCGATCTTGATGGCGCTGACCTTGGAGGGCACCTGCATGATCTGCCCGGTCAGCTTGGCGATCCCGGCGTCGACGGCGTCGCGGGTGACCTTCGAGGCGTCTGCCGACCCCGTGATCTCGCCCTCGGCGTCGTCGGTCAGGGTCGTCTGGCCGAGCCGGATCGTGCCCAGGTACTCCTTCTCGGTCAGCGCGAGATGACCGAGGAGCTTGGTGGCCTTCTCGACGCCGAGGACGAGCACGCCCGTCGCCATGGGGTCGAGGGTGCCGGCGTGGCCGACCCGGCGGGTTCTGGCGATCCCGCGCATCTTGGCGACCACGTCGTGCGAAGTGAAGCCCGACGGCTTGTCGACGATGACAAGGCCGTCGGGCGTGGTGTTCTTCCGGGTCATTCGGAGGCGTCGTCCTCGTCGGGCTTCTTGTAGGGATCGGCGTCCCCCGCGTACGCGGCGCCGGCGGACGCCTCGCGCACCTTCGCGTCGGAGGAGCGCGCCTTGTCGAGGAGATCCTCGATGGTCCGGGCGGTGTCGGGCAGCGCGTCGGCCACGAAGGTCAGCGTCGGGGTGAACTTCACGCCCGCCGCCTGGCCCACCGCGGAGCGGAGCACGCCCTTGGCGCTCTCCAGTCCGGCGGCCGCGGCCTTCCGCTCCTCGTCGTCGCCGTACACCGTGTAGAAGACGGTCGCCTCCCGCAGGTCACCCGTGACCCGGGTGTCCGTGATGGTGACGTGCGAGCCGAGCCGCGGGTCCTTGATCCCGCGCTGCAGCTTCTGGGCCACCACCTCCCGGATGAGGTCCGCCAGCCTTTTCGCCCGCGCGTTGTCGGCCACTGGTCCGTCTCCTTAATGCTTTCTTCTTGCTTCAGTCTTCGTCGCTGTGGAGCCTGCGTCGAACCGAGAGCAGTTCCACCTCGGGCCGCCCGGCGACCAGCCGCTCACAGCGGTCCAGTACGTCGGAGAGGTGTCCCGTGTCCCCGGAGACCATCGCGAGCCCGATCTCGGCCCTGCGATGGAGGTCCTGGTTGCCCGTCTCCGCCGCGCTCACCGCGTACTTGCGCTGGAGCTCGGCCACGATCGGACGGACGAGAGAGCGTTTCTCCTTCAGCGAGTGGACGTCGCCGAGGAGCAGATCGAAGGACAGAGTCCCCACATACATGTGTGTCCGGATGTCCCGCCGGTTCGGGGTACGGGCGCCACGCTTCGACGCCGATACGGGAACCGTACACGCAACGGCCGGGGCCGATCGACGGAAATAACTTCCGCCGACCGGCCCCGGTCGCGTGTCAGGTCACGCGCGCGGCTTCTCGCGCATCTCGTACGTCGCGATGACGTCGTCGACCTTGATGTCGTTGAAGTTGCCGAGGTTGATACCGCCCTCGAACCCTTCGCGGATCTCGGTGACGTCGTCCTTGAAGCGACGCAGACCCTCGATGTTGAGGTTCTCCGCGACCACCTTGCCGTCGCGGATGAGGCGCGCCTTGGTGTTCCGCTTGACCTCGCCGGAGCGGATGAGAACACCCGCGATGTTGCCCAGCTTGGACGACTTGAAGACCTCGCGGATCTCCGCCGTACCGAGCTCGACCTCTTCGTACTCCGGCTTGAGCATGCCCTTGAGGGCCGCCTCGATCTCCTCGATCGCCTGGTAGATGACCGAGTAGTAGCGGACGTCCACGCCCTCGCGCTCGGCCATCTGCGCCGCGCGGCCGGCCGCGCGGACGTTGAAGCCGATCACGATGGCGTCCGAGCCCATCGCCAGGTCGATGTCGGACTCCGTGACCGCACCGACGCCGCGGTGCAGGACGCGGATGTCGACCTCTTCGCCGACGTCCAGCTGGAGCAGGGAGGACTCCAGGGCCTCGACGGAACCAGAAGCGTCACCCTTGATGATGAGGTTGAGCTGCTGGACCTCGCCGGCCTTGAGCACCTTGTCCAGGTCCTCGAGCGAGACGCGGCGCGTGCGCTTGGCGAACGCGGCGTTGCGCTCACGGGCGGCGCGCTTCTCGGCGATCTGACGGGCCGTACGGTCCTCGTCGACCACCAGGAAGTTGTCGCCCGCACCCGGGACGTTGGTCAGGCCCAGGACCTGGACCGGCGTCGACGGGCCGGCCTCGGCCACGCTGTTGCCGTTGTCGTCGTGCATCGCCCGGACTCGGCCGTACGCGTCGCCGACCACCATGGTGTCGCCGACCCGCAGCGTGCCGCGCTGGACGAGGACCGTCGACACGGCACCACGGCCGCGGTCGAGACGGGACTCGATCGAGATGCCCTGCGCGTCCTGGTTGGGGTTGGCGCGCAGGTCGAGCGACGCGTCCGCCGTGAGGATCACGGCCTCCAGCAGGGAGTCGATGTGCAGACCCTGCTTGGCGGAGATGTCGACGAACATCGTGTCGCCGCCGTACTCCTCGGCGACCAGGCCGTACTCGGTCAGCTGACCGCGGACCTTGGTCGGGTCGGCGCCCTCGACGTCGATCTTGTTGACCGCGACGACGATCGGCACGTCGGCCGCCTTGGCGTGGTTCAGCGCCTCGACCGTCTGCGGCATGACGCCGTCGTTGGCCGCGACGACGAGGATCGCGATGTCCGTCGACCGCGCACCACGGGCACGCATGGCGGTGAACGCCTCGTGACCCGGGGTGTCGATGAAGGTGATCTTGCGCTCTTCGTCGTTGACCTCGGTCGCGACCTGGTAGGCACCGATGTGCTGGGTGATGCCGCCGGCCTCGCCCGCGATGACGTTCGTCTTGCGGATGGCGTCGAGCAGTCGGGTCTTTCCGTGGTCGACGTGACCCATGACGGTGACGACCGGCGGGCGGACCACCAGGTCCTCCTCGTCGCCCTCGTCCTCGCCGAACTCGATGTCGAAGGACTCGAGCAGCTCGCGGTCCTCCTCCTCGGGGCTGACGATCTGAACCTCGTAGTTCATCTCGCCGGCGAGAAGCTGCAGCGTCTCGTCGGAGACGGACTGCGTGGCCGTGACCATCTCGCCGAGGTTCATCATGACCGCGACGAGCGACGCCGGGTTGGCGTTGATCTTCTCCGCGAAGTCGGTGAGCGAGGCACCGCGCGACAGGCGAACAGTCTCGCCGTTGCCGCGAGGCAGCATCACGCCGCCGACCGACGGGGCCTGCATGGCCTCGTACTCCTGGCGCCTCTGCCGCTTCGACTTGCGGCCGCGACGCGCGGGACCGCCGGGACGGCCGAAGGCGCCCTGCGTGCCACCACGGCCACCGGGACCACCGGGACGACCACCGAAGCCGGGACGGCCACCGCCGCCACCGAAGCCGCCGCCACCGCCGCCGGGGCCACCGCCACCGGGACGACCGGCGAAGCCGCCGCCGCCACCCGGACGGGCACCGCCGCCGCCACCGGGACGACCGGCGAAGCCGCCGCCACCACCGGGACGACCGGCACCGCCGGGACGGCCCGCGCCGCCCGGACCGCGACCGCCGGGGCCACCGCCGGGACGCGGGCCCGCAGCGGGACGCTGCGGCATCATGCCGGGGTTCGGACGAGGACCGCCGGGACCGCCGCCCGGACGCGGACCGCCCTGCGGACGGGGCATCCCGCCCGGGGTCGGACGCGCGCCGCCCGGAGCCTGCGGACGGGGACCGCCCGCCGCGCCCTGGGGACGGGGACCGCCCTGGCCCTGCGGACGCGGGGCGCCGCCGGGAGCACCGGGGCCACCCGGGCCGCCGGGACGCGGGGCACCGCCCGGACGGGGCGCCTGCGGGCGCGCCATGCCGGTGGAGCCACCAGAGGTGAAGGGGTTGTTGCCCGGACGGGGACCGGCCGGACGGGCACCGGGACGCGGCGCCTGGCCACCCGGACGCGGGGCGCCGGAACGGTCACCACGGTCACCACGGCCCTGACCGGGACCACCCGCGGGACGCGGAGCGCCGGGACGCGGGGACTGGCCGGCCGGACGCGGGGCGCCGGGACGCGGGCCGGAACCCTGGCCCTGAGACGCGGCCGGAGCGGCGGGAGCCGCCGGCGGCGCCGTGAACTCGGGCGTCGTCGGAGCCGGGGACGCCGGGGCGGGCCGCGGCGCGGGCTTCGGGCCCGGGGTGGGACGGGGGCCGGGAGCGGCCGGCGCGGCGGGAGCCGCGGGCTTCTCGGCGGCGGCCGGCTTGGGGGCCGGCGGGCGCGGGGCGGCCGGACGGGCAGCCTGCGCCGGAGAGGGGGCTGCCGGCTTGGCCGGGGCAGCCTTGCGGGCGGGGGCGGACTTGCCGCCACCGCTGCCCTGCTGGAGGGCGTCCGTCAGCTTACGGACGACGGGCGCTTCGATGGTCGAAGACGCCGAACGGACGAATTCACCGAGTTCCTGGAGCTTGGCCATGACGACCTTGCTCTCCACACCGAACTCCTTGGCGAGTTCGTATACCCGGACCTTAGCCACTTCGCTCCTTTTAGGTCCGGGTTGCGGCCGGACCGTCGCTACTTCATGGGCGTACTCATCGCGTGCTCATCGAGTGCTCATCGCAATCTCGACCTACTTCCAACTCGCGGGGTACCTGGGCCGCACGGGGGTTCCGCGCGACGCTTCTTACGGTGTTGCCTGCTCGACGTAGAGGCGCAACGCCTTGGTGTCGAGCGGACCCGGGGCGCGCAACGCCCGTGGGAACGCCCGACGGCGTACCGCCAGGTCGAGACAGACCAGGGCGGGGTGCACATAAGCACCCCGGCCGGGCAGCGTACCGCGATGATCCGGGACGCACTCGTCCTTAATCGCCACGATCCGCAGCAAGTCCTTCTTGGCCGCTCGCTCCCGGCACCCCACGCAGGTGCGCTCGGGGCATGCTGGGGCTTGCGTCCGGCCAGACACTCTTAAGTCTACCTCCCCGCACCGACCTCACCCCTTTGGGGCAAAAATCGAACGGTTGTTGTCGTGATCCACACCACCGGTGCACAAGCCCCGGCGGCGCCGTTCTATTCCCCGGCCTGCTCGGTGTCGGGCCGGATGTCGATCCGCCAGCCGGTGAGGCGGGCGGCGAGCCGGGCGTTCTGCCCTTCCTTGCCGATCGCCAGCGACAGCTGGTAGTCCGGCACCGTCACCCGGGCGGACCGCGCCGACATGTCCACGACCTCCACCTTGGAGACGCGGGCCGGGGAGAGCGCGTTCGCCACCATCTCGGCCGGGTCGTCCGACCAGTCGACGATGTCGATCTTCTCGCCGTTCAGCTCGCCCATCACATTGCGCACCCGGCCGCCCATGGGGCCGATGCAGGCGCCCTTGGCGTTCAGGCCCGAACGGGTGGACCGTACGGCGATCTTCGTGCGGTGACCGGCCTCGCGGGCGATGGCGGCGATCTCCACGGACCCGTCGGCGATCTCGGGCACCTCCAGGGCGAAGAGCTTCTTCACCAGGTTCGGGTGCGTGCGCGAGAGGGTGACGGAGGGGCCGCGGACGCCCTTGGCGACCCGGACGACGTAGGAGCGCAGCCGCATGCCGTGCGGATAGGTCTCGCCGGGCACCTGCTCCTGCACCGGCAGGATGGCCTCCAGCTTGCCGATGTCCACGAGCACGTTCTTCGGGTCGCGGCCCTGCTGGACCACTCCGGTGACGATGTCGCCCTCACGCCCCGCGTACTCGCCGAGCGTGGCGTCGTCCTCGGCGTCGCGCAGCCGCTGCAGGATGACCTGCTTGGCGGTGGTGGCGGCGATACGGCCGAAGTCGGACGGGGTGTCGTCGAACTCCCGGGGCTCCTGTCCCTCTTCGAGGTCCTCGGGGTCCTCCTTCGCCCACACGACCACGTGCCCGGACTCCCGGTCGAGCTTCACGCGCGCGTGGCGGTGGCTTCCCTCGGTGCGGTGGTAGGCGATGAGGAGGGCCGACTCGATCGCCTCGACCAACAGGTCGAAGGAGATCTCCTTCTCCCGAACCAAGCCCCGCAGGGCGCTCATGTCGATGTCCACGGCTACGCCTCCTCCTCTTCCTTCATGTCCTTCTTGTCCTTGCGGTTGAACTCGACCTGGACCCGGGCCTTGGCGATCTCGCCGAAGGCGAGTCTGCGGCCGGTGGCCTTGCGGCCCTTCACCCCGGGCACCTCGAGGTCCACGCCCTCGTCGTCCACGGTCAGGATCCTGGCGACCAGTTCCCCGCCCTCGGTGAGCTGGAACCTCACCAGGCGGTCGACGGCGCGCACGTAGTGCCGGTGCTCCGTGAGCTCGCGCTCGGCGCCGGGGGTGCCCACCTCGAGGTCGTACGCGGCCTCGCCCATCACGTTCGTCTCGTCGAGCTTCGCCGAGAGCGCGCGGCTCACATCGGCGATCTGGTCCAGGTCGGCACCGGTGTCGGAATCGACGACGACGCGCAGCACTCGTTTGCGTCCGACGGAGTCCACTTCGATCTCTTCGAGATCCAGGCCCTGGGAGGTGACGAGCGGTTCCAGTAGTTCCCGCAGCCTCTCGCTCTGGGTGGTGCTCATCCGGGTGACTCCTCGGCCGCGTGTGCTGTTGTGGGATGGGTCGCGTGTCTGGTCAAAGGGTATCGGGTCCCGGGGTGTGTTGCCGTCCATCGGGTAGCGGACGGGTGCCGGTGAGTGGTCTTCGACATGTCCACGGGTACCGTGATCACGGGCGTGCCGCCCTCCCCCTTTCGTACGCACTCCGAGGACGTCTGCCGTGCCGTTCACCCCACCGCCGCGCATGCCCTCGGGGCCGCGCAGAAGGAGCCTGCTCGCCTCGGCCGCCGGGGCGGCCCTGCTCGTGGGCTGTTCATCCGACTCGGACACCGACGGCACGGGCGGCAGCCCGTCGGCCGCCGACCGGGCACGCGCGCGTGCGGCCCGGGACAGCGCGGAGCTGGCGGAGCGCTACGACGCCGTGATCACGGTCCATCCGGCACTGGCGGAGCGCCTCGGACCGCTGCGCGCGGCGGTGGTCCGGCACGCGGAGGCCTTCGGCGGTACGGCGGCCAGGGTGGCCACGCCCTCGGCGTCGGCGTCGGCCTCCCCTTCGGCGACGGCGCCGGCGGTGCCGTCCGACGAGAAGGGCGCCCTCGCCGCCCTCGCCGCCGCCGAACGGACCTTGGTCGACCGGCGGACCGAGGCGCTGGTGGAGCTGCCCGGCGAACTGGCCCGGCTGCTGGCCTCGGTGTCGGCCGCCGGAGCGGCCCATGTGTACCTGCTGACGGAGGGTGCGGCGTGAGCGAGGCGAAGGCCCAGGAACTGGCGGCCCTGCAGGCGGCACTGGCCGCCGAGCATGCGGCGGTGTACGGGTACGGCGTGGTCGGCGGCCGGATCGCCGAGGAGCGGCGGACCGACGCCCGGGGGGCCTACGACGCCCATCGGGCCCGGCGCGACGCCCTGGTGCGCGAGGTGGTGGACCTGGGCGGCGAGCCGGTACCCGCGGAGGCCGGGTACGCGCTGCCGTTCGCGGTGCCGGACTCGCCCGCGGCGGTCCGGCTCGCCGCGGAGGTGGAGGACCGGGTGGCCGGGGTCTACTCCGATCTGGTGCGGGCCGCCACCGGCGAGCGGCGGCGTACGGCCGCCGAGGCGGTGCGGGAGGCGGCGGTGCGGGCGGTGCGCTGGCGCGGCGAGAGCGTAGCCTTCCCTGGGCTCGCCGAGCGCGCGGGCACCGGCTCGGCATCGGTGACGCCCACGGCGTGACGCGTACTGGAAGGAAACTCTCGCGTATGGCTTTCGAACCGCCGCGGCGTCTGGTGAGGGCGCTCGGTGAGACGGCGACGGACGCGGACGGCTGGCTGGAGAAGCTGCCCGAGGCGGTCCAGCAGGCCGTGGCGCTACGCGAGTTGACCCTGGAACGGGTTCAGGTGCCCGGCGGTCGCAGCAGCCTGGTCGCCCTGGTCCGGCGCGCGGACGGTACGCCGGCCGTGCTGAAGCTGGCGCCGCCGCGGGCGCGGCCCGAGAGCGAGCGGGCGGCTCTGGCGCACTGGGGCGGCCTGGGCGCCGTACAGCTGCTGGAGCCGTTCACGGCCGAGGGAGTGCTGCTGCTGGAGCGGCTGCATCCCGACGTGTCGGTACGGTCGTTGCCGGAGGCGAAGGCGCTGCTGGAGGCGGCGGGGACGCTGCGCAGGCTGTGGGTCGAGCCGCCGGGGGATCACGCGTTCGAGACGGTGATCGAGCGGACCGGTCGGCAGGCCGAGGCGATGCGGGCGACGGCCACGGCGCAGGCCGGGGTGAGCGCGCTGGTCGACGCGGCACTGGCCGCGCGGGAGGAGTTGCTGGCGGCGCCGCCCGAGCACCGGTTGCTGCACGGCACGTTCCGGCAGAGCAAGGTGCTGGCCGGGGAGCGGACGCCGTGGCTGGCCGTGGGGCCCGATCCGGTGGTCGGCGAGTGCGCGTTCGATCTGGCGCGGCTGGTGCGGGACCGGGTCGAGGACCTGATCGCCTCCCCCTCGGGGGCGGCCACCACGCGGCGCCGGATCAAGCGGCTCGCCGAGTCCTTGGACGTGGACCAGGAGCGGCTGCGGGGGTGGACCCTGTTCCGTGCGGTGGAGTCCGGGGTACGGGCGCTTCGGGTGGGGCGGGGACAGGACGCCGAGCTGTTGCTGGAGTTCGCCGGCTGGCTCTAGCCGCAGGTCACCAGGTCCCGTCGACTGGCCCACGCCCCCCTGCGGGGAGCCTCGCAGGGGGGCGTGGTGGGTCCGGCCGACGTGCCTCCCGAGCGTGCCGGCCGGGGTCTCGCGGGGCGCCCGACGGCAGCCCGCGGGTCTTCAGGGGTGGTCGCCGGACCTCGCGGACCGCGGCCCCGGCGACAACGTTCCGGCCGGAGCCGCGGAGAGGATCCCCTCGATCGCCAGCAACCGGGTGTGCTCACGGATGTGTGCCGTCTGCTCCGCCTCACCCATGTCGGTGAGATCGGCCGGCTCCGCGTGCGGGACGTGGGCGAACAACCGCAGCTCGGCGGGCGACAGCGGCCAGGAGACACCGCGCTCCCCCGCCCGGAGAGACAGGGTGCCGCCGCCGTCGGTGAGCACGGCGCTCGACGGATGCAGCGCCGCCAGCCAGGCCAGGAGATGCGCCCGCTCGTGCCGGAGGCTCGTCAACTCCCGTTCGTAGGAGTCGGCGTGACAGCGCCAACGGTCCCGCTGCTGCCGGCAGTTCTCCAACTCGCTCGCGAGGCGAGGACCCGGGTCCCCCCGCCGTCGCCGATCCGCTACCGGCAACCGGAGGACCCTGCACAAGAATCCGAACAGCCGCCGGAGGCTCCCGGGGCCACCGAAGCACGGACCAGGTCCGCGGCTGTCCGCGGCGGGCGCCCCCGGACGGGTCGCGCCGGGCCTGAGGGCGCCGTCCTGGGGATCGTCGAGACGAGCGTCGCCAGGGTGGGCGTGGTAGGAGGCGTGGGCCCATGGGTCGTTCGGGTGAGGGCCGGGGGCCGGCGGGGGCATGCGGTACTCCGGGGGCGGTGAGCGGCGGGGGCGGGTGAGGCGGGTCGGGAGGCGCCGGGCCGGGGGTCCGCTTCTGGTCACGTGTGGAGCCGGTACGGCGGTAGCGGCCCGCGCTGCGGGCGTTCGCCGCGCGGCATGCCTCGTCGACGGGCTCACGTCGGCGCAGGTGCCGCTGGTACGCGGCCCGGGTGCCGCAGGCCGCGGGCTGTGCTGGGCGCGGTGCGGCCGCCGCGGGAGTACTGCCGGCCTGGTTCGGCGGCTGCTCGGTCCGCGGGGCGGCCCGGTGGTCCAGGGCATGGCGTTGGGGACCGGTCAGTCCGGCGACGACGCCCTGGCGGCGGCATCGCGGCAGGCCGCGCTCCCGTTCCAGAACGGCGGCCCGGCAGGGAACCAGCACGGGGCAGGCCACGCAGATCGCCACGGCCGCGGCCTGCGAGCGGCTGTTGAACCAGAGGTCCGCGTCGCGTTGTCCGCACGCGGCACTGGATTCCCAGACCCGCGATCCCCCCTCCATGGGCCCACCGCGGCTCATCCGACCGGCCCGGCGGGACCGCACACCGGTTTCGGGGGTGGTGCGGGCGCTAACGCCGGGGGCGCGGCTGCGGGAACCGGGTCCTCGACGCGCGGCAGCGGCGACAGCGGTCCCAGATGGGCCGCCACATTGGCGAGGGAACAGCGCTCGGGCCGGCCGTCGACGGACAGCAAAGGCATACCGTCGTGGGTGCGGCAGCCCTGGAAGTACCAGACGTCCCCGTGCGCGTCGCGGTGCGGAACCGCCAGGTCGTAGGTGGTACCGCCGAGCCGGAAGGGGCGCGCCTGGTGTCCCGTCGCGCCACTCGGCGGAGCCGCGGTGACCCGGGCCATCACCGCCACCCGGACACCGCCGTGCTCCCCCTCACCGACGACGGTGTGGGGACGGTCGCCCTCCCTGACCACCGCGATGCCCAAGTAAGCCCGCCAGTCGGCCCATTGGTCGGGTCCGTCGACGCGGAGCACCACCCGGACCCGGTTGCCCTCCACCCGAACACCGGAGGGTCCCTGGTGCCCGGTCAGCCGGTGCTCGATGGAGGCCGCGACGGACCGGGCCCGGGCGCAGGCGTCGTCCCAGGCCAGCGCCTGCCGCTCCAGCTCGGTGGGCGCGGGCCGGGTCCGGGACCAGCCGCCCTCCGGCGTGCGGTGCAGCACCGCGCCGAAGGTGCGCTCCGGGTCGACCAGGAGACGGGCCGAGTCGAGCGCCTGCGCGACGGCGGCCGCCTGTTCGGGCCGGACGGACTCCAGCACTGCCCGGATGACGCCCGCGACATGCGGAACGTTGCTGTTCACGCGGGCACCGCCTCGGTCGTCCAGCGCATCTTCCGCAACGCCCGGTAGGTCAGTGTCTTGACCGCGCCGACGCTCCGGCCCATGGCGAGGGCCGTCTCCTCAGCCGTGAGTTCGTCGAGGAAGCGCAGCTGCACACAGTGCCGTTGCAGGGCGTTGAGGCTGTGCAGGGCGCTGTGGACGGCTTCCTGGGCCTCCACGGCTTCGAGCTCGCGCAGGACGACGGATTCCCCGTGGCGCAGGGACGCCTGCGGCTCGTCGAACTCGGCGACCGGGGTCTCCAGCCGGGTACGGCCGCGGCCCACTTCGTCGAGGTAGAGGTTCTTGGCGATGGTGGTCAGCCAGGCGGCGAAGGCGGTCCCCTGCCAGGTGTAGGCGTCGATACGGCGCAGGGCGCGGGTGAACGCCTCCTGGGTCAGGTCCTCCGCCAGGTGTCTGTCGCGCGTGCGGACGAGCAGAAAGCCGTACACGAGGCGGTAGTGCTCGTAGTACAGGGCGGCGAACGCCTCCCGGTCTCCGCCGCGGGCCCGGGCGATCAGCTCGGGTTCCGGATCGCCGGCCGGAGCGGTGGGGACATGGTGCGGTAGGGACACGATCGGTCCTCCCGTCGGGAGTTGAGACGGTCAGTGGGTCAGTGGGTCATTCGGTTGAGCCGGTGAGCCGCGCGGACACGCGCCGAATCTGCAATACTCATGTAGATGTAGATTCACTGAGGATGCGTCAATCGCCCACACCAGGAGCCGCGACACTCGCCCGGGGCTATCTACAGTCTTCACGTAGACGCATACAGTGTCAAGATGCCTACGCAGAGTGAGACTTGAGGCATCTCCGACCTCGGCGGCCACCGCGGGCGCACACCGGTGTGAATTATTCGCACCCGCGCTTCCGAAGCCGCCCCGCCAATCTGCGATCTACTTGCGCTTGTAGATATTGATGGCGGATCCTCTGATGCGTGACGAACCCGCAGAGCCGCCCAGGAGACCCAGACCCCGGCCACGATCCACCACGCCAGGACGAGGACCTGGCCACGCTGCTCGCCCGCCTGCTGGCCCAGGTCCCCGACCGGACCCAGAAGGATCTGGCGAGAGAGGCCGGCATCTCCTACCCAACGCTGAACGCCTGGGTGAACCGGACCCGGGGCACCTCGCGCATCGAACCGGAGAAGCTGCGGACCATGGTCGAAGTCTTCCGGCGCTGGGGCGTGCGGACGACACCCAAGGAGTTCTTCGAGGCGGTCGGCCGACCCGTGCCGGGCCCGAGCGAGGACGAGCGCGAGGCCAGGCTGCTGAAGCTCTACCGGCAGTTGCCGGAGGCACGCCAGCGCGCGCTCCTCAAGGATGCCGAGGCCATGCTCCAGGTCAGCCGCATTGTGTGAGCCCAGCGATGCCTTTACGGGGAATATGACGAAACGCCCCTCGAACCCCACCGTCACCGGTATCATCAGTCAGCCGCTGACCTCCCGGAGCGGATCACTCATGCCGTAGTGCATCCCTGGGGAGACAGTTGTGTGCATCCATATTTTCCTGACGGACGGCCTGCCTGGTCTCGCCGTCTGGGACCCGGACGAAGTCGGGATCCGCGTCGCCTCAGACGCTCCCGTACGTGATGTGATCCGGGAACTGCGAGACATCCTGGTGATCGACCTCGGCGCCCCCGCTGCTCGGGGCGGACAGCTTCTCTGCTTCTGCGGAATGCGGGTGGAGCTGCCGGACGAACTGCTTCCCTGTGCCCCGGCCGCAGAGGCCGGCTGACCCTTCAGGGACAGCGCACATCCGCTGAACAGCGAGGCCGTTCCCGCCAGGGGCGGGAACGGCCTGAACCGGGGAGTCGCCGGGAAACCGGCGCGGCTACGCGCTCAGCCGCGCGACGGCCTCCTCCACCGTCAGCTCCTCGCGCTCCCCGGTACGGCGGTCCTTCAGCTCGACGACGCCGTCTCCCGCGCGCCGCCCGGCCACCAGGATCTTCGGTACGCCGATGAGCTCCGAGTCCGTGAACTTCACACCCGGGGACACCCCGGCGCGGTCGTCGCACAGGACCCGCAGGCCCTTCGCGGCGAGCTTCCCGGCGACGTCGAGGGCGAGTTCGGTCTGCAGGGCCTTGCCGGCGGCGACCACGTGGACGTCGGCCGGGGCGATCTCGGCGGGCCAGCACAGGCCCTTGTCGTCGGCGGTCTGCTCGGCCAGGGCCGCCACCGCGCGGGAGACGCCGATGCCGTAGGAGCCCATGGTGACGCGGACCGGCTTGCCGTGCTGGCCGAGGACGTCGAGCTTGAGGGCGTCCGCGTACTTACGGCCGAGCTGGAAGATGTGGCCGATCTCGATGGCGCGGTCCAGCTTGAGGCCGGTGCCGCACTTCGGGCAGGGGTCGCCCTCCTGGACGACCACGACGTCTACGTACTCCTCGACCTCGAAGTCACGGCCCGCGACGACGTTCTTCGCGTGCGTGCCCTCCTTGTTGGCGCCCGTGATCCAGGCGGTGCCCGGGGCCACGCGCGGGTCGGCGAGGTACTTGACCTTCTCGCCCAGGCCCTGCGGGCCGACGTAGCCGCGGACCAGGTCCCGGCGCTCGGCGAAGTCCTCCTCGGTGACCATCTCGACGGTCGCCGGGGCGAAGTGGGCCTCGACCTTGTCCATGTCGACCTCGCGGTCGCCGGGGACACCCACGGCCACGATCTCGCCGTCGACCTTGACCAGGAGGTTCTTCAGGGTGGCGGAGGCCTGGACGCCGAGGTGGGCGGCGAGGGTCTCGATGGTGGGGGTGTCCGGGGTCGGGATCTCCTCGAGCGCGGGCACGCCCTCGGCGGCGACCGGCTTCAGCTCGTAGGTGATCGCCTCGGTGTTGGCCGCGAAGTCGCAGTTCGGGCAGTCCGCGAAGGTGTCCTCGCCGGCCTCGGCCGGGGCCAGGAACTCCTCCGACTTCGAGCCGCCCATCGCGCCGGCGGTCGCGGCGCAGATGCGGTAGTCGAGGCCGAGGCGCTCGAAGATCCGCTGGTAGGCCTGGCGGTGCAGGGCGTAGGACTGGGCGAGGCCCTCGTCCTCGGTGTCGAAGGAGTAGGAGTCCTTCATCAGGAACTCCCGGCCGCGCAGGATGCCGGCCCGCGGACGGGCCTCGTCGCGGTACTTGTGCTGGATCTGGTAGAGGATGACCGGCAGGTCCTTGTAGGAGGACGCCTGGTCCTTCACCAGCAGGGTGAAGATCTCCTCGTGGGTCGGGCCGAGCAGGTAGTCGCCGCCCTTGCGGTCCTTGAGGCGGAACAGCTCCTGGCCGTACTCGTCCCAGCGGCCCGTCGCGTCGTACGGCTCGCGCGGCAGCAGCGCGGGGAGCAGCACCTCCTGGGCGCCGATGGCGTCCATCTCCTCGCGGACCACGCGCTCGACGTTGGCGAGGACCCGCTTGCCGAGGGGCAGCCAGGACCAGATGCCGGCGGCCGTGCGGCGGACGTAGCCGGCGCGGACGAGCAGCTTGTGGCTGAGGACCTCGGCGTCCGCCGGGTCGTCGCGCAGCGTCTTCGCCATCAACTGGGACATGCGCTGGACCGGTGCGTTCGCCATGGTTGTCGTACTCCTGCTGCGTGATGGTGTTGGCAGGAGGTTATCCGGGCGGTGCCGGGCGGTGGAAATCGGTTAGTGGCGGCGCAGCGGGAGCGGGGCCCCCATCACGGCGTACGGCATGGGGGCGCTCGGGAAGAGGACCTGGCGGGCGAGGTCCTGGTAGCCGAGGGAGCGGTAGAGGCCGCGGGCCGGGCTCTCGGTGTCGATCGCGGACAGGATCGAGCGCGGTTCGGTGGCGCCGTCGGTGATCGTGGTGATGAGGGATCGGCCGATACCGCGGTTCTGGTGGTCGGGGTGGACGTGCAGCTCGGTGATGACGAAGGAGTCGTCGAGCCAGAGGTCGTTGCCCTGGGCGCGGAGATAGGGCTCCACGACGGTGGACCACCAGTGGGCGCGGTCGTTGGGCATGCCGTAAACGAATCCGACGAGCCGGCCCTCCGCGGTGGCTCCGAGGGCGCGGGCGCCGGCGTAGGTCATGTGCCGCAGCACGATCTGACGGCGTACGGCGACCTCGTCCGCGCCCAGTCCGAACGCCACGGCCTGGACGGCTAGGGCCTCGTCGACGTGGGCTGACAGGTCCAGGGGGCCGATGACGAGATCCATGCGGGGAGGGTACAGCGGGGTGTGCTCCGCGGGCTCAGAACAGGACGCTCATGAAGGCGCCGACCTCTTCGAAGCCGACCCTGGTGTACGTCCTTCTCGCCGCGGTGTTGAAGTCGTTGACGTAGAGACTCACGACCGGGGCGACATCGGCGAGGGCGTAGCGGAGTACGGCCGCCATGGCGGGGGCGGCGATGCCCTGGCCCCGGTACTCGGGGGCGACCCAGACGCCCTGGATCTGGCAGGCGCGTTCGGTGGCGGCGCCGATCTCCGCCTTGAAGACGACCTTGCCGTGGGCGTCGAGGCGGGCGAAGGAGCGGCCGGAGCCGACGAGTTCGGCGACCCGGGCCTGGTAGAGGAGCCCGCCGTCACCGGCCATCGGGGAGACCCCGACCTCCTCGGTGAACATCGCCACGCAGGCCGGCATGATCGTGTCCATCTCGTCCTTGCGGATACGACGGACCAGCGGGTCGGGGGCGATGGTCTCGGGCATCCGGTCGGTGACCATCAGCGGCTGGTGGGAACGGACGTCCCGCGCCGGGCCCCAGCTCGGTTCGAGCAGCCGCCACAGCTGGGCGGTGGACTCGGCGGGGCCGACGATCGAGGAACAGCGCCGCCCGGCCCGCCGGGCACGGTCGGCGAAGGCGCGCACGGCTCGGGGAGTGGCGCAGATGGGGACGAGGTTGGCGCCGGCGTAGCAGAGGGACGTCAGCATGCCGTCCTCGTACCAGCCCCACATCTCGCCGCCGAGGCGCCAGGGATCGAGCCCGGCCACCTGGACGCGAGAGGTCACGAAGGCGTTCGCGACCGGTTCGCGGTCCAGCACGACGAGCGCTGCGTCCAGGTCGCTCGGTTCGAGGACCCGGGATGTGGTCTGGGTCAACAACTGCGGGGCCTCACACTCAGGACTGCTGATCTCCGAACTGTACCTGTCGGAGTTGTGAAGCGCCGCCCCGCTGAACGCCCGCACTGATACAGGGACCCCCGGCCGGTCAGCCCGCCACCGAGACCGACGGCTCGCCCGAGCTCACGCCGTCCGCCTCCATCTGCTCGGCCAGCTTCATGGCCTCCTCGATCAGCGTCTCGACGATCTTGGACTCGGGGACGGTCTTGATGACCTCGCCCTTGACGAAGATCTGGCCCTTGCCGTTGCCGGACGCGACGCCGAGGTCGGCCTCGCGGGCCTCGCCGGGGCCGTTCACGACACAGCCCATGACCGCGACCCGCAGCGGGACCTCCATGCCGGTCAGTCCGGCCGTGACCTCTTCCGCCAGCTTGTACACGTCCACCTGTGCCCGGCCGCAGGACGGGCAGGACACGATCTCCAGGCCGCGCTGCTTCAGGTTCAGCGACTCCAGGATCTGCAGGCCGACCTTGACCTCCTCGGCCGGCGGCGCCGACAGGGAGACCCGGATCGTGTCGCCGATGCCCTGGGAGAGCAGCGCGCCGAACGCCACCGCGC
>NZ_JBSFOK010000065.1:0-38370 GCF_053587635.1 Streptomyces sp. NPDC003635 | reverse complement strand
ACCTCCGTCAGGGCAGACAGAAGCACCCCCGGCGCACGCCACGGCATTTACCACGCCCCCGGCGCGCACCGAAGGTGCGCTGGATCGCTGACCTGCTTGAACGGGTGAGCGGGCCCGTAGCCACCAAGGCGCGAGGTGGGTACGGACCCGCTCAGGAGCCGGGTCGCCGGGGGCGGTAGACGGTGGT
The DNA here is from genome assembly GCF_053587635.1 of Streptomyces sp. NPDC003635. Lineage (NCBI taxonomy): Bacteria > Bacillati > Actinomycetota > Actinomycetes > Kitasatosporales > Streptomycetaceae > Streptomyces > Streptomyces sp. NPDC003635. The sequence goes on along the minus strand of NZ_JBSFOK010000065.1, from coordinate 38,183 downwards.
CTGGGCCGGCTCCTGGTCGCAGAGACGGCGAACCGGTGCCTCGGCTGATCGCGGGAGCCGCGCAGATCGCCGTCGTCGACCTATCCGCCATACGGGTGTGGAGGCGTGGTTCCGCGCAGCCGGTCCAGGCGTTTGACGACCGGGCCGGCCGTGACACCGTGCAGGACCACGGAGGCGAGCACGGTGAACGTCACCACCGCCCACAGCTCTTCCGCCGATACGGGAAAGCTGTGCTGCCCGAGGGCGTAGGCGACGTAGTAGAGCGAACCGATGCCCCGAATGCCATAGGCGGCGGTCACCCAGCGCTCGCTCTGCCGCATCCGGCTGCCGAGCAGGCCGATCCACCCGGACAGTGGCCGGATGACGAGCAGCAGGATCAGCCCCGTCGCCATTCCTTGCCAGGTCAGCGAGTCCAGACCGCCCAGAGCGATGAAGGCCCCCAGCAGAAACAGCAGCACAGCGGTGAACAGCCGCTCGACTTGTTCGACGAAGTCGTGCAGGACGTTGTGAAAACCGGCAGCACGTTCCTCGGCCCGGATCGAGCAGGCGGTGACGAACACGGCGAGGAAGCCGTATCCCTGCAGCAGTTCGGTCACGCCATAGGCCAGGAACGTGGCGCCCAGAGCCACGAACCCCTCCCGGTGCTCGGACAACCGCAGCACCGGTGAGCTGGTCTGGAAGAACAGCCAGCCCAGCAGCCGGCCGATGAGCCAGCCGCTCAGCAACCCGATGGCGCACTTGAGCGAGACGTCTTTCAGCACCCACCCGCCCACCCAGTCCGCGGACCAGCCTCCTCCGGCTGCCGCCGCCAGGGCGACCGCCGCGTAGGTAAGGGGGAACGCCAGACCGTCGTTCAGGCCCGCCTCGCTCGTCAGAGCAAGCCGCACCTCGTCCTCGTCGTGCTCGTCCTCGGTCGGCTCGCCCACCCGAACCTCCGCGGCGAGCACTGGATCGGTGGGAGCGAGGACCGCAGCCAACAGCAGCGCCGCCGCAGGCGGCCAGTCAAGCAGCCACCAGGCCGTGAGGGCGGTGAAGGCCACGGTCAGCGGCATCGTGACGCTCAGCAGACGCCATGTCGCGGCCCATCGACGCCATCCCACGGGCCGGTTGAGTGCCAGCCCGGCACCCATCAGAGCGATGATCACGCAGGTTTCCGTGATGTGCTCCGCCATCAGCCGGTCGGCCACCGGGTCGACCACTGGCAGCGGCAACGGCAACAGGTACACGCCAATGCCGCCCACGAGAAAGACGAGGGGAAGCGACAGCGGTCGGCCGGCGACCACCCGCGGCAGCACCGCCGCGAGGAGGGCACCCGTCCCAAGCCATGCGAAAACGGCGTCGCTGATCGTCACCGCGCTGCTCTCTCCTTCGCTCCGCCCACCGGCGCCGTCGCTGCGCCGCACGGGACGACGGCACACCAGCCGCTCCGGTCACTCTGAGGACCACTGCCCCGGCCCCGCGTACCCTGCAAACGCCTCGGCCCACCCCCAGCATCTGGCACGTCCCTCAGTTGCAGCAGTAACCGAGCTCCGCACGGGTGCTTCCGCTCGTCGCCTGCGAGCGGAACCTGAGTCCAGTCACGGGACGCCGGGCGGCGACGCCCCGCCGACCCCGGACGGGAACGTTCATGCCGCGCATGACCGCTTCCGCCAGGAACCAGTGGTTCCTCGCCTACGACTCACCCGGAGCGGGGAGTGCCGCGCGCTGCCTCACAAGGCTTCTTTGAGCCGTCCAGAACTTTGTACGCGTCGATGACAAAGCATGGACGACACCAGAAGAAGTCCCTACTGTGTCCGACGCGACGGGACAAGCCTCATGCGCCACCCGGTCGCACACACCCCCCGTATCCGGGGCGACGGCGCGCCCCGGCAGCGGTGGATCCCTCACTTACCCGATCGAGTCCCTCATGCCCGAGGGGCCGTCAGGAGGTCACGTGGAACCACGGCTGTATCCCCGTCGGTTGGGCAGACGCCTGGCCGGAACGCTCATCGCCTCGTTATTGACGATCGGTCTGTCCGCGTCCCCGGGCATCGCGGACGATACGGCCGCGGCCGATCTGCCTCCGCAGGAACCGGGCGTCACCCTGCGCGTCTTCGACATCCAGGCGCCGCTGAACGAGATCTGCACCCTGAAGCCGGGGCAGACCCCGAACATCGACAAACTCATGCCGGTGATCGACTGGTCCTCCGCCGACCAGTTCGGCCTCGAGACACACTTCGTCACCCATGTCATCGGCAACCTCAGCGCCTCCCGGGCCGGCAGCTACACCTTCCGCCTCACCAGCGACGACGGCTCCCGTCTGTGGATCGACGACCAACTGGTCATCAACCACGACGGCCTCCACGGAGCGGAACCGAAGGACGGCACGGTCAACCTGACGGCCGGTTACCACTCCCTTCGTATCGAGCACTTCGAACGTGACGGCGGCCAGCAGCTCACGCTCGCCTGGAAACCGCCGGACGCCCCCGGCTTCAGCGTCGTACCGAACTCGGTGCTCAGCACGGATGCCGACGTCGTGCGGGTGACCTCACCGGGCCGCAAGGAGTGCGAGGCGGGCGCGGACTCCCCCGGCGACGGTCTGCCGCTGACCGGGGTACACCCGAACTACACCCTCACCAATCTGCGGCCGAACGGCTTCGAACCGCAGGTCTCCGCGATGGACTGGCTCCCGGACGGCCGCCTGGCGGTGGCCACTTGGGGCGGCAGCAACAACACCGCGGGCGAGGTCTACCTGCTGAGCAACGTCACCGGCTCCACGGGACCCGACAAGGTGACGGCGAAGAAGGTGGCCACGGGCCTGAAGGAGCCGATGGGCATCAAGTACGTCGACGGCAAGCTCTACATCTCCCAGAAGCACGAGCTGACCGAGCTGAACGACACCAACGGCGACGAAGTCACCGACCGGTACCGGCGCGTGGCGACCTGGCCCTTCGGCGGCAACTTCCACGAGTTCGCCTTCGGCCTGCTGTACAAGGACGGATTCTTCTATCTGAACCTGTCGGTCTCCATCAACTACGGCGGCGCGACGACCGATCCGCAGCCCGCCGCCAACCGCGGTACCACGATCAAGGTGAGCAAGGCGACCGGAGAGGTGTCGTACATCGCCGGCGGACTGCGCACGCCCAACGGCATCGGCTGGGGCCCCGACGGTGACATGTTCGTCACGGACAACCAGGGCGGCTGGCTGCCCTCCTCCAAACTCGTGCACATCAAACAGGGCCGGTTCTTCAACCACCACACCAACCCTGACGGCCCGTTCGACACCCAGCCGGTGACCAAGCCGGTGCTGTGGCTGCCGCAGAACGAGATCGCCAACTCCCCCAGCACCCCGCTGCAGCTCAAGGAGGGCCCGTTCGCCGGGCAGATGCTCTTCGGTGACGTCACCTACGGCGGCATCCAGCGGGCGTACCTGGAGAAGGTCGGCGGGGAATACCAGGGCGCCGTCTTCCGTATGACCCAGGGCCTGGAAGCCGGTGTCACCCGCATCAGCATCGGCCCCGACGGTGCCCTGTATGCCGGCGGGCTGGGCGCGGGCGGCAACTGGGGCCAGGAGGGCAAGCTCGCCCACGGGCTGCAGAAGCTGACGCCCAACGGCAAGAACGGCTTCGACATCCGCGCCATGCGTGCGGTGCCCGGCGGCTTCGAACTGGATTACACCCAGCCGTTGTCGACGGAAACGGCGGCAGAGCTGGCCAAGCGGTACAAGATCAAGCAGTGGCGTTACGTACCGACGGCCTCGTACGGCGGACCCAAGGTCGACGAGGAGACGCTCACCGCGCAGGCGGCCGCACTCTCCAGCGACCGCAAGACCGTCACGCTGACGATTCCCGGTCTCAAGAGCGACCGGGTCGTCCACGTCCGATCGCCCCGGCCGTTCAGCTCGGCCGACGGTGAGGGGCTGTGGAGCACCGAGGCGTGGTACACGCTCAACGAGATCCCCAGCGCGACGTCCCGGACGGGCGAGGTCAAGGGCGTCAACGGCAAGTGCCTCGACGTCGACAACTCCCAGACCGCCGACGGCACGAAGATCCAGCTGTGGACCTGCAACAGCACCGGCGCCCAGAAGTGGCCCCTGCCGGGCGACGGAACCGTACGGGCTCTGGGCAAGTGTCTGGACGTGTCCGGCGGCGGGAGTGCCGACGGTACGAAGGTCCAGCTGTGGACCTGCAACAGTTCCGGCGCCCAGACCTGGCAGCCCCAACCCGACGGAACCATGCGCAACCCGCAGTCCGCCAAGTGCCTCGACGCCTCCGGAGGCACCTGGAACGACGGCACCCCGGTCCACCTGTGGACCTGCCACACCGGCCCCAACCAGAAATGGACCCTGCCCTGACCAATGAACCGCCCTCCGAGCGGTGCCGCTGAACGCGGGCTCCGGTGTCCCGTCGGGGATTCCGGAGTCCCGCCACCGATGCGCCCGACCGCACAACAAGCCTTCTGCAGAGGCACGTTCAGGCGGTCTTCCGCGCTACTCTCGCCCCGCTTGAGGTGCGGCATCGGATGCCCCGCCGTGGCCTCAAGCTCGGCCACCGCCTCGGGCGAAGCGCCAGCCCATCGGGGTTCTGCGTTCGCTATGAGCGGGCCGCTCGCCCCGGAGCCTGCGTGCTCTGGGCAGGCACGTTGCGACGCGGCGTTGTCAGTGGGCTCTGTCAGGGTGTGCTTCGTGAACGAACTGGTGGAGCGTGTCAACAGTCACGACCATGTCCTGGGAGTGGTCACCCGTCGACAGGCCGTCCGGGAGGGCTGGCTGCACCGCATCGCCTCGACGGTGTGCCGTGACGAGGGTGGTCGGATCCTCGTCCATCGGCGGTCGGAGCAGCTGGCGCGCTTCCCCGGGCGCTACGAGGTCATGGTCGGTGGCGCCGCGGGCGTTGGCGAGTCCTATGAACAGGCTGCCGCCCGGGAGCTGGCCGAAGAGCTGGGCATCCGTGCCCTGCCGCGCTTGGCGTTCAAGTTCATCAACCGCAGCGGCCTGAGCCCTCACTGGCTCGGCGTACATGAAGCCGTGATTCCGAACGCGGTGACCCCCGATCCCGATGAGGTCGCCTGGCATGGCTGGCTGACCGAACCGGAGCTACAAGCGGCCCTGCTGGAGTGGCACTTCACTCCCGACAGCCACGAAGCCTACGTGCGGCTTCTCGCGTTCCGGACCGCGCAGTCCTGACCCTTCTCGCCTCTCGGACGGTCCACTCACCCCAGCGACTGCCGTTCGGCTCGGGCGGGATTGATCGCAGTAGGAGTCGGTGCCGTCGCCACCATGTTTCCTCCCGCCGATCCCGTCACCCGCCCCCTTGGACAGCCCTCACTCTCGCCTGCGCAGCCGCCCGCGCCGCGTCCGCCACGCCGTCTCACGCCGTGGCGACCGTCCTGTACGAAGCGCGCATAGAGTGACCGGCCCGGGGCACAAGGGCCGCCGTAGGAACGTAAATGCTGTGGGTGGCGCCGAGCACCGCGCCGCCGCAACAGGTACGGCGGCGCCAGGTGCAACGGCCCGCCGACCCGGAGGAAAGGGTTCTCGCCGTGATGCTGCCCGCGGAGAAGGAACTGCGCGCCGTGCTGGCGCGCTTCGCCGAGGCCCGGTTCCGCCACGACCTGCATCCCACCGGTCACTCAAGCCGAGAGCTGGAGGACACCTCCCACACCCTGTGCGTCATGACCGGCACACCTTCGGTGGGCGAGGCCCTCAAGGCCGCCGACGTTCTGCTGGACAAAATGCGGGCGGACCGTCTGGCAGCCGGCAGGGCGAACCAGCGTCTGGCAGCCTGACCGGCAGCAGCCACCAAGCCCACACCCGGCCCGGCGCTCCTGCAAACCAGTGCCGAGTCGGCAAAGGCCGTGTCAGCATCGACGGATGATCAACGCTGAGGACTTGGTCGGCAGACGTCTGCTCCGGGTGACGACATCCTGGCACCACAACCAGGACACCAATCCCTGCCTCCTGCGCATGTAGCTGGCGAGCGATGACGCGGGCGGACCCGCTGTCTCAGCGCGAGGTCGACCCCATCCGTACTGCGCAGTCTCCGGCACCGCACGCCGAACCCCTCGGTGAGGCTCGGCTTGTACACTTTTGGGATGGTGGAGCGGTGTGAGGAGTGGGTGTCGGCCGCACCCATGCCGCCGCTGCGGCCGTTCATCGAAAGCTACTGCGGCTACCGGCTCACGGGGTTTCCGCCGGGTCTGCACCGCGGCCTGCCGTCGCGCCATATGACATTCATCGTCAGCATCGGCGACGACATCGACGTCGTGGCCCAGACGGATCCGGCGCAGTCGCCACAGCACTACGGGTGCGTGCTCAGCGGCCTCCAGGCCACCGCGGCACTGATCTCCCACGACGGCGACCAGGAGGGCGTGGCGGTCGAGCTGACGCCGCTCGGCAGCCGGGCCCTGTTCGGCATGCCTGCGGGTGAGCTGTGGAACCTCTCGGTCGAGCTCGGGGAGGTGGTCGGGCCCATCGGCCGCGAGCTGCGGGAACGCCTACAGACCACCGCCGGCTGGGAGCACCGATTCGCCGTCTGCGACGCCCTGCTCGGCCGCATGACCGGGGACGGCACGCCGGCGCCCGAGCTCCGCTTCGCGTGGGAAACGGTGGTCGCTTCCCACGGCGGGGTGACCGTGCGTGACCTGGCCGAGGAGAGCGGGTGGAGCCGCCAGCACCTCGCCCGCCGCTTCCGCAGCGAGTTCGGCCTGACACCGAAACTCGCGGCCCGAGTGGTGCGGTTCGAGCGAGCCCAGCAGATGCTGCGACGCTCGCCGCCTTTCGTGTCTTTCGCCCAGGTGGCGGCTGCGTGTGGGTACTACGACCAGTCACATCTGACCCGGGAATTCGCCGCGCTGGCCGGCTGCACGCCGACCGAGCTGCTCGCGGGTGATGTTCCATCCGTCCAAGACAGCCCCGTCGGCGCCGGGGCATCGTCATTGCATGAACGCAAACAGCACCCCCACGACAGCCGGCGTCTGGCCGTGCCTGACCTACCGTGACGCGCGCGGCGCGATCGCCTTTCTGACCGACGTCCTCGGCTTCCAGGAGACCGCGGTCTACGCCCGCGAGGACGACCCGTCGGTTATCGAGCATGCCGAGCTGCGTTGGCCGCTCGGCGGTGGCGTGATGCTGGGTACGTCCGCCAAGGACGAGTCCGCCTGGGGACGACGTGCTCCGGGCAACGATGCGATCTACGTCGTGTGCGACGATCCCGACACGCTCTTCGAGCGAGCCGTGGCCGCAGGTGCCGAGACGGTTCGTGGCCTTGTCGACGAGGACTACGGCTCACGCGGCTTCACCGTCCGCGACGGGGAGGGCAACCTCTGGAGCTTCGGCACCTACCGGGGCGACGGCGCGGCGCCGAAGGCCGATCGCGAGACCTTCGCCGCTCTGCTCGACGATTGGGCCGCCGCCATCGTCGCCAACGACGCCGAGGCGATCGGTCGCTTCGTCGCTCCGGACTGGAAGTTCGTCACCGGCACTGGCATCACGTCGGGTCAGAGGTTCCTCAAGCTGGTTGCCTCCGGCGACCTGACTCACGACACCATGACCCTCGACCTTGAGCACTTCGCGGCGACGTCCGACACAACGGTGCTGGTCACGACACACGGCACCAACAGCGGCGCCTACCGGGGCGAGCCGTTCAGTGCGGACGAATGGGCCACCGACGTCTTCGTATGGGACGGAGAGCGGTGGCGGTGCGCCTTGACCCAGCTGACGTCGGTCGAGCAGTCGCGGCCCGCGTCCACCTGAGCACACCGGTCGGCGACTCAAAGACGTTCAGGTCCAGCTGTTGAGAACTCTGTGCGGCAGCGAACAGACTCCCCCGCCGCCGCACACCGGCTCAAGCGAACCGCCGCCCATCACAGACGAGTACCTCCGATCCGTCAGCGGTTCGTGGTGCTGGCTGCCGTGTGCGCTGTGGTGAGGGTGCAAACTCCGTCGTCACACTGGCGCTGCAGGCGGCCGAGGGAGATGGTCTGTGCCAGGCCGACCATCCAGCAGGTGGGGCAGCCGCGGAAGGCGATCAGGGCCAGCGGGGCGGCCAGCAGGGTGGCCGGGCCCGCAACGGGCATCAGGGCGATCGAGGCGATGATCAGCCCGAAACCGATGGCGCCGCGCGCCAGATGGCGCGGGACGGAACTGCTGGCGAAGTTCCTCTGCGGCAAAGCGGCCTGGGCCTTCGCGCCCTGCGCGGGCTTCACGGTGTTCGCGAGGTTCATGGTCGTCGTACTCCTCCGGCTGGTTGGCCGACACCTTGATCGCGTCCCTGATCGGTGGCTTGGGCCAGTGGTTGGTCTGCGACGGCCAGAGATCGACGCAGTGCTGCGCGGGCTCTGTGCAGGCGCGACTTCATCGCGGCGTTGCTCAAGCCGAGCGCATGGGCAACCGTCTTGCCGGGCAGGCCCTGCACGTCCCGCATGATCAGAATCTGCCGCAGGTCACGGGGAAGGGCGCTGACCGCAGCCGCGATCCGCTCCGCCTCCAGCCTGTGCAGCACCGCGTCCTCGGCGGACGGCTGCGCTGTCGTGTCCGGTTCGGCTGTTGCCTCGTTGCCTCGCGTGACGAGCTGCCGTACCTGCCGGAGGCATTCGTTGCGCACGATCCGGAACATCCATGAGGCGAGCGCTCCAGTGGCGCGCAACGTGCCGATCTTCCGGTAGAGGACGATCAGTGCCTCCTGCGCCGCGTCCTCCGCGTCCTGCGGTGAGGAACACAGCGACAGGGCGAACCTGCGGACATGCGGCTGCGATTCCATGACGACGGTGGTGAGCGAAGCGACGTCGCCGTCCTGAGCGGCCTTGATCAGCCGCTCGTCCGGCCAAGTAAAACGTTGGTTCATCCAAAGACTCCTACCCGGAAGGCGCCCTACGGGCAGGTACTGGTCAGCTTCGGCTCTTGTAGCGCCGCATCAGGTGCCAGCTGCACGCACCCACGAGCAACGCTCCGATCACGACGAGGCCAGCGACCATCATTGGTGGTTCCTCCCAGTTCTGTCGGCCCGTTCGGCCGGTACACAGACAAGAGGCGGGGAGATCCGAAAAGGATTCGCCTGCGACCAAACTCTTTTCCAGCCCCGGCGCGGACGCCAACTGGCGCTCGTGCGCGCCTTGCAGGCTGGTCTGGGCTGGTGCAGCATCGCGGAGCGACCGCAGCAGGACCGGGCAGGTTTTGGAGGGGGAACCGCAGCGTGAGGATCATGCTCGACAACAACGTCTGGTCCTATCTGGGAGACGAGCGGGCCGGGGACCGGTTCAGGAAGGTCGCTCACGCCCTCGGGCACCGCGTGGTGACCGCGCCGAGTGTGCTGCTGGAAGTACTGCAGCATCCCCGCTCGGACATACGGGCAGCGATCATCCAGGCCATCACGACCGCGACCGACGAACGGCTGCGCAGCGAGGCCGACCAGGAGAGTGCCGAGGTCATCTCCGAAGTACGCCGACTGCACCCGGAGTGGATGCGGGCCGTGCCGGACACCGGCCGCGAGGCGACGTGGCGCACGTACTGGACCAAGCGGTTCTGGCGGGAGGCGGTCGAGCATCACGACCGCTTGCGGGACACCGAGCCGGCCCGGCGCACCGCTCGCAAGGTCCAGGTCCTCGTGGACAACCAGAAGGAACAGCGGGAGCGCGTACGCGAGGCCCGCTTCGATCTCAGCGACCTCTCCCGGATCACGATGTCTCCCAGCGCGGAGACCACGGCCGAGCAGCAGGCCGGATGGGCGCCCGGCGAGAAGATCGCGGCATGGCGGCCGTACAACCAGGAGGTGTACTGGCAGGCCTTCGCGACCTGGCGCAGGGCCCTGATCACACACGAGGACACCACCTATGCCGACTGGGTCGGCGCCCGAGTGGACCTCCGCGCCATGTGCGCCTCACGGGAGACGTTCAACCGCTTCTGGCTGTACGAGGTCGAACGCGCTTTGATGCCGCGCAACTGGCTCCGGTGGGCGGCAGACACCGTGCAGGAGGACATGAAAGTCACCCACGGCAACCCCATCGACGTCCAGCACGCCTCCTACCTGCCGGACTGCGACGTGTTCCTGACCGCGGACAAGAACTTCCTCCGCGTACTGCACCGCGTCGCAGAACAGGCTCCCATCCCCGTAGGCAGAGCCCACCGCGTGACACCTGGTGCCCACAACGGCATCGTGGAGCCGATCGACGCTGCCCTGCGCCCCCTCTGAGCCGCGCAACCACCCGGGGACGGATCCGCAGCGCGGGGCCCCACCGGCCCGAGCCAACGATTCCGGATGCTCGGCGAGGAACAGGCCGGCACGTCTCACACTGCCGGGGTCAGCGCGGTGGCGGTCGCGATCGCTATGTCGGCGCGGGCATGGATGACCAGGCGAATATCTGCCTCTCCATCCGCACCGGCCGCGAGGAAGCGTCGTACCGGAGCGCTGTGCGTTGCCACGGACAGCACCAGGTCGAGGCGGCTGCACAAGCTGTGAGCCCGCAGGACCACACTCAGCGCCGCCGGAGCCGGGGCGGGCTGGGCAAGGACGATCACGACCGAAGCCGGTCGGTACGCGTGGACGAGGTCGCTGATCCGGGCGACAGGGTCAGTCCCCATGTCCGTGCCGGGGTTTTCATGCATCGTGACGACGAGCACTTGATGCACAAGCGTGTGAGACATCATCACGATGCGCTCCCTTCCCTGGCATGGCATGCCCTGTCCGACTTCCCGTTCGCGAGGTTTCAATGCGGACTGGGCCGGGTGGAGCTTCCCAGGGCGTGGCAGTGGCGATGATCGCGCCAGTCGGTTCACGATGGGCCATGGCCGCCGTGCGGGCTCAGGGACCGGGTTGCGTCGTCTTTGCCCGGCACGAGGGTCACGCGTGATCCTGGGGGAACCCGAGCCGCGGGCGACACCCAGCGTCTTCTTCAGTGACGGAGGGCAGCAATGATGGGCCTGGAGGGTCCGCAAGAAGCGGTTGCCAGGGCACTCGACACCCTCGCAGCAGGTGCTTACCTGGCGGACGACCAGGGTTTGATCATCGCCGTCAACAAGTGCGGCGAGGAGATACTGGCCCGCGCCGCCGCTGATCTCGTCGGCCTGGACGCCCACGATCTGCTGCACCGCACCAGCCGCGGGGAGTCCGTACCAAGAGCCCAGTGCCGTATGCGGGAGAGCGTTCTCGACGAGCGGACACAACAGGGTGAGGACTGGCTCGAGCGCGGAGACGGCACGCTGTTGCAGGTAGGGTGGCTGGCTGCTCCCTGCGACCTCGGCAGCCGTCCGTCGGCCACACTCGTCCTCTTCCACCCCTTGGGGCGCACCGAGGAGCGGCCACCGGCCGGCAAGCGGCTCTCCGAACTGGAACGGCTTGCTCTGCTCGCCGAGACGACCACGCTGCTCACCTCGACCCTGGACATCCACGAGGCGCTGCGCCGCCTCATCAGCCTCGTCGTGCCGCGCATCGCCGACTGGGCCGTGATCGACCTGATCGGCGAGCGGGACGAAGTGTCACGGTTCGCCGTGGCCCACGCCGAGGACGGCATCGTGAAGTTCCGGGAGGACCTCCAAGGGCCCATGCCGCCCGTACCGCAGGAGTCCCTGATGCCCCTGTCCCGCGCTCTTCGAGGTGTCGCGACCTCCTTCGCGGGTCCCGAGACGTACCAGGGTCCGCCCGACTCCGGGATCGCGGTGGAGCAGCGGCGCCTGTTCCAGGCGACCGGCATGCACTCGGCCGTCCTGGTACCCCTGCGCAGCCTGCACGACGTGATGGGTGCGCTCACCCTCGGCCGTGCCGACCAGCCGGGTCGGTTCACCGCGGCCGACACCGCCCTGGTGGAGGACATCGCCCGGCGCGCCAGCCTCGCCTTGGAGAATGCCCGCCTCTACCAGCGCCAGCGGCAGGTTGCCGAGACCATGCAGCGCCATCTGCTGCCCAGGCTCCCGCGTTCACCCGACCGCAGCATGACCGCCCGCTACCTGCCCGCGCCGGACGCCTCCCACGTCGGCGGTGACTGGTACGACGCGTTCATGCTGGCGGACGGGGCGATCGCACTCGCCGTGGGGGATGTCGTCGGCCACGATCTGGAGGCTGCGGCGGGCATGGCCCAGTTGCGCAACATGCTCCGGGCTTACGCCTCCTCCCAGCAGAAGCCGCCGAGCAAGATCGTGGAATGGCTTGACCAGGCGACCCGGCACATCATCGAGGTACCCATGGCCACGCTGGTCTTTGCCCGCCTGAAGGACAACGAGGCCGGCCGGTGTGAATTGTCCTGGACCAACGCCGGGCATCCACCACCCCTGCTGGTCACCCGTGAGGGCGTCGCGCGCTATCTGACCGACGGCCATGGGATCCTCCTGGGCGTCACCCCGCAGCAGAGCCGAACCGACGCGACAGCCGAACTGCCTCCCGAGGCGACCCTGGTCCTCTACACCGACGGCCTGATCGAGTCGCCGGGGCGGATCCTGGACGAGGGCCTAGAGCGCCTGCGCCGCAACGCCGCGTCCCTGGCCCACCGCCCTCTGGAATCCTTCACCGACGAGTTGTTGGCCCGGTCACGCCCGCCGGACAACGACGACGACGTGGCCTTGCTGGCCGTACGACTCGGCCCCAGCCGGGCTTGCTAGCCCGCCAATGCCGTGGCTGCCGCGGCTGCCTTGTGACACCCACGCCCGGCGGGACTTGCCCGAGCCCTCGACCGGCGTCGGGGAAGGGAGCGGAGGGTGTCCTGCGGGGCCGTCGCGGAATCGGCGAAGGATTGGGGGTCGGAAATCCGGGGTCGGGGTGGTGGAGCCCCAAAGAGGAGACGACGGAACAACTACGGCGCCGAGGACTTCGTCGGGCACCGGTGCAGGCCATCGGGCGGATGCCCGCGCCGGTCGCATTCCGGTTGTGCCGGTGGAAGCCCGCGCCGACCGTACTCCGGTTGTGCCGGTGGGACCCGTGCCTGCCGGGTCACCCGGCGACCGCTCAGCCCCGGCGGGCCGTCAGCAGCAGGTACTCCCACTCCATGGCCCCCTCGCGCAACGCGCCGCCCGCCAGGTCGGTGAGGGCGGCGTCCAGGGCGGCGCTGCGCTCGGGGTCGTCGGCGAGGTTGCGGTAGACCGCGATGGTCGGCCCGTAAACGGTCTTGAAGAAGTCGCGGAACTCCTCCGGCTCCCCGAACGCCTCGACACGGATCGTCTGGCGGCGCGCCTGGACGTCGGTGACGCGGTCACCGAGCAGCGCGCGCACGTGCTCCTCCTGCCCCCACAGGGGCGGCGGCTGGGCTCCGGGGGGAGGCGGCGGGGCGTAGGGCTTCATGGTGGCGAACATCTGCCCGATGAACCCCTCGGGCGTCCAGCTGAGCAGCCCGATGGTGCCGCCGGATCGGCACACCCGCACGAGTTCGTCGGCCGCGGCCTGGTGGTGCGGGGCGAACATGACGCCCACGCAGGACATCACCGTGTCGAAGGAGCCGTCCTCGAACGGCAGCGCCTCGGCGTCCGCCTCCTGCCAGCTCAGCGTGGCACCGCGGGCCTCGGCCTCCTCACGGCCCACGGCCAGCAGTTCGGGCGTGAGGTCGGAGGCGACCACGTCACCGCCTGCCAGCGCGGCCGGAATGGCGGCGTTCCCCGACCCGGCGGCCACATCCAGCACCCGGTCACCCGCCTTGACCGCGCAAGCCTCCACCAGCGCCGGCCCGAGACCTGCCACGACCTGCCGGGCCACCGCCGGGTAATCACCCAGCGCCCACATGGTCCGGTGCTTCGCCTTCAGCGCTCGGTCCGCCTCACGCGCCTCCGCCGTCTCCGCCATGCCACACGCCTCCTACGTCCGGTGCTGGGCCATCCTCCTTCGAGCCTAGGTGCCGGTGCGACGCCCGCCACCCGAACGCAGCCATTCCACTGGCCGGGGGGCTCCAGGGCCGGGCCGGCGCCGCGGGGCGGCCGCATCCGAGGACAGGACTTCATCGCACTACGACCTTCGAGCCACCATGAGCCTGACTTGGTCGGCGCAGGGGCAGGATCCGCTGCGCCGGACCGGTTCCGCCCCTGTCCGACATCGGGACGGCTGCACCAGGCGCTTCGGAAGCCGGCCTGGAGAGCCGTCGGCGCGACCTTCACGGCGACCAGGACGGGGAAGCCGTCGCTGACTCCCGCCCTCCACACAGCGGTTCCGGGAAACAGCACAGCCTCGATCGTCGTGCACGCCGACGTCACCGGACCGACGGCGCGGCTTCTTCTGCCGGATCCGTTCGCAGCCAGATGGTGCGCTGCGGGAAGGGGATGTCGATGCCGGCGGTGTCGAGGGCTTCCTTGACCCGGCGACGCAGTTCGCGTGTGACGGCCCACTGCTGCAGCGGAGCGGTCTTGACCGCGAGGCGCACGATGACGCCGTCGGCGTCCAGCGACTGCACACCCCACACCACGGGATCCTCGAGCAGGAGGTCGGCGTACGCCGGGTCCTGACGCAGAGCGTGTCCTGCTTCCTCCAGCGCGTGGTAGACGGTGTCGAGGTTGGCTTCGTAGGCCACGGCAACGTCCAGTACGGCGCGGGCCCAGTCCTGGCTGTCGTTACGGACGCGCAGAATCTCGCCGTTGCGGATGTGCCAGAGGCCGCCGTTGAGGTCCCGCACATGTGTGAGCCGAAGACCGACGTGCTCCACTTCCCCGACGGCCTCTCCGAGGTCGACCGAGTCACCGACGCCGTACTGGTCCTCAACCATGATCAGCAGTCCGGACAGATAGTCGGCGACCAGGCTCTGGGCACCGAACCCGATGGCCAGGCCGACCACGCCCGCACTGGCCAGCAGCGGCGCCAGAGCGATACCCACTTGATCGAGCACCATGGCGACGCCGACCAGCGACAGGATGATCGTCACGGTGCTGCTGAGGACCGAGCCGATGGTGCGAGCACGTTGCTCGCGCCGCTTCCGGCCCAGTGAACGGTCGCGGTGCATGACGACCAGGCCCCTGCCCGTTGCCCTGGGCGGCCTGCGCTCGTCGTCACCGCCCGAAGGTTCCAGGACATGACGGACGATCCGGGTGATGGCCCGTTTGGCGACCCAGCGGAGCACGGCCAGGACGGCGATGATCAACGCGATCCGGAGCGGGATCCCGATCAACGCGCTGGTGTGTTCGCCGACCCAGCCCGACCAGGGGGCGGCCATCGGTACTCGGGTGGTCAGGCCCGGCTCTGCGGGTGGGAGTGCGGTCAGCAAGGAAGGGCTCCATTTCTCGACGTACCGGGTGGTTCGTCGGCCGCGCCTACCCACTCTCGAAACAAGCATGATCTTCCGTGCGGGCGGCCGTGCGATGGCCGGGACCCTCTGATTCACGCGCCGATCGACGACCACCGGACCTGCTCGCGGCCGTTGCGGCAGCGGCGCTCGACACCGCTACGCGTTCGTGAGCGGCACCATCGGTGACCTGTCCCCCGTCGACGCCGTCGACGTCGCCCCGGCCCTGAACGGACATCGGCACAACCGGCCAGGTCCGCGGGCAGCCTGTGACCCCGGCCGAGAGCCAGGCAGTGGATCACTCGTCTGCGGCTGCCTCGTCGACCTCGCGGAGGGTTCCCCCGTCGGAGAGGGTCGCACGCACGCTCGCCCGTGCGGTGTCGTCGGGAGTGCGGACCGCCAGCGTACGACCCTGGGCGGTCTCCTCCACGTCCCCGCTGGCCCGCAGAGCGGTGACCTCGCGGCTGCCCGCCGCCAGAAGATACGTTCGGCCAGACGGCGCCTTCCATGAGGTGGCCGCCACGACATGCTGCCCGAACCTGCTGCAGGCGGCGGTGGAACGGGCCTGCGCCACCACCTTCGCCGGTGCGTCCGGGGCGTCGGAGGACTCCCGGAACTGCACCAGCACATCACCCGGTCCGCGCCAGCTGGAGACGCGACTGCACGACCACAGCGCCGTGCCGGCACCTTCGGGCAGGTCCTGTTCGGCGAAGTCCCAGTGGTTGACGGCCCGTACGTCACGGCCGCGCAGCGCGTCGAGCCGGCACGCGCCGTGCGCCCAGCTCGCGAGGGCGGCCGAGCTTGTCGCCTCCCTCGGCTGGCGGGCCCGCTGGTCCCTGCTCGGCAGCGGCGTGTACGTGAGGTGGGTTGCGGTCAGCCCGCCGAGATCGGTGACAAGGAACGCGTGCTTTTCCACGATGCGGCTGGAGGAGCGCAGTTGGAGCACCGGCCAGGATGAGCAGCCGCCGGCACCGGGTGGGGCGGGCACGTCGTCCGTGATGCCGTGTTCGTTCACGGAGAGCGGGCTGCCGGGGGTGTCGGGCCGGAGCAGGTCCCGCGTCTGGGCCTCGGCGATCCATGGTGCGGTCACATAGCGGACGGAGTCGTCACTGCGGGCAACCACCAAAGCCGCTGCGGTGGTCACATCCGCCTCGTCGGTCCGGGCGAACGCCAAGGTCGTCCGCGCGCCCCGCTCGGTGTAGCGGACCACTTGGTCTGCCTCGTGGAACAGCACGACGGTGGTGTCGTTCACCTTGCCCGCGTACAGCAACTGGGGTGCGCGGCGCGGAGGTTCTGCCGTGGTGGAGGCAGTGGTGGTGACGGCGGTATCGGCCGACGGTTCCGCCCAGACGTTCAGGGCTCGTCTCAGCAGGTCCTTGTCGTCGGCCAGTTCGCCTCGGGCGGGCCACGCGGTGAAGTCGACCCGGGAGGTGTCCGCCCACTGTCCCTCCGGTACACGGACCAGCTGTCCGAGGCTGGGCACCTTGACCACGGGGGCCGCCCGCAACGGCTCCTCGGGGTCAGTGGTGGTCACAGCCAGTGCCGCACCGGCCAGCGCGGCGGCCGCGAGCCCCGCGCAGGCGAGCTGCAACCGGCGCCTGCGGCGCAGTAGGTCGGTCGGCCGGATCTGCACGGAACAGGCGTCGAACTCCCGTGATCGCAGGAGCGTTTCCGCCGCCGGGCCGGCGTCCTGTTCGAGCCGGACCGCGGTCCGCAGCGCCCGCTCGGGTCGGCCCTCGCCCGCTGCCCGCAACAGCCGCAGGACCTCTTCGTCCGGCACACGCTCCAGGTGGCGCAGCACGAACGCCGCACGGGAGGCCGCGGGCACCCCGGCCAGCAGCCGGGCCAGCTGGACCTCCTCCTCGCCGCCCGCGCGTGGGAAGAGCCGCAGGCCCCATACCACCGGCAGAGCGGGCCGCAGCCGACGCGGCGCCGGAAGTCGGCGTGGCCAGCCGCGGGGCCGGATCTCGTAGCGCAGCGCCTCCCTGAGCACGCGCTCGCGCAGCCACGCGCACTCCCGTGACTCGCCGCTGCCCCGCTGCGCCGGCACACGCCGAGCCGCGGGAACCGTGCGCGACCCGGGCAAGGCGCGCTGGACGATGCCATGCGCGACCAGGACCCTGCGGTGTCTACCGAGTGAGGCCGGCAGTGTCAGATAGGCCAGGGCCACCAGCCCGGGATACTGGCCGACGAGGATGACCTCGGCCTGCTGGATGGTGGTACGCGCGCTGCGCCGGTGGTCAGTGGACATGAGCCGTACAGCCTTCCCGCGGGTGATGCCATGACGTCCCTGCGCTCAACCAAACGAGTGACCCGCGCGATGGTCACCTCAACTGGCCGACACCACCCGCCACGTCTCTGCCGCATGATGGGGCGGCTACCTCAGACGTAGCTCCAGCGTGTCCTTCGAGGCGCCGCCACCGCAGGTGGGGGCGCCCGCGGCGAAGTAGGCGCGGCCGCGCACCGCGCCGGCGCCGAATCCGTGCCGGCTCTGGGGCAGAGAGCTGCTCGTGGACCAGCCGCCGGTCTCCGGGTCGTAGGCGGTCACCTCTCCGAAGGTGCCTCCGCCGGAGCCGCATTCGCCTCCGGCGTACACGATCCGACCGTTCAGGACGACCGCGGCCCCGGCCGACCGGGGCGTTGGAAGCGGCGCCGCCGTGCGCCAGCGGCCCGTGCCGGTGTGGTAGACGTCGTGGCGGGCCAGGTTGTCGGTCACGTCGGCGACCCTGCCGCCGAACACGTGAATGTCGCGGCCGAGGACGGCGATGCCCGCGTGATCGCGTGGTTCGCCGGGCAGCGCTCGCGCGGTGGACCATCGGCGCCGGACCGGGTCGTACACGAGGTGGCTGTTCACCGTGCCGTATCCCAGGGAGATCGGGGGGTCCGGAATCGTGACGACCGACGTGGACTCACGTCCGCCGATGAGGTGGAGCTTGCCGCCAGCGGCCGCGACGGCGACCGATCCGAGCTCATGGGGCATGTCGGGCAGCCGGCTCCACCGGTCCCGAGCGGGGTGGTAGACGTAGGCCGTCGGTTGCGGGTTGAGGTGCACGGCGTCCGTGAACCCGCCGAAGGCGTACAGCCGTCCGTCGAGGGCGGCCACCCCGACGTGGGTGAGCGGGCGCGGCAGCGGCGCGTGTGACGCCCACCGGTCGGTGTGCGGGTCGTAGCTGGTGACCGTGTCCGAGGCCCACACCGGTGCCGCCTCGTCAGGCTGGAGGGTGCCCCCGACGACGTACAGGCGGCCGTTGAGGGTCGCCGCCCCGACTTCGGCGCGGGCCTGCGGCATGGGCGTCCTGGTCCGCCACTGTGCGTGTTCGTCGGCGGCGGACTCCGTGGCCCGGGCGCTGCTGGGGGATGTGGCAAGACCGAGGGCGGTGCTCGAGAGTCCCGCCAGTGCGCTCAGGGCGCTTCGTCGTGAAAGTGGCATGACCCGACTGTGCGGTTGGCCTCTGGCCGACGTCCAAGACCTGTCCGGGAGATCCGATACCGGATGGGAATCGTGGCTGGCCAGGGCCTCCTGTCCCGTCTCCCCCAGGCAGGCCCGGCCCGGCGTCGCGCACCGGGACGGGCTGACGTCAAAACTGCCTCAACGAGCTGTTCCGGGCGACGGGGAGCGGCCGTTGGTCATCTCGGGCGCCTCCGGAGCGGTAGGCGGCCGTGGCGATCCGCACGAATGACTGGAGCAACGAGTTCGTGGGGCCCGCCTTCCAGGCCGCCACCACGCGGCTCGGCGCCATGTCGGTCAGCGGGACGACGGCCAGTTCCTCGGACAGGTGGTGCCCGAGCGGGGCCATGCCGACCGTGCCGTTCCACAACACGGCCTGCACGCACTCCTGGACGCCGCGGACGACCGGCCCCTCACGCGGTTGTCCGCCGTTCCAGTACGACCGCCAGAGCGGATCGGTTCCGCCGGGGAACCGGAACCAGCGCCGGGCCGCCAGGTCGGCCAGTGCGAGATGGCCGCGGCGGGCCAGCGGGTCATCGGCGCGCAGCACCGCGCCCACCGGGTCGGCGCGCAGTTCGTGCACGATCAGGCCCGCCTCGTCGAACGGTGCGCGGGTCAGGGCGACGTCGACCAGTCCGGCACGCAGGCCGCAGGTCGGGTCGGTGAGGTCGGTCTCGCGGATGCGGACCTCGACCTCAGGGTGCCTGCGGCGGTACGCGGCGGCCAGCCGCAGGGCACCCGGGTCGCTGCCGTCGCCCAGCAGGCCGACCGTGAGGACGGCGGCACCGGCGGCCGCGGCGACCCGGACCCGGACCTGGTCGGCTCGGTCCAGCAGGGTGCGCGCCTCGTCCAGGAGTGTCGCCCCGGGTGGGGTGAGGGTGACGCCTGCGGCGGAGCGGTGGAGCAAGGGGGTACCGAGGTCGGCCTCGAGCTGCTTGATCGCCCGGCTGAGGGGAGGTTGGGTCATGCGCAGGCGGGCGGCGGCCCGGCCGAAGTGGAGTTCCTCGGCCACGGCCACGAAGTAGCGAAGGGTGCGCAGCTCCATGGCCGTTGACGATACCCAGGCGGCTGGAGCACCGATCGCCCTGCCATCGACGTGCGGGCACCATTCAAATACCGGTATAGTTTTACCGGTATAGTTATTGGCTTCGCGAGGAAACGGGCACATGATCGAGATCCTGAACCCCTCCCTGCTGGCCCGGGCGAAAGACACCGGCGCCCTGGTCGCAGACATCCTGCAGACACTGAAGGGCCGGAGCACGGTCGGCACGAACCTCCTGGACATCGACCAGTGGGCCAAGACCCTGATCATCGAGGCGGGAGCCTCATCCTGCTACGTCGACTACGCACCGTCCTTCGGACGCGGCCCGTTCGGCCACTACATCTGCACGGGCGTCAACGACGCGGTGCTCCACGGACGCCCCCACAACTACGCACTCGCCGACGGCGATCTGCTCACGCTCGACCTCGCCGTCTCCAAGCGCGGCGTCGCGGCGGACGCCGCCATCAGCTTCGTGGTCGGCGGCACGCAACCCTCGGAGAGCATCGCGCTGATCGAGGCGACCGAACGCGCCCTGGCCGCGGGGATCGCCGCCGCCGGCCCCGGAGCCCGTATCGGCGACATCTCCCACGCCATCGGCACAGTCCTCAGGCGAGCCGGATACGCGATCAACACCGAATTCGGCGGGCATGGCATCGGCTCGACGATGCACCAGGACCCGCACGTACCGAACACCGGGCGACCCGGCCGCGGTTACAAGCTCCGCCCCGGACTGCTGCTGGCGCTGGAGCCGTGGGTCATGGCCGACACCGCCCAACTGGTCACCGACGCGGACGGCTGGACGCTGCGCAGCGCGACGGGCTGCCGGACGGCACACAGCGAACACACCATCGCCATCACCGAGGACGGAGCCGAAGTCCTCACGCTGCCGACGCCGACGCCGTCGAAGGGCTGATGTCCCCGCACGACGAGCCATTCGCCAGCACCGCCGACCCCACGTGGCGTGTCACGCGGAACCAGTGGTCTGCGGACTCCTCCATCGCCGCACGCGTACAGTGTCGGTGGGCGCGGTGAGATCATGAGGAGTCAGTTTTGACCGCCGTCAGCCCTGAGCACGCCTCCGTCCCCGTCGACACGGGCGAGGTGACGCTGCTGATAGCCCGCCGCGTGGAACCCGGCCACGAAGCCGCATTCGAGCGGTGGGCGAAAGGAATCCTCGAAAGCGCCGCCAGCTTTCCCGGGCACCTCGGATACGGGCTGTTCCGCTCTTCCGGTGGCGACGCGCCATGGTTCCTCGTCCACCGTTTCCGCGACACCGAGGCGTGCCGGGCCTGGCAGGAGTCACCTGAGCGCGCGGCCTGGTTCGCCGACTGCGACGGACACCACCACACCGAGATCGCCCGGCGGACACTGACCGGCATGGAGACCTGGTTCGCCAAGCCGGGCTCGACACGGCCAGCGCCGCCGCGATGGAAGATGGCGATCAGCGCGACCTTGGCCATCTACCCGATCTCCGTGGCCGGCAGCCTCTATCTGCTGCCCCATCTGACGGCGCTGCCCCTGGTGCTCAGCAGCGCGGTGGTGGCAGGCGTCTTCAATGTGCTCATGACGTACGTGGCGATGCCGGCCGTGAGCAGACTCCTGCGCGACTGGCTGACGCCATAGCGTCTCGGAAACGGAGCACCTCTGACTGCGAGCTGCGGTGGCATGCGGCCGTCGGCAGCTCCGTGGTCGGCGCAGTGGGGGCCGCTGATTCGACGCTCAAACGCTGCAGTTTGCCTTGGTGCGACATGGGGCGGGATGGTGTGAGGGGACCGTGTTCTTCAGCACCTCGTGCAAGGAGCCGAAGATGACGACGCAGGAAACGGCCCTCTACGCGTACCTCAGTTACGCCGACGCCTCGGCGGGCATCGGCTGGCTGGAGGCGCTGGGCTTCGTCACGACCGCACGTCAGGACGGAGAAGGCGGCGCGGTCGTCCATGCCGAGCTGCGCCTGGGGGAAGCCGTCGTCATGGTCGCGAGCTCGGACGCCGCCTACGACATCCCGCCTCTGAAAGGCCTCTCGACGGGCGCCGGACTGTATCTGGCCGTAGCCGATGTCGATGACCTGTTCGGCCGCGCCGTGGAGGCGGGCGGGCGGGCGGTGTTCCCTCCGGAGGACACCGACTGGGGCAGTCGGCGTGCTCGAGTTCTCGATCCGGAAGGCCATGAGTGGAGCTTCGGGAGTTACCGGCCTGGACAAATTCAGCCCACCTGAAGTCGGGCCCCGCAGAGTCAGCCGCCCGAGCGCCTCCGGTACGGCGCCTCGCGGGAGAACTGCATGTCCCGTGGAGCGGCCGCATCTCCGGCCGGCGCGGGTACTCGGAGCGTCGACGGCCACGTGACACTCGGCGGCACTTGCTCAAGGTGGCGGCGCGTCGGCAAATTCAGCCCAGGAGCATCCGAACGCATCCGCGCAGCGGAAACACAGGTGCGCTCGATGCGCTTTGTCTCCTTACCGGGGCAAGCCTCGACGGAGGTCTGAGGCATCCGTCTTGTCCCTGATCAGCGATGATCCGGAGGTCGATGATGACTGAGCAGCTGCGTCCTCCCAGTGAAACGCCCGCGGTGGAAGGGTCGACCGCCGAGGCGCACCAGGAAAGGCCGGACGGCGGGATCTGGGAGCACCCCCTGTGGTGGCTGTCCCTGGTCGTGATCGGCTCCCTGCTGATCGCCGCACTCTTCCTGGTGCGCGTCGTTGCGATGTGATCCGCGGCGCCCTGGGCACTCGGCCCGCAGCCGGTCGGGCGAGGCCCGGCGGCCCTCCGGAGGTGACGACGGCGCGGAAGGGGCGATCGGGTTGGCGGTGCCGCTCGGCCTCGGTGGGGCCGTCCTCGATCAGTCGGACCGGGTCTACGCTGAGACGCGTACCGCCACAGGTCCACGTCCCGGGTGGCGCGCCGGCCACTCGCGCGGGCCCGCCCTGACGGGCGCCACGCGCCGCCGAGGACGCCGACCCGGGTGTGGGAAGGAGGCGAGCGCGCCATGAAACTGCTGCCGGACCTCAGCCCCGTACGCGACCGGGTCGGCGAGGCGATCTTCTCCCGGGTCGCGGGACCGGAGGGCCCGGCCAACCGGGCCCGCATCCACGGCGCGCCCGGCCCACGCTGGTTCGGCCCCGAGCGTCCCATCCGCCAGGTGCACGGCGACGCCTCGATGTTCACCGGAGGACTGGCCGCCCTGCTGCTGCAGTCCCTGCACCCGCTGGCCATGGCCGCCGTAGCCGGACACTCCGGCTTCCGCGGCGATCCCTGGGGCCGGCTCCAGCGCACCAGCACGTTCCTCGCGGTCACCACCTACGGCCCCGCCGACCACGCCCAGGAAGCCTGCGACCAGGTCCGCGCCGTCCACTCATCCGTCCACGGCACCGCCCCCGACGGCCGCCCCTACGCCGCCTCCGACCCGCACCTGCTGTGCTGGGTCCACATCGCCGAGACCGACTGCTTCCTGCGCGCCCACCAGCGCTACGGCGCCCAACCGCTGGACGACGCGGGCTGCGACGGATACGTCGCCGACATGGCGCGCATCGCCACCGCGCTCGGTGTGCCCGACCCGCCCACCAGCCGGGCCGGACTCGACCGCTGCCTGGCCGCCTACCGCGACGAACTGACCGCCACGCCCGAAGCCCGCGCCACCGCCCGCTTCCTGCTGCTGCACCCGCCGATCCCCTGGCCCGCCCGCCCGCCGTACACCGCCCTCGCCGCCAGCGCCGTCTCCCTGCTGCCGGCCTGGGCCTGCCGCGAACTGCGCCTGCCCCGCGTCCCCATAGCCCAGGACCTGCTCGTACGGCCCCTCGGCACCGCCATGACCGCCGGCATCCGGTGGGCCATGACCCCCACCCGCGCCAGAATCCGCTCGGGACAGGCGTGACGCGCGGCGAAGTCCTGGCCCGGCGACGGCGGGGCGCGCGGCAGTACGGCCCGCCGTGACCCGCCGTGCTCATGAGAGGGGTCGCGCGGGGACCGCCCAGCCGTGCGACCGCCCGGACCGTCGGCATGCCTCCTACACTGGACAACCGTGGTCCAGCCACCTCCCGGCACCTGGCCGCACCCTCGCACCGGAGCACGCATGCACCACCCTTCCCCCTTCACGGATGACGACGGTTCCGGCGCACTGTTCGCCCTGGACGCCCTCCGGACGGGGCCGGACGAGGAAAACGCCGCCCGGGAACAAGCGAGCGCGGACCCCCTGTTCCGGGACTCCGCGATTGCCCGCCGGATGCTGCCCGTGCGGGAGATCCTCGCCGAGCCGGCCGCTGCCGTGTCCGCGCGCGGCCGACAGATCATCGCCCGGTTTCCCGAGGCGCGGCTGACCACCGTGGACTCCCACTGGCGCATCCCCGGACTGCACGGCAACGAGGGCAACGTCGACCGTTGGGTGCGCGTGAAGAGCGAGACCCTGGTGCTTGGCGAGAGGAAGACGCTCACCACGCGCCCCAACGGCAGGTCCGCGGACTGGATCGCCCCAGGCGCCTCGAACGGCTGCGCCATGGCGTGTGCCTACTGCTACGTGCCGCGGCGCAAGGGGTACGCCAACCCGATCACCGTCTTCACCAACATCGACCAGATCATCGGCCACATCGCCCGGCACATCGCACGGCACGGACCGAAGCCGGAACCCAACCAGTGCGACGACACGGCCTGGGTGTACGACATCGGTGAGAACGGCGACTGCTCGGTGGACGCCCTGGTCTGCGACAACACGGCCGATCTCGTGCAGGCCTTCCGCCATTGGCCCACGGCCAAGGCCTCCTTCGCCACGAAGTTCGTCAACCCCGACCTGCTCGCGCTGAACCCGCAGGGCCGCACCCGCATCCGCTTCTCCCTGATGCCGCCGGACGACTCCCAGCTCCTGGATATCCGCACATCGCCGGTCGCCGACCGGATCGCCGCAGCCGCGGACTTCCTCGACGCCGGCTACGAGGTGCACTTCAACTTCTCACCCGTGGTCGTCCGGCCCGGCTGGCAGGCCGCCTGGGCCGACCTGCTCCGGGAACTGGACGACGTCCTGCCCGAGCGGGTGCGGCGCCAGGCCGCCGCCGAGGTGATCATGCTCACGCACAACCGGGAGCTGCACGAGGTGAACCTGGGCTGGCATCCACGTGCCGAGGACGTCCTGTGGCAGCCCGGCCTCCAGCAGGCCAAGCGCTCCGAGAACGGCGCCCTCAACGTGCGCTACCGCAACGGCGTCAAGGCCGACGCCTTGCGGACCCTCCAGGGCCTCATCGGCTCGCACGTCCCCTGGCTGCGCGTCCGCTACGCCTTCTGACGCCGTCTCGACGCCGTGGGGGTGCGAGGGACGGGCAGAGTGATCGGCCCAGGGACACAGGGCGCGTCGTAGCGCGCCTGCTTCCGCCGCACCGCGTGGGCCGTGGTTCGAACCCCGCCGCTGCCGGGAAATCGCCGCGCATGCCGTTCCCCGAGCGGGGCATCCGGCCCCAGACATGGAAAGGGGGGCTTGGATGAGCCCGGGGCTGAAGGTCTCACTGGCGCGCGGCGGCACGAGCGATCCGTCCGACTGGGCATGGATCGCCGCGGTCTTCGCGCTCTACCTGCTGATCGGGTACGGGCTGGAGTACCGCTCGAAGAGACGCAAAGGGGCTGCCCGCCCCGCGAAGGCGGCGGCGCAGGGCCTGTTCTCCGAGCGCGAGGAGGTCAAGCCGGGTCAGCAGTTCGCCAGCCGCATGGTCATGCTGTGCGGAGCGCTGGTAACGGGGCTCGCGGGTTTCTTCACCCGGAACACACCGACGTTGGTGCAGTACCTGACTGTGGGCACGGTGGCGCTGCTCGGGATCTTCGCGTGGGCGTATTTCGACCACCGCACCGAGCCGCGCGACGACTCCGGGTCCCAGGAGGCCTGACCTGCACGTGGGACCAATCGCCGGCGGGCGGCCGAGGAATCCCGGCGCCGCCTCGCTCCGAGCGCAGATGCCATGTATCAGTGTGACGGTGGCCGCCCCTCCGGAAGTCGAACTCAGGG
Source organism: Streptomyces sp. NPDC003635 (assembly GCF_053587635.1). Classification (NCBI taxonomy): domain Bacteria; kingdom Bacillati; phylum Actinomycetota; class Actinomycetes; order Kitasatosporales; family Streptomycetaceae; genus Streptomyces; species Streptomyces sp. NPDC003635. The sequence goes on along the minus strand of NZ_JBSFOK010000065.1, from coordinate 12,558 downwards.
AATCGGTGCGGCAGCCACCGACGCGTGTGCGGACTCGCTGTGGGCAGTTGGACAACCACCACGACCAGGAGGAGGGCCGGCATTGTGGGCACCGCCGTACACGTACCGCAGACCAGGGACATGCTGGGCGAGGAACTGTCGGGGGACGAGGCGTTCACCGCGCTGCGGCACTACGGCGGGCTGCGGCTGCTGGTGGACTCCTTCGTCCGGTTCCGCTATGCCGACGGCTTCACCAACGCGCGGGCGCTCGCCTTCCAGGTGGTCCTCGGCCTGGTGCCCTTCACCGTGGCGCTGGTGGGCCTGGCCACCTCGGTGCACACCGAGTCCGTGGGACGGGCCGTGGAACTCACCCTGGCCGAGATCGTGCCCGGAACGAGCGGCGAGGTGGTCGCGGACGCCTTCGACACCACCCGCTCCAGCGCTGACGGCAACGTGTGGAGCACCCTCGCGCTCTGGCTCGGCCTGGGCTTCGCGCTGCTGAACCTGGCGTCGGCGATGGGACAGATCGAGCGGGGCGCCAACCGCATCTACGGCATCGAGCGCGACCGCCCCCTCCCCCGCAAATACGCCCGTTCCCTCGCCCTGGCCCTCGCCGCCGGCCTGCCGATGATCGTGGGCTTCATCGTCCTGGTGGCCGGAGAAGCGGTGAGCGACGCCGTAGCGACGTCTTTCGGATGGTCCCTGGGCACACCGGGCTGGCGAAACGCCCTCCAGGTGCCGGTGGGGCTGGCACTGGCATGGATCGCCTCAGCCGTGATCTTCCGGTGGGCACCGCGCCGGGTCCAGCCCGGCTACACCTGGCTCGCCTTCGGTTCCGCCCTGCACCTGCTGCTGTGGGTGGTGGCGACCTGGCTGCTCGCCCTCTACGTGGAAGGCAGCGGCGCCTTCGGGGCCCTGTACGGCCCCCTCACCGCGTTCATCGCCCTTCTCCTGTGGGCCAACCTCACCGCCGTGGCCCTCTTCTACGGCATCGCGTTCGCCGCCCAGCTCGAAGCAACCCGCGCCGGCATCACAGCACCGGCCCACCCCGACCCCGGACCCGGCGACTGAACGGCCGGGCTCCGGTGCGGGGCGGTTCTCACTGGTCGGCCGGGGCGGTGCTGAAGAACTCGACCATCCGCTCCAGGCCGTCCGCGCCGAACATGGTGTCCAGGCTGGCGGCGGACTCGGCGGCGGAGGCTTCGCCACGTGGGAAGAGGGCGTTCTCGTACTCGGTCAGGGCGGCCTCGGTGTCGTCCGGGCGGGCGGCGACGGCGAGGGCGAGCTCCGCGCCGTCGATCATGGCGAGGTTGGCTCCCTCGCCCGCGAAAGGGGACATGAGGTGGGCGGCGTCACCGAGCAGGGTGACGCCGGGGACGCGGTTCCAGCGGTGGCCCACGGGCAGGGCGTGGATACGGCGCGGGGTGAGGGTGTCCGCGTCGGCGACCAGGCCGCGCAGGCTGTCGTGCCAGCCGTCGAAGTGGGCGAGGACCGCGGCCTTGGCGGCGGCGTCGTCGCCGAAGTCGATGCCGTCCAGCCAGTCCTCGTCGGCCTTGAGCGCGGTGTACACGTGGAGCGAGCCGTCGGTCTCCCGGTGTGCCAGGAGGGCACGCTCGTGGCCCAGGGCGAAGAAGGATCCGCCGCCGATGACGGCCGCGCTGCGCGGGTGGCGGGTGTCGGCCTCGTACAGGTCGGTCTCGACGAAGGAGATGCCGGTGTAGGCCGGCTCGGCGTCGGAGAGCAGCGGCCGGACGCGCGACCAGGCGCCGTCCGCGCCGATGAGGAGGTCGGTGGTGACGACCGAGCCGTCGGTGAACGTGACCTCGTGGCGGCCCTCGCCCAGTGAGCGGGCGCCGGTGGCTTTGCGGCCCCAGTGGACCGTGCCGTCGGGCAGGGAGTTCAGCAGCAGGTCGCGCAGGTCGCCGCGGTCGACCTCGGGGCGCTCGCCGGTGCCGTCGTCCTCCTCGGCGACGTGCACCGCGCCGTCGGGGCCCAGCAGGCGCATGGCCTGGCCGCCCTCGTGGACGAGCTTGAGGAAGTCGTCGTGCAGGCCTGCTGCGTGCAGGGCCCTTTGGCCGTTCTCCTCGTGGATGTCGAGCATGCCGCCCTGTGTGCGGGCCTCCGGGCCCGTCTCCTGGTCGAAGATCGTCGACTCGATGCCGTTGACGTGCAGGACTCGGGCGGCGGTCAGGCCGCCGAGGCCTCCGCCGATGATCGCGATGGGGATGTGGGTGGGGGTGCTCATGGTGAACCTCTTTCACGGAGGTGGGAGGCGTGGCGTGTGCGGGCGCCGTGCGGGACAGCACCGCGTAATCGCCTGGCGGCGGCCCTTCGGCCACTTCCCACGTTAACGAACATGTTCGTAGCGAACAAGTTCGTCACTGGATGTGCGGGGCCACATGGACACGCCCCCGGTCCGGCCCGCGTCGCCCGCCGGACCCGGAAAGGGCGGGCTCAGTCGGCCGGGTCGGGTACCGGAGTGTGCGTGATGCCGTTGACGAGGACGTCGAAACTCCAGCGCATCCGGCCCCCGGCCGCACCCTCGATCAGGTCCGGCATATGGGCGGTGATGGCCGGGTGCGTGGCCTCGTCGACGGCGCGCAAAGCGCGCACGGTGGCGTTCCAGTCGTCCTCGGCGGCGGGGTCCTGCTCCTGGGTCGAGTGCTCCGCGGCCGTGGCCGTGGCGTCCTGGAGCAGCTTGTCCACGCCCCAGGCGACCTGGGCGCGGGGGGCACCGCTGCGTGCGAGCAGGTCGAGGATCCGCTCCACCAGCCGCAGGTAGTTCTCACCGCTCGGCCTGGCCACGAGCGCGGACCGGGCGAGCTGCGGGTGCTCGAACAGCACCTCGGTGTACGACGTCATTACCGTGCGGAGCTGCTCGCGCCAGTCGTCACCGCCGCCCCGGCCACTCAGGTCCACCTCGCCCAGCAGCGCGTCCAGGACAGCCGCGTGCAGCTCGGCGGTGTTGGCGACGTAGACGTACAGGGAGGCCGGGCCGGTGTCGAGCTCCTGTGCCAGGCGACGCATCGTGACCTTCTCCAGGCCCTCGGCCCGCATGATCCGGACGGCCGTGTCCACGATCCAGCGCCGCGACAGGGCGGGCTTCGCGGGACGCTCACGTCGACTGACCGGTTCTCTTCTGGCGCTCATGACACCGATCGTAACGAACGCGTTCGGCGATTTTGGGGGCTGACGCGGGCGGCTGGACCACCGCCCGCGCCCGTGCCGTCCGGCCTCGTCCAGGGGCCTCGGCCATCGGAGCCGGAATCGGTCGTCAGTTCAGGTTCCGGGCCCGGCGGCGGCGCACTATGACGAACACGGCCACCCCCGTGAACACCGCCCCGGCAGCCACGCCCGTGATCGGCAGCGCCGATGATCCGGTCGCTGCCAGGTTGCCGCCCTGCGGCGTGCTCCCGTTACCGCCGGTCGACGACGACCCGCCGACCGCTCCGCTCGTCGACCCGCCCGCCGATCCACCCGACCCGCCGGTCGTTCCGCCCGTCGATCCGCCCGAGCCGCCGGTCGAGTCGCCCGGCGAAGCGGTCGGCGAAGTGGTCGGCGAGGCGGTCGGACCCCCACCCGAGACGTCCAGCGTGATGTCGGCCTTGTCGTTGGACTTGTCGGGGTCGAACGGCCGGGCCTCGGTGCTCAGGGCCACCGAGCCTTTGGCGTTCGCCACCCTCTTGTCGATCTTCAGCTGGAAGGTGTACGGCTCCCGGCCGCCCTCGTTGAGAGCCCGCTGGCCCATCCCGCAGTTGTACGCCTTGCCCTTGGCCTTGCAGAACCCGGGAGCCTTGGCGATCGACGTTCCGGCGGGGGGCGTGACGATGACCCGTACGGTCGGCTCCCCCAGCTTCGCCATGAACCAGGCGGGCCCCGCGTTGGTGAACTCCACCTTCATCGGCACCGTTTCGCCGACGCGACCCTGCAACTCGGCACCTGTCACCTGGAAGTCGGCCGTGTTGACGGAGGTGACGGGCAGGATGACGACTCCCCTGGTCCCCTCGCTCCCGGCCTGTCCTTCGACCAGCTTGACCGCCGGCGCCGTTCCCGCGACCGGGGGAAGGCCGTTGTCGTCCGGCCCTGGATCGTTCTCACCGACACGCAGCAGCAGCTCGTCGTTGAACGCCCGGTCCAAGGCCTTGGCCTGCAAGGGCTTCTCGAGTGTGTAGACGGCACCCGGTTGCACCGGCTGATCGAACCCGCACACCGCGGTCCAGCGCTCCGGCATCTCGTCGTAGGACCGGACCTGCTGTGTCCAGCAGTTGGAGGGAACCTCCGCGAAGTCGAGTCCCCGGGTGACGGCGTAGGTGACCCACACCTTCTCGGCGACCGCGGTGCCCTTGTTCGCCACGGTGACCGGCAGATCGAAGGTGCTCCCCGGCTGCACTCCACTGATCGGCTCAACGCCTCCGATGACCATCTCGGGGGCGGGTTCATCGGCGAAGGCGGCCGGAGCGGCAGCCAGCGCGATCAGACCGGAGGCGCCGAGGGCGGCGACAGCGACTCTCGCGGGGCGACGGTTGTGCGGGGGCATCGGCATGGAGGGAACCTCAGTCGGAACGGGGGCAAACGGACGGTGTCCACCGGGAGAACGGAGTGTCGACCGCTAGACACCTACCGGCCCCGAACGGTTGCACGTCCGGCGCCTCCTTCTCGCGTGGGAGCCGCCGCCGACGGTACGTGGGGCGGCAGGCCCATGTGGCCGCCTAGCATGGTGATCACCAAGAGAAGGAAGAACCCGGGCATGCTGGAGCGGCTGAACCTCGCCATGGAGCACATCGAGCTCCATCTCGACCAGCCCATGGAGATCGAGGATCTGGCGCGCACCGCGGCCACCTCGGAGTACCACCTGCGCCGGATGTTCTCCTCACTGGCGGGTCTGCCGCTGTCGGAGTACATCCGGCGCCGACGGCTCACCCTGGCCGGCGCCGACGTACTCGCGGGCCGTGAGACGCTGCTGGAGATCGCCGTCCGCTACGGCTACAGCTCCGGCGAGGCGTTCGCCCGGGCATTCCGCGCGATGCACGGCATCGGGCCCGGCGAGGCCCGCCGTACCGGTGCCGCGCTCAACTCCCAGTCCCGGCTGGCCTTCCGCCTCACGATCGAAGGCAACAGCACGCTGCGGTATCGCGTGGTCGACAAGGCGGGCTTCACCGTCGTCGGGCTCAAGACCCGGGTACCGCTGGTGCACCGGGGGGCGAACAAGGCGATCATGGACTTCGTCCGTGAGATCAACCCCGTGATCCTGGAACACCTGGAGCAGCTGTCGGACCAGGAGCCCCACGGCATCGTCGCCGTGTGCGACGACCTGGACGCGAGCCGCGCCGAGGGTACCGAACTCGACTACTACCAGGGGGTGGTCACCTCCGCAGCCGCTCCCCCGGGCGTGACCACGCTGGCCGTCCCCGCCGGCGCCTGGGCGGTCTTCGCCGCCTGCGGGCCGGCACCGCAAGCCGTCCAGGAGCTGTGGCGGGACGTCTTCACCCAGTGGTTCCCCTCCAATCGCTACCGCAGCCGACCCGGTCCCGAAATTCTGCGCACCCGTCTGTCCGCGGACGGCACCGAGGCCGATGCCGAGCTGTGGCTCCCGGTGGAACGCGAGCACAGCTGAACGCAGACCCCGTCGCCGTCGTCGCGGCGGCCTCGGCCAACCGTACGAACGCGATGCCCGCCGCAGGAGCCGGCCTCAACTCGACCAAGGGGCAAGGTCAGCGCCCGACAAAGTCGGTGCGGAGAATGTCGGGTGACGATCACCGGCCCCGCCGCACGATGGGGTCATGGATGACACGACCTTGGTATCCCGCTTCGTCCGCGACGGCTTCGTGAAGCTGGAGGGCGCCGTCGCACCACGCGTCGCCGCGGACTGCGCGCGGCTGCTGTGGCGAGAGACGGGCTGCGACCCGGACGATCCGGCGACGTGGACGCGGCCCGTGCACTGGGTGGCCGGCATGGCGCAGGGGCCGTTCGCCGCCGCGCCCAACTCCCCTTCCCTGCACCATGCGTACGACCTGCTCGTCGGCCCGGGACGCTGGGAGCCGCGGTACTCGCTCGGCTCGTTCCCGTTGCGGTTCCCGCACCAGGAGGAGCCGGACGACGCCGGTTGGCACATCGAGGGGAGCTATCTGCCGGACGGCGAGAGCTGGTACTTCACCAACTTGCGCTCCCGGGGCCGGGCGCTGCTGATGCTGTTCCTGTTCAGCGAGGTCGGCGAGGAGGACGCCCCCACCCGGATCCGGGTCGGGTCGCACCTCGACGTGCCGGAGGTGCTGCGGAGTTACGGCGAGGACGGGGCGAGCGGCCTGGCCCTCGCGCCCGATCTGGTGGCGGCGTCCGACCACCGGCCGGTCGCCCTCGCCACCGGGTCCCCGGGCGACGTCTTCCTGTGCCATCCGTTCCTCGTCCACGCGGCGCAACCGCACCACGGGGTACGGCCGCGGTTCATGGCCCAGCCGCCCCTGATGCCGGCCGCGCCCTACGAACTGGAGCGGGCCGACGGCGCGTACTCACCCGTGGAGATCGCGATCCGTCTGGGGCTGGGAGAGGACACCCCGGGACTTTCCGTGCCGGAAAGTTTCGACTTGCCATGACGGAAACACGCTGCCTAGAGTTTCCGTCATGGAAACCAACGGGGGCACCATCCGTCCGAGCGTGCAGCAGGCACGCGCCGCGCTGGCCGACACCGAGCGGGTCCGGGCCTCAGCCGTGGCCTTGTCCGCCACGCCCTGGCCACGCTGGTTCGCCACCACACTCACGCTGTACGTCGCTGCCGTACCCCCGGTCTACGGAGGCACCCTGGCAAGCCCCCAGTGGCTGCTTCCCAACGTCGCCTGGGGCGTCATCATGGTGGTGATGACCGTCGCGTACCTCGCCCTGTTCGCGGTCGCGGGCGCGAACTGGAGCAAGAAGACGGGAGTGGCGCTGCGCCTGGACGTACTGCCCAAGCGCGCTACCGTCCCCCTCATGATCGGGCTGCCCGTGGTGCTGGTGGGCTCGCCTTTCGCCTTCCGCGCCAGCGGGGAACCGCTGTGGCTGTTCGCCGCCTCCGCCGTCGGGGCCACGGTGTCGATCGCCTTCCATCTCGCCTTCGTGCGCCTGCACCGGACCACCTCGTGACCCGCTCCGCCTCCGACCCGATGGACGGTTTCGACGCCACCATCCACGCCCCCAACCGGCTGCGTATCTGCGCGCTGCTCGAGGCGGCCGGCGAAGCCGAGTTCGCCGTGGTCCAGCAACAGCTCGACGTCTCGGCCTCCGTACTGAGCAAGCACGTCACCGTGCTGATGGAGGCCGGTTACGTCGAACAGCGCAAGGCCGTACGCGACACCCGCCAACGCGTCTGGCTGCGCCTGACCCGGCAGGGACGCCAGGCGTACCAGGCCCACCTCGCCGCCCTCCGCGCCATCGTCGGCCCGTAGCGCGCCGGCTCTCTGCCCGTCCGGCGATCTGCCGATCCCGTCTCTTCGCAAGCGGTGCACGCTCACCTGAGCAGTGCGACGACCGCCGCTTCCACGGAGTCGAGGTCCGGATCGCCGCCGGCTGACGTATCGACACGTATGACGGCATCGACTCCGCCTGGCGGTTCGAAAATCGCCGCCCTCATTTCACCCCGTTCGAACTGAGCCGAGAGCTGCCGGTCGACAGCGCTCCCCGTGGCCGCCCGGGATCGGAGGCGCTCGCCGACGACCGATGCGTCGGCGCCGACGTGGACGGCGAGCACGCGTGCGTCGCATGCGAGGAGCGTGTCCACCAGGGTGCGTGACAGCACCGAGGACTCGACGACGAAGCTCACCCCCGCGGAGGCGAACAGCCGTGCCGCGTCGACCATCACGGCCTCGGCGCGGAAACTCAACGGCCCGCCCGCGACGTGGAAATCAGGGTTGAGTTCCCTACGGCCGTCTTCGGCGACGGAGGCAGCAGACAGCCCGATACCGCGCTTGATCTCGTCCCTGGTCAAGAAGGGCACCCCGAGGCGGCGCGCGCTCGCGTCTGCGACGGTGGTCTTCCCCGCCCCCGGAGACCCACATACGGCGACCACGACCGGCCGTTCCTGTCTCACCATCCGCCGATCCTGCCGGATCTTGATCACCGTGTCCACGAGACGGTGTGGAGGGCAGTTCCCGGAGGCGTGCGTTTGCCGTTGGCGGATCCGGCAAAGCGAAGTGCATGAGTCAATCGAACAGCGGCACGAACCAGAATTCCGCATCCAAGCGCAGCGCCTCCACCAAGGCCCGTCAGGCCGCGTCGAAGGCGACTGCCCCCGCGTCGAAGGCGGCGGACGCGGCAGCCGACAAGTCCGGTGACGCGGCGTCGGCCGCCGTGGGCGTGGCCGAGCGTACGGCCGGAGCCGGCACGAAGGTCGCGCAGGTCACGGCCGAGCGGGTCCAGGCCGGACGCCAGGCCGTCGTGGACGCCTCCGGACAGGCGGTGGCCCTCGCCTCGACGGCCTGGACGGTGATCGCCCATCGCAAGCTCCTCGCGGCCGGTGTCGGCGTGGGCTTGTCGGCGCTGACTGCCACGTCCTATCTGGCGGGTCGCCGTGCGGGGCGCCATACGCACGGTCCGATCACCCGTCTGACCGGTGGCCGGATCTGAGATGACAGGCGAGCCCCGTCATACAGCGGGGCACACCTGTTGTCACCTTTCGCGGCTGCTTTTGCGGGAGGCCGAGAGGTCGCGTTGCGCGCTCTCTCGACCTCCCGCAATGGTTTCCGTGACGAAGCCGACGGCCGCCGGTCAGTCGGCCGGGGTCAGGGCGACCTCGGCGCTGCCCGAGAGGGACGGCAGGCCGGCCGGGGGCGTGTCCGTGTAGGTGGCGTTGAAGACCGCCTTCAGGTTGTCCGAGCCGGAGTGACCGCCGTCGACGAACGTCTTGAACGATCCGGAGCAGCCGTTGCTCGTGGACAGCGGGTGTCCGTGCGAGTCGTGGCCGAGGATGAACGAGACGGTGACCTTGGAGCAGTCCACCGGCTGGTCGTCGGTGACGGTGACCTCCCAGGTGACCGTGTCACCCCAGTGGAACGGCGTGCCGCCGTGCGGAGCGGGGTCGGTGGTGAGCGCGACGACCGGCGCCTTGTTGCCGACCACGACCGGTACCGACGCGGAGGCCGAGCGCCCGGTGCGGTCGGTGACCTTCAGCGTGGCGTCGAACACGCCGTTCGTGGTGAAGGTGTGCTTGGGGTTGGCCTCCCTGGAGTCCACGGTGCCGTCGGCGTCGAAGTCCCAGGCGTAGCTGAGGGCGTCACCGTCGGCGTCCTTCGTGCCGGCGCTGGAGAACTGGACCGTCAGCGGGCTCGTGCCGTTGGTCACGTCGGCGGCCGCCTTGGGCTCCGGGGTGCGGTTGCCCCGGGTGAAGTCGATCCGGGAGAGCTGGGCCTCGGGCAGCTCCGCGAAGTACCCGGTGCCGTACTCCAGGACGTACAGCGCGCCGTCGGGGCCGAACTCGGCGTCGATCGGGCCGTCCGTCTTGATCGTGGGGATCGCGTCCTCGATCTTCTGGATCTCGTTGCGCTTGTTGAGGGTGAGGGCCTTCATCTGGTCGCGGGTCCACTCGTAGAAGAGCGGCTTGCCGTCGAAGTAGGCGGGCCAGCGGTTCTCGGCCCTGTTGTGCTTGTCGTAGCGGTACGCGGGTCCGCCCATCGGGCCGATGCCGCCGGTACCGAGTTCCGGGAATTCCGCGGAGGCGCCGTAGCCGTAGACCATCTCCGCGTCCGTGACCGGCGGCAGCTCGGCCAGGCCGGTGTTGTGCCGGGAGTCGTTGACCGGCTTGGCGCAGTTGAACGCGCCGCTCGACTTCTGGGTGGCGAAGTCGTAGTCCTGGTACGGCATGTCCTGGGTCACGCAGAACGGCCAGCCGTAGTTGGCGGGGCGGTCGATGACCATCCAGCGGCCGTGTCCGGCGGGGCCGCGGTCGGGCTTGGCCTGGTTGGCGTCGGGCGAGTAGTCGCCGACGTAGACCTCGCCGGTCTTGTCGTCGACCCCGAAGCGGAACGGGTTGCGCAGGCCCATGGCGTAGATCTCGGGGCGGGTCTTCGCGGTGCCCGGCGCGAAGAGGTTGCCGTCGGGTATCGCGTAGCCGCCGTCGCGCTTGACCTTGATGCGCAGGACCTTGCCGCGCAGGTCGTTGGTGTTGCCCGAGGTGCGCCGCGCGTCGTAGGCCGGGTTGCGGTCGGGGCGGTCGTCGAGCGGGGCGTAGCCGTCGGAGGAGAAGGGGTTGGAGTCGTCACCGGTGGACAGGAACAGGTTGCCCTTGTGGTCGAAGTCGATCTTTCCGCCGACGTGGCAGCAGATGCCCCGGTCGGCGGGCACGTCGAGGATCTTCTGCTCGGTGCCGAAGTCGAGCTTGTTGCCGACGAGTTTGAAGCGGGAAAGCCGCGTGACGCCCTCGTACTTGGCGAAGTCGGCGGGCGTGCCGAACTGCGGTGCGTCGCCTTCGTTGACGCCCGCGGTGGCGGGGTCGTCGACGGGGGTGTTCAGGCGGGGCGAGTAGTAGAGGTAGACCCAGCGGTTCTTGGCGAAGCCGGGGTCGACGGCGATGCCCTGCACGCCTTCCTCGTCGTGCTGGTAGAGCCCGGCGGGGCTCTTCTTGAGGTCGGCGGCGAGGAAGTTCACGCCGCTCTTGGGGTCGTGGATGCGGACCTCGCCGGTGCGTGCCGTGTGCAGCACCCGACGGTCGGGCAGCACGGCGAGGGCCATGGGCTCGCCCGGGCGGTCGTTGAGGGTGACCTTCTGGAAGTCCGCCGAGGCCGGCGGTGCGGGATCCGGTTTGGCGGCTTGGGCAGGGGAGAGCGGCAGGAGCCCCACGGCTCCGGCCAGCGCAGCCGCCCCCACGAGGGTGACGATCCGTCTGTTGCGCACTCAGAACTCCTCTGATCTGGTCGGCGGCACCGCGATCCCGGGGGTGTGGCCCCGGTCGGCCGCCGCAGAGTGACATCGGGTGAAAGCCCGTGCGGTGGGAGGCAGTTGGACGCTAAAGCGCCCACTTTCAACTCGTCAAGGACAAAGTTTCAACTTTCTCGGGGAAAGTCTGTCCCGGTGTTTCAGCGTGTTCAGGGTGTTTCGGGCAGGCCGGGGTGACCCGCCCCGCGCCGAGGCGCCGGGGCGGGTCCTGCGGGTGACGCCGCGTCAGTGGCGGGCGCGCAGCGCCGCGAGGTTGTCGTAGCCGACCCGGGCGAAGTCCAGCGACTGGCCGGGAATGCTCGCGCTCGGTGCGTTGTCCTGCTCGACCATCGGGTTGTGGTAGTTCTTCGCGCCCACCCGGATGAAGAACCGGCGGTAGTCGATGTCGCCCGTGCCGAACGGCACCATGTCGTAACCCAGCCCGCTCTGTGGGTTGACCACGCCGTCCTTGGCGTGGAAGAGCGGGAAGCGGTTGGTGTTGCGGGACACGAGCGCGGCGGGGTCGAAGATCTGCTCCCGCTGCGAGCCGTCGTGGGCGGTGTAGGTGTGGAACTTGTACTGGGCCACGTGTGCCCAGAAGACGTCCAGCTCCAGGTAGACGCTTCTGCGGTCGGTCACCTCCAGGAAGTACTCCAGCTTCCTGATGCCGGAGCTGCGGGTCGGGCGGCCCTGGGCGTCGAGCGGACCGCCGTCGAGCAGGAAGTCGTAGGCGCTGTCGTGGTTGTGGGTGTAGAGCTTGACGCCCTCACGGCGGGCGATGGCGCCCATGGTGTTCCACTTCTCCGCGGCCACGTCCCAGTCGGCCCGGTAGGGGCTGCCCGTGGGGTCGCCACCGGTGCCCATGTGGTCCATGCCGAGGATGTTGGCGATCTCCAGGTTGAGCTTGAAGGTGTCCAGGTCGGCCTGGGTGAGCGGCCAGGACGGCGGGATGAAGCCGTGGCTGCCCTGCGCGCGCAGCCCGTACTCGTCGAGCCAGGAGCGCATCAGCTTCGCGCCCTGGACGGTGCCCAGGTTCGCGCCGCCGGGCGCGTTGGCGTGCTGGGCGTAGCCGGCGAACTCCACCTGGCGGTAGCCGAAGCGCGCCAGCTGCCGGAAGACCTCACGGAAACCGGAGGGCAGGTCGGAGGCGAGCGGGTCCCGGCCGATCGCGTCGCGGACGGTGTAGAGGATGATGCCGCGCTTGTGCGGCGGAACCAGCGCGGAGCGGCCCCGGTCCGCGCCGGCCGCCTCCACGTCGTCCTGCGCCAGGGCGGGAGCCGCCCCGAACACCGGTGCCGCGATCGCCGCGGCGCCGACGGCCGTGCAGGTGCTGAGGAAACTGCGGCGGCTGACGCCGAGGGCGCGGCGCAGGGAGTCGCCGGTGACGGATTCGTCGTTGAACGTGGTCACAGTGTGTCTCGCTTTCGTTGTCACGGTGCTGCGGGATGCCTGACGACAGCCGCCCTCAGGAGAGGCCGGCGAGCCGCAACAGCAGGGACTTCACATCGGTGGCCGCCACGCGGCCGGACACTGCGCGGGGGGTGGAAACCAGGACGAGCGGACCGTCGTCGTCGCTCGTGGGGAGGCGGCCGTGGCTGCCGCGAACAGGTGAGGGATCCAGGGGCACGACCGCCATGCGGTAGCGCATGCCGAGTTTCTTGCGGGCCAGGGCGGTCGCGGCCTTGACCTTGACGTAGGGGT
>NZ_JBSFOK010000064.1:0-38399 GCF_053587635.1 Streptomyces sp. NPDC003635 | reverse complement strand
TCGGCGTGCCGGGTGCAAGCCCTCGTACTGGATGTACTTGGGCTTGTGCCCGGTGCGGCGAGAGTGCGTGCCGGGCGACGCGACGGGGCGAACGTCGCCTGACGCGGCACTAGGCGCACCACTGCCGCAGCTCCCGCGCGATGTCCTGCACCGACGCCTCGCCGCTCTTGACCAGCCGGGCCAGTTCGCGGACCTGTTCCGGCGTGGTGACGACCTTCTCGCCGCCGGCGACCAGGTAGGCGTAGGCCACGGCGGAGGCGAAGAGGGCGTTGGAGCGCTCCAACGCCGGGACGTGGATGAGGAGTTGCAGCAGGGCGGCGGCTCGGGCGTGCGGGGTGTCGTAGACCGGGACGTCGAAGATCTCGGCGTCGTGGCGGGCCACGGCGGCGATCAGCGCGCCCCAGTCGGTGACCTGAGGGTCGCCCGGGGTGTTCTGTTCGGCGAGCATCAGCAGCCAGGCGAGGTCGATCCGGAGATTGCTCAAGGGATCAACGACGACCTTCGCGCTCCGCGCCGAACTCCTCGGCGAAGACCGACTCGTACTGCTTCATGAAGTCGGCGGCGGCCTCCACGAAGGTGTGGCCGACCTCGCCGGTGTCCTGCCGGACCAGTTCCTCGATGTAGCGGTTGACGCTCATGCCGCGCGCGAGGGCACGTTCGCGGGCCGCGCGGGCGGTGCCCTCGTCGACGCGGACGTTCAGCTGCGTTTTCGCCATACCTAGAAGCTAGCGCTGGCGCGCTAGCAGAGGCAAGCCTCATTCCTGGGGTGGAGAGCGGCTCGAACCCCAGGGGGATATCCGGTGTGCGCCGGATCACACTACGCTCGGGCCCTGACAAGGAAGTCGCGATGTCCACGACCGAGGAGGCAGCCTTGTCCACTGCGGCTCAGGTGAAGGACACCGCCGACCCCATAGCAGCCCGGGCCCGCGGTCTGACCAAGGCGTACGGCTCGGGCGAGACGACGGTGCTGGCACTCGACTCGGTGGACGTGGACATCGCCCGTGGCCGCTTCACCGCGGTCATGGGCCCCTCGGGGTCCGGCAAGTCCACGCTGATGCACTGCCTCGCCGGGCTCGACAACGTCTCGGCGGGCCAGGTGTGGCTGGGCGAGACCGAGATCACCGGCCTGAAAGAACGCGAGCTGACACGGCTGCGCCGGGACCGGATCGGGTTCATGTTCCAGTCGTTCAATCTGATTCCGACGCTGAACGCCGCCGAGAACATCACCCTGCCCATGGACATCGCGGGCAAGAAGCCCGACGAGAAGTGGCTGGACCAGGTCATCGACACCCTCGGTCTGCGCGACCGCCTCAAGCACCGGCCCGCCCAGCTCTCCGGCGGCCAGCAGCAGCGCGTCGCCTGCGCCCGCGCCCTCGCCTCCCGCCCCGAGCTGATCTTCGCCGACGAGCCCACCGGGAACCTGGACTCACGGGCCGGGCTGGAGGTGCTCGGCTTTCTGCGCGACGCCGTCGACCAGCTCGGGCAGACCGTCGTGATGGTCACCCACGACCCGGGCGCCGCCGCCCACTCCGACCTGGTGCTCTTCCTCGGCGACGGACGGATCGTCGACGAGATGCCCCGTCCCACCGCGGAGGCGGTGCTGGAGCGGATGAAACGGTTCGACGTGATCCGGGGCGCCGCCGACGCCCCCGAGGAGGACTGACCTGGTGCTCAAGGCGACGCTGCGCAGCTTCCTCGCCCACAAGGGGCGGCTGCTGCTCTCCGCCCTCGCGGTGATCCTGTCCGTCGCGTTCGTCGCGGGCAGCCTGATCTTCTCGGACACGGTCAGCCGTACCTTCGACCGGCTCTTCGCCTCGACCGCGGCCGATGTCACGGTCAGCCCGAAGGAGGAGCTCGACGAGTCGCTGCCCTCCGGCTTCACCCCCACCCTGCCGGCCTCGCTGGTCGAACGGGCGGCGCAGGTCGAGGGTGCCGAGTCGGCGCGCCTCGACGTGGACGTGGAGGGCATCACCGTCGCCGACGAGAACAACGAGTCCGTCGGGCCGACCACGGGCGCCCCCACCATGGGCACCAACTGGAACCCGACCGACCGCAGCCCGGTCGAACTGACCTCCGGTCACGCACCCGACGGGCCGGACCAGGTGCTGGTCGACGCGGACACCGCCGAAAACAAGGACGTCGCCATCGGCGACACGCTCACCGTGATCGCCGCGCCGGGCTCGTTCAAGGTGAAGGTCGTCGGCATCGCCACGTTCACCACCACCAACCCCGGCGCCGCCCTGGTCTTCTTCGACACCCCGACCGCGCAGACCAGGCTGCTGGGCGACGCGGACGCCGGCACCGGCATCGCCGTCGACGCGGCGGAGGGGGTCAGCGACGCGCAGCTCAAGGAGCGGGTGGCCGCGGCGCTGGGCGCGGGCGACTACGACTTCCGCACGGCCGACGAGCAGGCCGAGTCGGACGTGGAGGAACTGGGCGGCTTCCTCGACATCATCAAGTACGTGATGCTCGGCTTCGCCGGCGTCGCCGTGCTGGTCGGGGTGTTCCTGATCGTCAACACCTTCTCCATGCTGATCGCCCAGCGCACCCGCGAGCTGGGCCTGCTGCGCGCCCTGGGCGCCGACCGGCGCCAGGTGCGGCGCTCGGTCCTCACCGAGGCACTGCTCCTGGGCCTGGTCGGTGCCTCGCTGGGGCTGGCCACCGGGATCGGGCTCGCCGTCGGGCTCATCGAGCTGATGGGCCTGCTCGGCATGAACATCCGCTCCGCCGACATGGTGATCGGCTGGGCGACCCCGGTCTCGGCGTACGTCGTGGGCCTCGGCGTCACCTTCGTCGCGGCCTACCTCCCGGCCCGGCGCGCGGCGGCCGTCTCCCCGATGGCGGCGCTCGCGGACGCGGAGATCGCCGGGGTGGGCAGACCGCTGCGGGTGCGCGCGGTGGTGGGGGCGGTGGTCGGGGCGCTGGGCGCGGCGGCGCTCGTGGGGTGCGTCACCGCTTCGGAGACGTCGTCGTCCGCCTCCCTGCTGGGCCTCGGTGTGCTCCTGACGCTGATCGCAACCGTCATCGTGGGCCCCCTCCTGGTCCGGCCCGTGATCCGGGTCCTGGGCGGGGTGTTCCCCGCGCTGTTCGGCTCGATCGGCCGGATGAGCCAGCGCAACGCCCTGCGCAACCCACGCCGTACGGGCGCCACCGCGGCCGCCCTGATGGTGGGGCTCGCGCTGGTCGGCGGAATGTCGGTGGCGAGCGCGTCGATGACCAAGTCCTTCGACGAACAGATCGACAAGACGCTGGGCGCCGACTTCGTCGTGCAGAACACCAACTTCGTGCCGTTCCCCCGGGAGATCACCGAGAAGGTCGGCGACACCGAGGGCGTGGGCCTGGTGGTGCGCTCCCGGCTCACGACCATCGCGGCGCAGCTGCCCGACGGCGAGCGGGTCGAGACCACCGCGGCGGGCTACGAGCCACGGCTCGACGAGGTCGCCAACATCACGTACGCGCAGGGCGACACGGCCGCCGCGCTGGCCGACGGCAGCATGGCCATGGACCGCGACTTCGCCGAGGAGCACGAAGTGCGGGTCGGCAGCACGATCCCCCTGACCTTCCAGGGCGGGCGCACGGCCGAGCTGAAGGTCGGCGCCCTGACCGACCAGGACTCATCCGACGGCTTCGGCACCCAGGGCGGCATGTACTTCGGCCTGGCCACGCTGGAGCGGTACGCGCCGGGCGGGCAGGAGTCCGCGGTGTACGTCAACGCCGCCTCCGGCACGAGCGCCGACGACCTGCGCGCGAACCTGGAGAAGACCCTCGAGCCCTATCCCCAGGTACAGGTCCGGGACCTCGCCGACTACAAGGAACTCGTGCGCGAACAGATCGCCGTACTGCTCTATCTCGTGTACGCGCTGCTCGGCCTCGCGATCGTCATCGCCGTGCTCGGCGTGGTCAACACCCTCGCCCTGTCGGTCGTGGAGCGGACCCGGGAGATCGGGCTGCTGCGGGCGATCGGTCTGTCCCGGGTCCAGTTGCGCCGGATGATCCGGCTGGAGTCGGTGGTGATCGCGGTGTTCGGCGCGGTGCTGGGTCTCTCCCTCGGTCTGGTGTGGGGCGTGTGCACGCAGCAGGTGCTGGCCCTGCAGGGCATGACGGCGCTGGCGATCCCCTGGGGCACGATCGTGGCGGTGGTGATCGGCTCGGCGGTGGTGGGCATCGTGGCGGCGCTGCTGCCCGCGCTGCGGGCCTCCCGGATGAACGTGCTGGCCGCGATCGCGCACGAGTGACTGTCCGGATGCCGGAATTCCGGTCCTGCGGCGGGTCACCGATGGTGTGATCACCGTATGACCGATCTACGCATCCGGGCCGCCGGGCCCCAGGACCTCGACGCCGTGCTGGCCTTCTGGAAGGCCGCCGCCGAGGGCACGAGCATCAGTGACGACCGCGACGGAGTGGAGCGGCTGGTGAAGCGCGACCCCGAGGCGCTCGTCCTCGCCGAGCGCGACGGGCAACTGGTCGGCACGGTGATCGCCGGTTTCGACGGCTGGCGCTGCCATCTGTACCGGCTCGCCGTCCATCCGGACCACCGCCGCCAGGGCATCGGGACGGCCCTGCTCGCCGCCGCCGAGGAGCGTTTCGTACGCCTGGGAGGCCGGCGAGGGGACGCGATGGTGCTGCAGCGCAACGAGCGGGCGCAGCACGCGTGGCGCGCGGCCGGGTACCTTCCGGAAGAACACTGGCGGCGCTGGGTCAAGCCCCTCACCGCCTGACCTCCTTTGCCCGTCCTTTACTCTTGTGTGACCACTCCCGGTTCTCGTATGAAAGGTGTGTGAGCGTCCGCCCATGGGCGAGCCTCCCAGTACGCGACATCGCGCGCTCCCTCCCACCCTGTCCGATCATGGGACGGAGGTGACCCGATGACCGAAGTGCTCCTGCTGCTGGTGGCGATCCTGCTGTCGCTCGCCTGCGGTGCCTTCGTCGCCGCCGAGTTCTCGCTCACCACCGTCGAGCGCGGCGCGCTGGAACAGGCCGCGGAGCGAGGCGAGCGGGGCGCCTCCGGAGCCCTGAAGGCCGTACGGAATCTGACGTTCCAGCTCTCCGGCGCCCAGCTCGGCATCACCCTCACCAACCTGGTGGTCGGCATGCTCGCCGAGCCGTCCATCGCGCGGCTGCTGGCCGGGCCACTGGAGTCGCTCGGCGCCTCCGCGTCCACGGCGAGTTCGATCGCCCTGGTGATCGGCACCGCGCTGTCCACAGTCGTCCTGATGGTCGTCGGCGAACTCGTGCCGAAGAACTGGGCGATCTCCTCCCCGCTGGCCGTGGCGAAGACGGTGGGCAACGCGCAGCGCTGGTTCAGCGCCGCCTTCCGGCCCTTCATCACGCACCTGAACAACACGGCGAACCGGATCGTGCGCCGCCTCGGCGTGGAGCCCACCGAGGAGCTGGCCGCCGCGCGCGGGCCGCAGGAGCTGGCCGCCCTCGCGCGGCACTCCGCCAAGGAGGGCGCGCTGGAGGCGGACACCGCCGAGCTGTTCGTACGCACCCTGAACCTCGCCGACCTCACGGCGGAGAACGTGATGACCCCCCGCGTGCAGGTCATCGCCCTGGAGGCGTCGGCGACCTGCGAGGACGTGGCCAACGCCACCCGCGCGACCGGTCTGTCCCGGTTCCCCGTCTACCACGGCACCCTCGACGCGGTCGTGGGCACCGCGCACATCAAGGACGTCCTCGCCATACCGGCGGAGCGCCGGCCGCGGGTCCGGGTCGCGGACCTGATGCGCGAGCCGCTGCTCGTCCCGGAGACCCTCACCGTCGACCGGCTGCTGGACCGGCTCTCCGGCAAACGCACCATGGCCGTCGTCATCGACGAGTACGGCGGTACGGCGGGCGTGGCCACGCTGGAGGACATCGTCGAGGAGGTCGTCGGCGAGGTGCGCGACGAGCACGACCCGCACGAGACGCCCGACCTCGCCCCCGCCGGCAGCGACGACTCCGGCCGGAGTCTGTTCTCGGCCGACGGCTCGGCGCGCGTCGACCAGCTCGCGCGCGTGGGCCTCAAGGCGCCCGAGGGGCCGTACGAGACGCTGGCCGGGCTCGTGGCCACCGAACTGGGCCGGATCCCCGAGGTCGGGGACCGCGTCCAGGTCGCCGGGTGGCGGCTGGACGTCACGGACGCCTCCGGGCGCCGGGCGGCGCGGGTGCTGATGCACGCGCCACGGGCCGACGAGCTCGACCACACGACCGACGGCATGTCCGACGGCACGTCCGACCACCGGGGGGAGACGCTGTGACCGCGATCCAGTTGCTGATCGGTTTCGCGACCCTCGTCGTCAACGCCTTCTTCGTGGGCGCCGAGTTCGCGCTGATCTCGGTGCGCCGCAGCCAGATCGAGCCGTACGCCGACCAGGGCGACCGGCGCGCGAAGAGCGTGCTGTGGGGCCTGCAGCACGTGTCCGCGCTGATGGCCGCGGCGCAGCTCGGCATCACGCTGTGCACCCTGGTCCTGGGTGTGGTCGCCGAACCGGCCATCGAGCATCTGCTGGAACCGGTGTTCCACGCCCTGGGCGTGCCGGAGGGCGCGGGGCACGCGGTGTCCTTCGTGATCGCGCTGGCCCTGGCGACGTATCTGCACATGCTGCTCGGCGAGATGGTGCCCAAGAACATCGCGCTGGCGGAGCCGGTGCGCAGCGCTCTGCTGCTCGGGCCGCCCCTGGTGGCCCTGTCCCGCGGACTGCGCCCGGTGATCTTCACCATCAACGCCTTCGCGAACACCCTCCTCAAGCTGCTCCGTGTGGAGACCAAGGACGAGGTCACCGCGACCTTCTCGGACGCGGAACTGGCCCGTCTGGTGAGGGACTCCGGCGAGGCGGGGCTGATCGACGAGCGGGCCCGGGAGCGGCTGCACGACGCCCTGGAACTGGGCCGCCGACCCGTCCGTGACGTGGTGCTCCCGCTGGAACGCGTCGTCTACGCGCGCGTGGGCGTCACGCCGGAGGAGCTGGAGGGCCTGTCCGCCGAGTCCGGGTTCTCCCGCTTCCCGGTGGTGGACGAGGGCCGTCGGATCGTCGGCTACCTCCATGTGAAGGACGCCCTGGACGCCTCGCCCCGGGATCTGCCCTTCCGGGTGCCGGACATGCGGCCCATCGCGCGCGTCCGCGAGAGCACCCCGCTCGACGACGTGCTCACTCGGATGCGGGGCAGCAGGACGCACCTCGCGGCGGTGCTCGGGGACGACGGACGTCTTTCGGGTCTGGTGACCATGGAGGACGTACTGCGGGAGCTGTTCGGACAGCGGGCGTGAGGCCCGGGGGCCCTTGAAGGGAGGCCCTTGAAGGAAGGCCCCGGGGGCCCTTGGAGGAGGGCCCCCGCCCGACCGACCGACGGGTATGCGCCTCGGGATACCATCTCTCTCGCTATGCAGACGAACCCCGCACACACCAGCCTGGTCGCCGTCGGCGACTCCTTCACCGAAGGCATGTCGGACCTGCTCCCGGATGGTTCCTACCGGGGGTGGGCCGACGTCCTCGCCACGCGGATGGCCGCCCGGACGCCCGGCTTCCGGTACGCCAATCTCGCGGTGCGGGGCAAGCTGATCGGGCAGATAGTCGAGGAGCAGGTCCCGGTGGCGGCGGCCATGCGCGCCGACGTGGTGACGCTGGTCGGCGGCCTCAACGACACCCTGCGGCCCAAGTGCGACATGGGCCGGGTGCGCGGGCTGCTGGAGGAGGCGGTGGAACGCCTCGCGCCCTCCTGCAAGCAGCTGGTGCTGATGCGCAGCCCCGGCCGCCAGGGCCCGGTGCTGGAACGGTTCCGGCCGCGCATGGAGGAACTGTTCGCCTGCGTCGACGAGCTGGCCGCGCGGCACGGCGCCGTCGTCGTCGACCTGTACGGCGCCCCCTCGCTCGCCGACCCGCGACTGTGGGACGTGGACCGGCTGCACCTGTCCGCCGAGGGCCACCGCCGGGTGGCCGAGGCGGTGTGGCAGACGCTCGGCTACGAGCCGGAGGACCCGGAGTGGCACGTCCCGCTGCCGGTCTCCCTGCCGCCGGGCTGGGTCGACCGCCGGGTCGCGGACGTACGCTTCGCCCGGCAGCACCTGCTGCCGTGGATCGGCCGGCGCCTGACCGGGCGCTCCTCGGGCGACGGCCTGCCGGCCAAGCGGCCCGATCTGCTGCCGTACGACGCGTGACGCCCGTCTCAAGCCGCCCCGCGGGCGGTGATGGGCTGAGGGGTGCGCGCCAGGGCGTACCCCTTGCCTCGCCCTGAGGCCCTTCGCTCCTCACCGCGCCGATGCCGGCCCGGTGCGCGTCAGAATCCCCGGTCAGTTACGTCAGTGATCTTCACGGACACCTTCGTGCTCGACGAAGCGGTGCTGATCACAGATGGTCTGAAGTTCAGGCTCGTCTGTTCGGATAGTTCAGCCGTCTCGATGACGGGACCGGACTCGTCGCCGCGGATCTCATAGGTGATCTCGTACACCGCATCCGGATCGATGTTCGTGCTGTCGACCATGAGAGTGAGGTTCGGCTCGACGGTCATGCTGCAGCCAGCCGACCCGAAGCACTGCCTCTTCGTGGTGCGCAGCGTGATGTCGAAGCTGTTGGCGTCGATCTCGGTGTAGGTCGGCGTGGGGGTCGGCTCCTCAGAGGCAGCGACGACGCCCTGATCCGGGGTGCTCGATGCGGCGACCGTTCCCGCAGTGGACTTGCTGTCGTCGTCGAGGGAGTTGACGACGAACACGCCCGTGCCAATGACTGCGGCGATGACAGCGGATGCTGAGCCGATGATGACCCAGTTGCGGGGCTTCTTCGAATCGTGAGGCGATGGCGTGAACGGGAGTGGCGGAGTGTCAGGCATGGGTGGTGGCGTGTCGTTGCTCATATGGCCCCCTGAGGTTTTGATGCGCGGATAGGCATCATGCGTGGCGATGTGCTCCGCGTGAGCGCAGTGTGTCTGTGTTGTGACCTTGAGTAGGCGCAGGCCCGATTACTCTCCCGTCGGCGCTGGCGTGCCACGCGTGTCAGCCGAGGCCCAAAGCCGCCCGCCCTTTTGCCCCTGGGGTGCTGAGGGCGGACGGGCGGTCTGAACGGCCGCCCTGTCCTGCTCGCCGTCGGGCGACCGCTCTTCCTTCCGGACAACCGGCCGGAGGGACCCAGGGTGCGGTCGCCCCTGACGGGGGCGGCAAGGGCGACCGCGGGCCCGCCGCCAGCTTGGCGCTCGACGAGCCAGCCAACGGGAGATCAGTCCTGCCACTCGAAGCCGTGCGAGGCCGGCGGCGACTCCCGGCCGCGGAAGTAGTTCACGTGGTCCCGGCCGGAGTGCGGGCGGCGGGTGCAATGCACTCCCGACTCAGGGTGCTCCATCCAGCAGTAGCCCCCGGCCCGGCCCGCCGACTCTGCCGCCCGCAGCCGCCGATCTGCCGTGGTCTCGCGGGTCTCGACGGGCGTCACGGGCGGCCGTCCAGCGGCGTGAAGGCGTGCGCCTGGCGGCACGGCGCGCACGCGAACCGGTTGAGGAACGTGCCCGGACCCGAGCCCGCATCCTGCACCGTGACCAGCCGCACGCCATGCACGTACTCCTGGTGCCACGCGCACCAGCCGAAGTCCTGGTCCGTCGGGGGCGTCTCGATCGTCATGATGCCTCCGAGGGGCGTCGGTACCCGGCCGGCCCGAATACGGCGGCCAGCACGGTGGGATCGGTGAGGAGGCCTGACCCGTCTGGCCGGGACAGCCAGAAGCGGCCCTCGACCTGCTGGCCGGTCGGCGGGCAGTGCAGCAGCCATCCAGCCGGACGGACCGTCGTATACCGCAGGTCGGCGAGCTCCTCGGCCGCGTCGCGCGGGACCAGCCACCAGGTCCTATCCGAGGCGGGGTCGGCCAGGACGGGGCCGCGTTGCTGCGCACGGATGCGGCTGAGCGCCGGCATGCCGAAGACGAGTTGCGTCTCCGCGACGAGCCACCCGTGGCCCGAGGCTATGGGGGCCAGGAGTTCGTCATCCCACGCCGCCTGTACGAGGCCCGGGTGCGCGGAGCAGTCGGCGAGCCACGCGTCCCCGGCCTCGTACACCGCGGCGAACCGCATCTTCAAGGGGGCCATGACCAGCACGCTATGCAGGGCGATTGCAGGGCAGTGAGCCGATTGCGACCGATTGCGCAGGCAGGTCGGAGACTTGCGGCTGATTGCCTATTCGAGGTCGAGAGACGCTCGTGCACGGCCGATCAGTCGGCGGGCCGGGGGGCCGTACTCCGCGGCTTCAGCGAGCCACTCCCACGCCCTCTCGTACAGGCCGATGTCCTCGTCTCCGGTCAGCCACAGCTCTTCGCTGATGGTCTCGACGATGACGAGCCGCTGGTCGTAGATCCAGAAGGCGTGCGGCGCGGTACGCCGCAGCTGCGCCCCGAAGGGTAGGACACCGAGTTCGATACGGCGCTGGCCGACGAGGTTGTACAGCCGGTCCAGCTGCTCAGCCATCACCTCTACGGGGCACGAGCGGTGGTACAGGGCCGCCTCGCACACCAGGAACCGGAACGACTTCTTCGGGTCGTACAGGGACTCCTGGCGGCGCATGCGGGCCTCGACCGCGGCTTCGGTCGTGGGCGAGATCCCACGGAACTCGGCGTTTGCCTCGAAGATCGCCCGCGCGTACTCCGGCGTCTGGAACAGCCCCGGAATCCTCGACACTTCCAGGCCGCGGATCGTCTTCGTGTTCTCCGTCTGCCGTATCGCGATCTCCTGGCGGCCGCGGTGACCACCGGCCAACTGCCGCCGCCAGGAACGGTGCCGCTGCTTCATGTCCAGCCCCGCGAGCAGCCCGTGCAGTTCGGCCTCGACGTCCGGCCGGCCTATCGCGCGAGCCCAACCGGTGAGGTCCTCACGGGTGGGCGTCTGCTTGCCGTTCTGGAGGCGGCTCACCTTCGAGGGCTGCCAGCCGAGTGCGGCGGCAAGCTCCTTTCCTTCCAGGCCGGTCTCGGCGCGCAGCTCGCGCAGGCGCGCGCCGAGGGCCTCACGCGCGGTCTGGAAGTCGCTGCTCACACAGTGGAACGTACCCGCTCGGCGTAGTCCGCAGTAGGCGCAGCGTAATGCCAGGCGGCGTCCCGGGCCTGGCAGGCAGCGACGACCTCGGCGGGGTCTTCGGTGACGTACACGCCGAGGGTGGTGTCGTCCTCGTCGAACGCGAACCGCGCGAGGACCTTCGAGTCGAACAGCCAGAAGTCGAAGTCCGGCAGCCGCAGCCGCTCGGCCTGCCCGCGGGCAAGGTTGCGAATGTCCTCCCCCGCGGCGACGTTGCTGGGCGAGCGGGCGAGGAGGAACTGCTGTCCCGGGGTGGCGGGTTCGTCAAGGATCCGGACGCGCTCGAACCGCTTGCCCGCGGCGGTCTGCTCGGCCACGTTCTGGCGCCAGGCGTTGGCTGGCTCGGCGGTCACGTCCTCACCGGCAAGGAACCGCGGCCACAGCGGCGAGTTGCGGTCCGACGCGTAGCCACGGCGTGTCTCCAGCCGCCAGGCCGTGTGCCGGAACTCACGAAAGAGGTGGCTGATTTCGGCGAAGGGCACCAGCTCGGGCGCTGCGGCGTGCGGGGCGTAGCGGGTGAGCAGCGAGCGCGGCACCCGCACGAACGTCTCGGATGGCTTGACGTCGCGCAGCTGCACGAGGTGCTTGGGGTCGGTCTCCCGCTCGCCCTGTACGAGGATCTCGCTGCTGCCCTCGATCTCGTACAGGGTAGGACAGTCGCCGTCGTCACTGGTCGTGCCGAGGAACCTGAGCGCCATGTTTCCTCCGTCGCCTGGTGGTTGTGCGTCCAGGATGCGGGGTGGTTACGCGGCGCCGCTGGCCGATTGCAGCTGATTGCTGGCCGAGGGCGGCAGCTTCGGATTGCCCGCAATAGGCCCAACGGGGGTTCTCAGCGCTCGGCCGGCCGCGTGTGCGAGCGGCTGGGCACTGATCGCACGGCCGATGTTCTGGACCACATGAAGGCGCGTGTTCGGGAGCACGGCACGGAGGAGGACCAGGCGGATCTCCAGAGGGCCGAGGAGGAAGTCGCCCAACGCAGGGCCCGCAAAGGCGGCCGGCCAAGGGTGGAGCCCGCGATCGACATCTGAGGGCCGGGCGGGCGCCGTCTCACACTCGTCTCACAAACCGGCACGCACTGACCCGTACGCCAGGGCGTTGACCTGTAGTTTCCTACGGTTCCTGGACGGTACGGACCCTGTATGGACGGACTGTAAACTCTGGACACGTGACTTCAGCGCCCGCCAAGCCCCGCATCCCGAACGTCCTCGCCGGACGCTACGCCTCCACCGAGCTCGCCACGCTCTGGTCCCCCGAGCAGAAGGTGAAGCTGGAGCGTCAGCTCTGGCTCGCCGTGCTGCGGGCCCAGAAGGACCTCGGCATCGAGGTGCCGGACGAGGCGATCGCCGACTACGAGCGTGTCCTCGACACCGTCGACCTGGCCTCCATCGCCGAGCGCGAGAAGGTCACCCGGCACGACGTGAAGGCGCGGATCGAGGAGTTCAACGACCTCGCCGGGCACGAGCACGTGCACAAGGGCATGACCTCCCGCGACCTGACGGAGAACGTCGAGCAGCTCCAGATCCGGCTCTCCCTGGAGCTGATGCGCGACCGGACGGTGGCCGTCCTCGCGC
Source organism: Streptomyces sp. NPDC003635 (assembly GCF_053587635.1). NCBI lineage: Bacteria > Bacillati > Actinomycetota > Actinomycetes > Kitasatosporales > Streptomycetaceae > Streptomyces > Streptomyces sp. NPDC003635. Next base: position 25,809 of record NZ_JBSFOK010000064.1, on the reverse strand, counting down.
GCCTCGGCAAGCTCGCGGGCGAGTACGGGGAGCTGGTCATGGCCGGCCGCTCGCACAACGTGGCCGCGCAGGCCACCACCCTCGGCAAGCGCTTCGCCACGGCGGCCGACGAGCTGCTCGTCGCCCACGGCCGGGTCGAGGAGCTCCTCGGCCGCTACCCACTGCGCGGCATCAAGGGCCCGGTCGGCACCGCTCAGGACATGCTGGACCTGCTCGGCGGGGACGCGTCGAAGCTCGCCGAGCTGGAGGACCGGATCGCCGGGCACCTCGGCTTCTCGCAGGCCTTCACCTCCGTCGGCCAGGTCTACCCGCGCTCGCTGGACTACGAGGTCGTCACCGCGCTGGTGCAGCTGGCGGCGGCGCCGTCCTCGCTGGCCAAGACGATCCGTCTGATGGCCGGGCACGAGCTGGTCACCGAGGGCTTCAAGCCGGGCCAGGTCGGCTCCTCCGCGATGCCGCACAAGATGAACACCCGCTCCTGCGAGCGGGTCAACGGCCTGATGGTCATCCTGCGCGGCTACGCCTCGATGACCGGCGAGCTGGCGGGCGACCAGTGGAACGAGGGCGACGTGTCCTGCTCGGTGGTGCGCCGCGTCGCCCTGCCGGACGCCTTCTTCGCGCTGGACGGTCTGCTGGAGACCTTCCTGACGGTGCTGGACGAGTTCGGCGCGTTCCCGGCGGTCGTGGCCCGCGAACTCGACCGCTACCTGCCCTTCCTCGCCACCACCAAGGTGCTCATGGGCGCGGTGCGGGCGGGTGTGGGCCGTGAGGTGGCCCACGAGGCGATCAAGGAGAACGCGGTCGCCTCCGCGCTCGCCATGCGCGAGCAGGGCGCCGAGCGCAACGAACTGCTGGACAAGCTGGCGGCGGACGAGCGGATCCCGCTGGACCGGGCCGCGCTGGACGCGCTGATGGCCGACAAGCTGTCGTTCACGGGCGCCGCCGCCGATCAGGTGGGCGTGATCGTGGGCCGGATCGAGGAGATCGTGAAGCAGCGTCCGGAAGCCGCCGGGTACACCCCGGGAGCGATCCTCTGACGCGCTTCACCGCCGAGGAGTTGGAGGCCGCCCGCGAGCGTCTGGTGCCGGACGTGGTCGCGGACGGCCTCCGCGTGCTGTTCTGCGGCATCAATCCGGGGCTGATGACGGCGGCGACCGGGCACCACTTCGCCCGCCCCGGAAACCGCTTCTGGCCGGTGCTGCACCTGTCGGGCTTCACACCGAGGCTGCTCAAGCCCGCCGAGCAGGGCGAGCTGTTGTCGTACGGGCTCGGCATCACGAACGTCGTGGCGCGGGCGACGGCCCGGGCGGACGAGCTGAGCGCCGAGGAGTACCGGGAGGGCGGACGGCTGCTCGCCGAGAAGGTCGGCAGGCTGCGGCCGCGCTGGCTGGCGGTCGTGGGGGTGACGGCGTACCGGGTGGCCTTCGACGAGCGCAAGGCGCGAGTGGGGCCTCAGGAACGGCTGATCGGGGACACGCGCGTGTGGGTGCTGCCTAATCCGAGCGGGCTGAACGCGCACTGGACGGCGGCGACGATGGCGGAGGAGTTCGCGCGACTGAGGGTCACGGCGGATCCTCCTTCGTGATCAGGGCGAACACCTTCGGCATGTCGTCCGTTTCGCGATCGAGGACCGTCAGGACCACCCAGCGGTCCTCCACCTCCCAGGTGCGCAGTTCCGTCGCGAAGACACCGAGCAGAGCCCATGCCTCGGCTATTCGCCCACCGCGGGCTCCGCGCTCGACGAGCGTGGTGGTACCCCACCGGGACGGCTCTCCCCAACGCGCGGTCAGCAGCTCGGCCACGGCCGCCTCGTAGGCGTAGCAGTCCTCCGCGCTCTGCCAGTCGCGCGGCCCTAAGACGGCCTGGTGATAACCGGGCTCCGCCGGAATGTCCCGTGCGCGGAGCCCGTCGATCAGGGCGAGGTCCTTCGCGATGTCCATGTGATCCAGTAAACCGGCCGCCACTGACAATTGGCGGGCCGTCAGCTGTCCCGGCGGCGTACACTCCAGGCACCCGCGAGCAGCGCGGCCCCCGTCCACAGCGCGGTGACCCCGAGACCGGCCCAGGGGCCGAGCGTGCCCTCGTGCGTCTCGTGCAGGATCGCCTGGCCCGCCTTGTCGGGCAGGAAGTCGGTGAGGCCGCCGGCCGCGTCGCCCACGACGAAGGAGACGACCAGCACGAACGGGATCAGCACGGAGAGCGTGGCCACGCCGCTGCGCAGAAGAGCGGCAAGTCCGGCCGCCAGCAGCGCCATCAGCGTGAGGTAGAGGGCGGAACCGAGGACCCCGCGGGCCTGCTCGCCCGCGTCGAGTCCGCTCGCCGCGTCGCCGAGGCCGGCGCGTCCCACCGCGAGGGCGGCGAGCGAGGTGGCCAGTGCGACGGCCAGGGTCGGCACGGCGATGGCGGTCACCTTGGCCGCGAACCACCGCCCCCGCTGGGGAACGGCCGCCAGCGACAGCCGCAGCGCGCCCGCGTGGTACTCGGCCGACACAGCCAGCGCCCCGAAGCTGATCGCCGCGATCTGGCCGGGCAGTACCCCGGACAGCGCCGTGAACAGGGGGTCGAAGTCCGGGTCGGCCGGCTCGGCGCCGGCCACGGCGGAGAACGCCGTCGTCACGGCGAACAGGGCCAGCAGCGTCCCGCCCAAGGAGCGCAGGGTACGGATCTTCAGCCACTCGGAGTGGAGCACGGGGGCGAAGGTCGTCATCGTCGGGCCTCCTGAAGCGCTGCGGTGAACTCGGCCTCGGCGGCCGTCAGATCGAGGTAGGCCTGCTCCAAGGTCGCCTCCTCGGCGGCCAGTTCGAGCAGGGGGACGCCCGCGGCGGAGGCGAGGCGGCCGATGTCGTCCACGCGTGCGTGCTCGACCGTCCAGTGCCCCTCCTCGTGCCGCACGGCGTCATGGCCGGCCCGGGAGAGCGCGGTGGCGAGCGCGGCGCCGTCCGTGGTGCGGATGCGGACCCGGGGCCGCACGCGTGCTTGGATGAACTCCCGCATGGGGGTGTCGGCCAGCAGACGTCCCCGCCCCAGCACCACGAGGTGGTCGGCGAAGGACGCGGTCTCGTTCATCAGGTGGCTGGAGACCAGGACCGTGCGCCCCTCGTCGGCCAGCCCGCGCAGCAGCGCGCGGATCCACACGATGCCCTCCGGATCGAGGCCGTTGGACGGCTCGTCGAGCATGACCACCTCGGGGTCGCCGAGGAGCGCGGCCGCGATGCCGAGCCGCTGGCGCATGCCCAGGGAGTACGTCCGCACGCGGCGCCGCGCCACGGACGCGAGCCCCGTCTGCGCCAGCACCTCGTCGACGCGGCGGCCCGGGATGCGGTTGCTCGCCGCGAGGACCCGCAGATGGTCGCGGCCGGTGCGGGAGCCGTGGGCGGCCTGCGCGTCGAGCAACGCGCCCACGCGGCGCAGGGGCTCGTCCAGGGTCGCGTAGGCGCGGCCGCCGATCGTGGCGGTGCCGGACGTCGGCCGGTCGAGGCCGAGCACGAGCCGCATGGTGGTGGACTTACCGGCGCCGTTGGGTCCGAGGAAGCCGGTGACGCGGCCGGGGAGCACACGGAAACTGAGTTGGTCCACGGCTCGGCGGGTGCCGTACTCCTTGGTGAGGGCTTGGACTTCGATGCTGGTCATGGCAACAGCGTGGCCGGTCACGGGGTGCCCGGCCCTCCCCCGCGCGTGGAGATCGTCTCCCCCGTGCGGGGGAGGGCCGTTGTCAGCGGTGGCTGACACGATGTCGCGATGGCCCGCTTTCTGCGCCCGCTGCTGCGGGGGACGACTTACACACGCCTGCTGCACCTGTGGGTGCCGATGCTGATCGTCAGCGTGTGGCTGTTCATCGACATGTCGACCCCCTGGGTGCCCGCGCTCGCGCTGGTCCCGCTCGGCCTGGTCCCGGCCGTCCGCACGGGTGAGGGGGTGCAGGCCCGGCTGCTGCTGGTGTCCGGCACGGACGACGCGGGCATCTCCGTGCGAGCGTCGGCGAGTTGGCGGGACCGGCTGCGCACGGTGCTGTGGCTGCAGGCGCGCATGGCGCTGGGCGCGCTGGCCGGCTTCGCCACTGTCTGGCTGCCCCTGCTCTCGTTCCAGCTGCTGGCCTTCGGAGCCGTCGGAGCCTCCGGCGGTCTTCCAGTGCTGCGGGACGCGTCGGCGCACTGGACGTACGCCCTGCTCGCGCCGGTCCCGCTCGTCGTGCTGTACGGCGTCGTGGTGGGGCTCGGTGAGCTGGTCACCGCCGTCGCCCGCGGGCTGCTCGGGCCGTCGGCCGCCGAGCGGCTCGCCGCCCTGGAGGAGCGCACGGAGCGGCTGCTGGAGCGCAACCGCATCGCCCGTGAACTGCACGACTCGATCGGCCATGCCCTGACGGTCGCCGTCGTCCAGGCGGGTGCCGCGCGCGCGGCGGGCGATCCGGCGTTCACGGACCGGGCCCTGGAGGCGATCGAGGAGACCGGGCGGGCCGCACTGGAGGATCTGGAGCGCGTGCTGGGCATCCTGCGGGAGACGGAGCGGCCCGCGAGCAGTCGGCCCACGCTGGTGGACGCCGACCGGCTGCTGGAGTCGGCGCGCGCCGCCGGGGCGAAGGTCGACGCCGAAGTCCGCGGAGCGTTGGACACCGTGCCGGGGCCGGTCTCGCGCGAGGGATACCGCATCCTCCAGGAGTCGCTGACCAATGTGCTGCGGCACGCGGACGGCGCCGCCGCCGACGTGCGCGTGGACGTCACCGAGCGGGCCCTCGTGCTGGAGGTGCGCAATCCGCTGCCGGCCGCGGCGCCCGGCCCCGGACGCGGCAGCGGTCTGCGCGGCATACGCGAGCGCGCCGCCCTGCTCGGCGGGCGCGCGCACACCGGCCCGGCCGACGGCGACTGGCAGGTGCACGTCGAGCTGCCGCTGCGCTGATCTACGCTGGCCGGATGCCGGTCACCGTTCTCCTCGTCGACGACGAACCCCTCGTACGCGCGGGCCTGCGGGCCGTTCTGGACGCGCAGCCGGACATCGAGGTCGTCGGGGAGGCAGCCGACGGGGCGGCGGTGATCCCGCTGGTCCGCTCCCTGCGGCCGGACGTCGTCGCCATGGACGTCCGGATGCCGCTGCTGGACGGGATCGAGGCCACGCGCGCGGTGCTGCGGACGGTCGACGACCCGCCGAAGATCCTCGTGGTGACGACGTTCGAGAACGACGAGTACGTGTACGAGGCGCTGCGTGCCGGGGCCGACGGGTTCCTGCTGAAGCGGGCCAGGCCCGCGGAGATCGCGCACGCGGTCCGGTTGGTCGCGGAAGGCGAGTCGCTGCTTTTCCCGGCGTCGGTTCGGCAGCTCGCCGCCGAGCACGGCGAAGGTGGCGGGAATCCCGCGGCGCGGGCCGTGCTGGAACGGGCCCGGCTGACCGAGCGGGAGGCGGAGGTGCTGCGGCTGATGACGCGCGGGCTGTCCAACGCCGAGATCGCGGCGCGGATGGTGGTGGGCACCGAGACGGTGAAGTCGCATGTGAGCGCCGTACTGGCCAAGCTCGGGGCCCGGGACCGCACACAGGCGGTCATCACGGCGTACGAGTCGGGGTTCGTGGCTCCGGGGTGACGCCACCTGCCACTCGCCGGGGTCCCTCCGGCCGAGTAACATCCGGCCAACACGCGCACGAGCTGGGAGGACGGACGGTGGGGCGGCTGACCGGCGGGGATCCCTCGCTGCTGCGAAGGATCAACTCCGCGGTGGTGCTGCACGCGCTGCGTGCCACGGACTGCGCGACGCTGACCGAGATCACCCGGGTGACCGGACTGTCCCGGCCGACCGTCGAGGGGGTCGTCGAGGATCTCATCGAGGCGGGCTACGTCGTCGAGCGGGCCGCCGACGAGAGTGTCGCGCGACGCCAGGGGCGCCCGGCCCGGCGCTACCGGTTCCGCGCCGAGGCCGGTCATCTGCTGGGCCTGGACATCGGGCCGCACCGGGTCGCCGCGGTGCTGTCCGACCTCGACGGCCGGATGCTGGGCTCGATCGCCAAGGACGTCGAGGAGACGGCCACCGCCGACGAGCGGCTCGAGCGGCTGCGCACGGCGGTCGCGGACCTGCTGCGCCGGGCGGGTGTGGCGCGGGGCTCGCTGCGGGCCGTGGGCGCGGCGACGCCCGGGATCGTCGAGGCGGACGGCACGGTACGGCTGAGCACGGCGCTGCCGGAGTGGTCGGGGCTGCCGCTGGGCGAGCGGCTGAGCCGGTCCTTCAAGTGCCCGGTCCTGGTCGAGAACGACGCCAACGCGGCCGCGGTCGCCGAGCACTGGAAGGGCGCCGCCACCGAGTCCGACGACATCGTGTTCGTGCTGGCGGGGCTGAGTCCGGGCGCCGGTTCGCTGATCGGCGGACGGCTGCACCGGGGGTACGGCGGGGCGGCCGGCGAGATCGGCGCGCTGCATCTGCTGGGGCGCGAGGCGACGCCGGAGACCCTGCTGTCGACCACGAACGAGCCGCTGCACCCGCTCGACGAGCAGGCGGTCGCCGAGGTGTTCGCCAAGGCGCGCGAGGGCGACCAGCGGGCCCGCGCGGCCGTGGAGCGCTTCATCCAGCGGCTCGTCCACGACGTGGCGGCCCTGGTCCTGGCCCTCGACCCCGAACTCGTCGTGGTGGGCGGCTGGGCGGCCGGTCTGGACGGCGTACTGGAGCCGCTGCGCCGTGAGTTGGCACGCTACTGTCTGCGCCCGCCGAAGGTCACCCTGTCCCTGCTCGGCGAGGCGGCCGTCGCGACGGGGGCGCTGCGGCTGGCCCTGGACCATGTGGAGGAGCAGCTGTTCGCCGTGGAGGGGACGGTGACGGCGCGCCGCTGAGCCCGCCGTCACCGTGCCAACGGTTCGCGCCCCGCGGGAGGTCGCGGGGCGCGGCGTACGTTCGGTGGATCAGGACGCCTGGCGCTCCGGGCCCTCATGGATCTCCACGCCGCCGGAGTCGCCGAAGGTCAGGCGGCAGGTGTCCGCCCGGTAGGTGGCGACCGAGAGGGCGGCGGTGCGCCCCCCGGCGACGTAGCGGGTGGTGACGACGAGGACGGGCGCGCCGGGGAGCCGGTCGAGCTGCTTCGCGTCGTCCGCGCGGGCCGAGCCGAGTTCGACCGCGCTGTCCTGGCCGACCAGCTCCAGCCGCTGCAACTCGCGCAGCACCGCACGCGCGCGTGCCGCTCCGGCGGGCGCGTCGATGGCGGAGAGGTCGGGCACCGAGGACGCGGGGACGTAGAGCAGCTCCGCGGCGACGGGCTGGCCGTGCGTCACGCGAGAGCGGCGTACCAGGTGCACGGGCTCGTCCGGTCCGGTCTCCAGGGCCGCGGCGACGCTCGCCGGCGGGACCTCGAGCGTGCTGTCGGCGGGCTGCCAGTCGTCGCCGGCCGCCCCCGGCCACAGGTGCTGCTCGGTGCCCACCGCGACCCCCACGCGCGGCGGTGCCACCGTCGTGCCGACGCCCCTGCGGCGCTGGAGCCTGCCCTCCAGTTCGAGCTGCTCCAGAGCCTGGCGGAGCGTCGCGCGGGCCACGCCGAAACGGGCGGCCAGGTCACGCTCGTTGGGCAGGATCTCCCCCACGGAGAACTCCGAGTCGAGCGCCTCGCTGAGAACGGTCTTGAGATGCCAGTACTTCGGTTCCGGCACCGATTCCAGTTGCGTGGTCCCCACCCTGTCCTCCGCAATCGCCCTGGTCCGGCGGCGTTTTAGCGCCCTTGTTTATTAAAGGTTGTTGCACTTATCTGCGACCATAGGGCGGCCCCCACCCTTGGTCAAGACCAATCCTCGATCCCGTGTGGGCCCCGCGCAGGGGCCGCAGCACAGCGTTCACGGGGCGTTCGCACAGGGCCGTTTTCGTGACGCGACGGCAAAGCCCTCGTCGCGGAACGGGGGCTCGGAGAGCGCCTAGTCGAGGTCCAGCGACCGCAGTTTGTCGGGGTTGCGGACCACGTAGATCGACTGGATCCGGCCCTCGCGGATTTCCAGCTGGAAGACGCTGTCGGGCGTGCCGTCGTCCAGGGCGAGCAGGGCGGGGCCGCCGTTGAGCTCCAGGAAGCGGAAGGAGGCCCGCGGTACGCCCTTGTCGGCGGCGCCGACCAGGAAGCGGCCCACCTTCTCGGCGCTCTCCACGACCCGCAGCGGCGCCCTGGACTTGCCGCCGCTGTCGCCGACCAGGCGGGCGTCCGGGGCGAGCAGTGACATCAGCCCCTCCAGATCACCCTCGGAGGCGGCGGCGAGGAAGCGTTCGGTGAGGTCACGGCGCTCGACGGGGTCGACGTCGTAGCGGGGGCGCCGCTCGTCGACGTGCCGGCGCGCCCGTCCGGCCAGCTGGCGAACGGCCGGTTCGCCCCGGTCGAGCATCGCGGCGATGTCGCCGTACGGGTAGCCGAAGGCCTCCCTCAGCACGAACACGGCCCGCTCCAGCGGCGACAGCGACTCCAGGACGACGAGAACGGCGAAGGAGACCGTGTCGGCGAGCACCGCCCGTTCGGCGGTGTCCGGAACGGTGTCCCCGAAATCGGTGACGTACGGCTCGGGCAGCCAGGGTCCGACGTACGCCTCGTTGCGCGCCTTGACCTGGCGCAACCGGTCGATGGCCAGGCGGGTCGTGACGCGCACCAGGAAGCCGCGCGGGTCGCGGACGTCGGCGCGGTCCGCGCTCGTCCAGCGCAGCCAGGCCTCCTGCACGACGTCCTCCGCGTCGGCCACGCGGCCGAGCATGCGGTAGGCGACGTCCAGGAGGACGGGGCGGTGCTCTTCGAAGACGTCGGTCACGATGTCGGTGCTCACGGCATCCATCCCAGCCGACCGGCCCGGCGCTGTCCAGGCGAGACGTCGCAGACGCAAAGAACAGCGCACGAATCGCGCCGAGTTGTGGTCGCCGTTCGGGTGGACACACGGGTCTACCCGCCGGTAGCAATTGCTGACAAGCTGTCTACGACGTCCGTCCAGTCCCACACGAGGAGCACCCATGTCGGCCACCGTCTCCTTCGAGGTCCCCTCCCCGGGAGGCCCGCGGTCCGTGACCCTGTCCTACGCGCGGGTGGGTCGCGGTGAACCGCTGCTCCTGCTGCACGGCATAGGTCACCACCGGCAGGCCTGGGACCCGGTGCTGGACATCCTCGCGGCCGAGCGAGACGTCATCGCCGTCGACCTGCCCGGCTTCGGCGCGTCCCCGGCCCTGCCCGACGGACTCCCGCACGACCTGCCCACGATGTCGGCCGTCCTCGGCGGCCTGTGCGAGGCGCTGGAGCTCGACCGGCCGCATGTCGCGGGCAACTCGCTGGGCGGGCTGCTCGCCCTGGAACTGGGCCGCGACAAGCTCGTACGGTCCGTCACCGCCCTGTCCCCCGCCGGATTCTGGTCGCAGGCCGAGCGCCGCTACGCCTTCACCCTGCTGCTCTCGATGCGGCGGATCGCCCGGCGCATGCCGCTGCCGCTGGTGCAGCGCCTGTCCCGCTCGGCGGCCGGCCGCACCGCCCTGACCAGCACCATCTACGCCCGCCCCGGGCGCCGTTCACCCGAGGCCGTGGTCGCCGAGACGCTGGCCCTCGTCAACGCGACCGCTTTCGCCGAGACCCTCCACGCGGGCGGCTCGGTCCAGTTCACCGACGACGTCCCCGGTGTCCCGGTCACGGTGGCCTGGGGCACCAAGGACCGCGTGCTGATCCGCCGCCAGGGGGTGCGCGCCAAGCGGATCATCCCCAAGGCCCGGCTGATCCGGCTGCCGGGCTGCGGTCACGTCCCGATGAACGACGACCCGGCGCTCGTCGCGCGCGTGCTGCTCGACGGCAGCCGCTGAGCGACGCCGGGCCAACGCGCCGGAACCCAGGGCGACTCCGGCGCCGACCAGGGCGCTGCCCGCGGCCTGCGCCGGGCCGTAGGAGCCGGTGCCGACCAGCGGCGCGGTGCAGGCCGCGGCGACCGGGATGAGACCGGAGAACAGCGTGGCGCGCTCGGCGCCGATCCGCTGCATGCCCATGTACCAGCACACGAAGCCGATCACCGTGACGATCACCGCCTGCCACAGCAGCGCGAGGGTCTCGGTGGTGTCCGGCGTGCGCAGCCACCCGGCGCCGTCGGCGAGCAGTGCGGCGAGCGCCGACTCGACGGCGGCCACGCCGCACACCGTGGCGGACAGCAGCCGCGGGCCCAAGGGGCGCAGTACCGGCACGGCGAGGACGGCGAACCCGACCTCGCCCACGAGGGCGCACACCGAGAACGCGATTCCCGCCCCGTCCGTACACCCCCACCCCTGGACGGTGAGGGCCCCGAGGGCGACGAGCGAGGCCCCGTACAGCACCACCCGTTGCGGACGGCGGCCCTCGAGCAGCGGGACGACGACGGCCACGACCACGGGCGCGCAGCCCACGAGAACCCCCGGCACGGCCGGTTCCGCGCTGCGTTCCGCGGCGATGACGGCCAGGTTGAAGCCGACCATCCCGACGGCCGCGAGCAGGGCCAGGCGTACCCACTGACGGGCGGTGAGCGCCCGGAGCCGGGCCGTGGCACCCCGGCCCGCGAGAGGCACGAGCAGCAGACAGGCCAGTCCGTAGCGGAGGAACTGGCCGCCCGCGTACGGGTAGTCGCCGAGCACGCTGTTGGCGGTGAAGGATCCTCCGACGAGGACACAGGCGAGCGCGGCAAGCAGAGCCCCGCGTGTGGTGGTGGCGTTCATGGACAACGACGTTAGGAAGCAGAGCGGTCCGCATTAAGGTCCACTTTCATGACGGCGTCACGGACCAATCGACAGGACTCGCAGGGTGGATCCGCCGCATGGGAGGTGTTGCTGCCCGCCGCCTCCGCGCCGGCACGCGCGCGTGGACGGGCGTTGCAGGCGGCGCTGCGGGAGGCGGTGCGCTCCGGGCGGCTCGCTCCGGGGACGCGGCTGCCGTCGAGCCGGGACCTCGCCGCCGACCTCGGCGTATCGCGCGGGCTGATCACCGAGGCGTACGAGCAGCTCACCGCTGAGGGCTATCTGCGCAGCGGCCGGGGCGCCGGGACCTGGGTGGGCGGAGCCGTACGCTCCGCCAGTCCCCGCACGCGTGATCTGGCGCCGCGCTCCCCCGGCGCCCGGGCCGACTTCGTCCCCGGCACTCCGGACCTGTCGCTCTTCCCGCGCGCCGCCTGGGCCACGGCGCAGCGCGGGGTGCTGGCCGAGCTGCCCCACCAGGAGCTGGGGTATCCGGATCCGCGCGGGCTGCCCCGGCTGCGCACGGCACTGGCCGCGCTGCTGGCCCGCCGCCGCGGTGTGGTCGCGGACCCGGAGCGGCTCGTGGTCGTCTCCGGAGTCGCGCAGGCGACCACACTGCTCGGTTTCGCGCTCCACGCGCGCGGGATGCGCACCGTCGGCGCCGAGGACCCGGGCAGCCCGCAGCACAACGCGCTCTACGCCGCCGCCGGCGTCACGACCGTGCCACTGCCCCTGGACGACGAAGGGCTCGCCCTCGACCCCCTGCGGACCTCCGGCGTACGGGCCGTGGTGACGACCCCCGCCCACCAGTACCCCACCGGCATCGCGTACTCGGCGCGGCGCCGCGCCGAACTGCTGGACTGGGCACGGGCCGTGGACGGTTACCTCCTGGAGGACGACTACGACGGCGACTTCCGCTACGACCGCGCTCCCGTGGGCGCGCTCCAGGGCCTCGACCCCGAACGCGTCGCCTACGCGGGCTCGGTCAGCAAGTCGCTCGCACCGGGGCTGCGGCTCGGCTGGCTGCTGGTCCCGGAGTCGCTGGCCGACGAGGTCGTCGAGCGCAAGCGGACGATGGATCTCGGCCATCCCACCCTCGACCAGGCGCTGTTCGCCCGGTTCGTCGAGCGCGGCGACTACGACCGGCAGTTGCGCCGCTGCCAGCGCGCGTACCGGGAGCGGCGGGACGCGCTCGTCGCCGCGCTGGAGGAGTACTTCCCGGGCTCCCGGGTGTCGGGCATCGCCGCCGGGCTCCACGTCATCGCCGTACTGCCGAAACGGTTCGGGCCCGAGGAGGACTTCCTCGCGCGCGTGGCGGCGGCCGGGGTCGCGGTGCGTGCGCTGGCGGACTGCGCGCACGCGCGGGGGGACTACGAGGACGTACGGCTGGTGCTCGGGTACGCGCATCTGTCACCGGCGCGGATCCGGGACGGTGTGCGGATCATGGCGGAATCCATGGAGGAGTGAGCGAGGGCCCGGATCGCCGTGCCCCGGCCGGTTGTTCACTTGCGGTTTCCGTGTGCGCTGCGACGCCCCAGTAGTTGTGGCACTGCACACTGGCCGGATCCCGTCCTGGAGGCGCACCCATGTCCCACCGTCCGTTCCCCGGCCGCCGCAGCGTGCTGCGCGGCTCCCTCGCCGCCTCCGCGGCCCTGACCCTGCCCACCGCGCTCGGCGCGGCACCCGCGTTCGCCCTGTCCGGGCGGCCCACGGCGGGCTGGGGCGTGCAGACCGGAGACGTGACGACCGACTCGGGCCTGGTGTGGGTCCGCTCCGACCGGCCCGCGCGGATGATCGTCGAGACGTCCGCCACCGAGTCGTTCCGCAACCCGCGCCGATGGCAGGGCCCGCTGCTCGGCGCGGACAGCGACTTCACCGGCACCACCCGGCTGCGCGGTCTGCCGTCGGGCGAGCAGATCCACTACCGCGTGCTGCTCGCCGACCCCGACGACCCGCGCCGCACCGGCGAGCCGGTGACCGGCACCTTCCGTACCGCGTCGGTCGGGCGGCGGCGCGGTGTCCGCTTCGTCTGGTCCGGCGACCTCGCCGGGCAGGGCTGGGGCATCAACCCCGACCTCGGCGGCTACCGCATCTACGACACGATGGCCGGTCTCGACCCGGACTTCTTCCTCTGCAGCGGTGACAACATCTACGCCGACGGCCCGATCAACGGCACCGTGCCCCTGCCCGACGGGCGGACCTGGCGCAACGTCACCACCGAGGAGAAGTCGAAGGTCGCCGAGACACTCGGGGAGTTCCGCGGCAACTTCCGCTACAACCTGCTCGACGACAACCTGCGTGCCTTCAACGCCCAGGTGCCCTCCATCATCCAGTGGGACGACCACGAGGTCACCAACAACTGGTACCCGGGCGAGATCCTCGGCGATGCCCGCTACACCGAGAAGAGCGTGGACGTGCTCGCCGCCCGCGCCCGGCAGGCGTTCTCGGAGTACTACCCGATCTCCACCCTGCGCCGCCCCGACGGCCGGGTGTACCGGGTCCAGCACCACGGCCCGCTGCTGGACGTGTTCGTGCTCGACATGCGCACCTACCGCAACGCCAACTCCCCGGACGACCAGCCCACGGACCGGGTGGGCATCCTCGGCCGCGAACAACTGGAGTGGCTCAAGCGCGAGCTGTCCCGCTCCCGGGCGGTGTGGAAGGTGATCGCCTCCGACATGCCGATCGGCCTGGTCGTCCCGGACACCGGCGACGGCAGGCCCAACATCGAGGCCGTCGCGCAGGGCGACCCGGGCGCCCCGCTCGGCCGTGAACTCCAGATCGCCGAGCTGCTGCGGTTCGTCAAGCACCGGCGGATCACCGGCACGGTGTGGCTGACCGCCGATGTGCACTACACCTCGGCACAGCACTACCAGCCCTCGCGGGCCGCGTTCACCGACTTCGAGCCGTTCTGGGAGTTCGTCTCGGGCCCGCTCAACGCGGGCGGCTTCCCGGCCAACGCGCTCGACCACACCTTCGGCCCGGAGCGGGTGTTCCTCAAGGCCCCGACCGTCGCCAACGTCTCCCCCGCCGAGGGCTACCAGTTCTTCGGCGAGGTCGACATCGACGGGGACAGCGGGGAGCTGACGGTACGGCTGCGCGAGCAGGACGGCACCGTGCTGTTCACGCAGGTCCTCCAGCCGGGCCGGGTCGGCCAGTAGGTGCCGTAACCTTCATCAGTGCCGCGCACCGGCGTCATCCCCCGGCGCGCGGCACCCCTCAACTCGGCGCCGGCGAAGCTGTTTTCGCAGGTCAAGGCCGATTGTCAGTGGTCGCGTCTACGGTTTTTCCATGACGCGATCACTGCAGGCAGTGGCCTACCGGCGACCCTCCGTGCTGAAGTCCGGCGCGGACGGCCGACGGCTGGGGCTGGAGACCTCACGGGGTGCGACGCCCACGGGCACCGCCGACCATCCCCGCTTCTTCGCCGGGTTCCTGACGAGCCCCCAGGCGGCGTCCGCCGGGCTGCTGGCGGTCGCGGACGTGGCGGCCGCGCGCTACTTCCAGCGGCAACTGCGCGCCTCGCTGGACCCGGTGGTGACGGGCAACGGCGACCGGCTGCGCTTCGAGTCGTTCTCGGGCTGCGGCGGGGTGTACGCCCGCCTGGACGTCCTGACGGCGGGCCTCGACGGCGCCGAGGTGGGCCACGGCACGACGAACGTGGACGTCAACAACCCGCTGCGCGAGGCCCTGTCGAGGATCGGCACGGACGATCCGCTGCATCTGCGGGTGGGTCCCGACGAGCTGGCGGTGACCACGCTGGACGGCCCGGTCGTGGAGAAGAAGGTGCCGCTCCCGGACCGCTGGCTGCGCGGTTTCGCGGAGTCCCAGGTGATCGCGGCCGGTTTCGACCTGCGCGCCGAACTGCCGGCGGCCGAGGCGGTGCGCTTCCTGCGGGCCCTGCCGAAGGCGGGGGCGCGAGGCGCCGTGGGAGGTCCGCGCTGGCTGGTCCCGGCCGGACGCGGACTGCGCCCGACCACCCGGGCGGTGCCCGGCGCGGTCTGCCTGCCCGGCCCCGAGCGGCTCATCGCCCTCCAGCGGGTCCTTCGGCACGCCACGACCCTGCGCGTGTACGGACCCGCGGTCGGCGCGGGCTCGGCGGCGACGGCCGGCGCCTGGGAGATGGTGCTGCCCGGCATGCGGCTCACCCTCACCCTGTCCCCCGACGCCTCACGCGGCTTCTCCGGCGAGGGCGGCGTCCTGGACGCGCTGGCCGGCGACGAGGCCGCGGAGGACGCGGAGCTGATCTCGGTCCTCCTGGCCTGGGAGCCGCGGATCGACGTCACCGACCTCGCCGCCGCCTCGGGCCTGACCGCCGAGCGCGTCCGGGCGGCCCTGGTGCGCCTGGGCACCTCCGGCCGGGTCGGCTACGACACGGCGGAGGCGGCCTACTTCCACCGGGAGCTGCCCTACGACTCCGCGCGCGTGGAACGGCACAATCCCCGACTCCGCTCCGCGCGGGCGCTGGTGGCGGCGGGCGCGGTCGCCCTGGACGGCACCCTCGCCACGGTGACCGCGGAGGACGGCCATGTGCACCGGATCCGGGACGAGGCCGGGGTGCTCAGCTGTACATGCCTGTGGTGGGCCAAGTACCGGGGTGGACGGGGGCCCTGCAAGCACGCGCTGGCGGTACGCATGGTGCGACGGGGCACGGAGACCGTGGCCGAGCGGGGGACGGCCACGGCCATGACCACGGCGGCGATCGACGGGGGTATGCGGTGAGTGCGCTGATGGACGCGGTGCGGGCGGGGCGGATCGACGAGGTCGTGGGCCTGCTCGACGGGATGACGGACGCCGAACGGCGCGCGTTCGTGCCCGAGTTGAAGGAGCTGCGCAAGGCGCATCGCCCGGACCGGTGGAGCGAGAACGGGCATCGGATGCTGCCGTCGCTGCATCTGGCGGGAGCGGCCTGTCAGACCGGCGCCGCGGCCGTCGCCGGCTGGCTGGCCGCCGTCGACTTCATGTGGGCGCCCGCCGCACCGGCCCAGCTGATCGACATCCTCGCCGATCGTGACCTCGACTGGATCGCCGATGTGACGCACCGGCTCGCCCGACGCCCGGAGAGCGCCCGCGTGCCCTTCGAGCTGATGTCCGGCCTGGTCCGCCTCTCCGCCTGTCCGGTGCCCGTCACCGACGCCTACGTGCGGGGCTGGCTGAGGGACGTCAGCGGGTCCTGGGCCCGCGCGGGATCCCTCTCGGCCCGGCTGCGCCAGGAACCGCAGTTGGCGGAGCTGGTGGCCGCGCTGTTCGAGATCGACGACATCGGCTCGGTGTTCGGCTGGGTCGCCGGCGAGGGACGCAACAGCTGGCCCGCCTCCCTCGCTCAGCTGGCCGAGGACGGCACGCTGGACCGCAAGGCACTGCTGGACGGGTGCCTGGCCCGTCTGCTGCGCGGCGGCCGCCAGGGCGATGTCCGGGTGTTCCTGCGCCTGTTGCAGTCGCTGGCCCCGACCCCCGAGGAGCAGCGGGAGCGGGTGGCCGACTGGACGGCGCTCACCGCGGACGCCGTCTCCACCGTCGCCGCGCACGCCCAGTCGATCCTGGCCGGAATGGCCCTCAGCGGTGAACTCCCGCCCCGGCGACTGGCCGAGATGTCGGAGGCGGTGCTGTTTCGCGCCGAGAAGACACTGGTCCGGGCCCAGCTCGTGCTCATGGGCAAGGTCCTCGCGCACGACGCGTCCGGCGCCGACGAGCTGCTGCCCGCCCTGGCCCACGCCTTCGGGCACGCCGACACCGGGATGCAGGAGCGCGCCGTCAAGCTGGTGGAGCGGCACGCGGCGAAGACCAGCGAGCAGGGCGTCAGGGACGAACTGGCGACCGCCGCGGACCGGCTGAGCCCCATGCTCCGCGCCCGGGTCGCCGAGGCCCTGGGCGTGGCGCAGGTGACGACGGAGGCGTACGAGGAGACCCTGCCCCCGGCCCCGGCGCCCGAGCGGCTGGCGCCCGCGCCGGAGTCGGCGGCGGAACTCGCCGAAGAGGTGGGTGCCTTGCTGGCCGCCGGTGATGATGTGGTGACCTTCGAGCGCACCCTGGACGGCCTGGTCCGCCACGCGCACCGGGACCCGGACGCGCTGCGGGAAGCCCTCGAACCGGTGGCGAGCCGCTTGTGGTGGTTCGCCGCGGACACCGTCTACCCCAGCGACTTCTTCGGCCAGCGCCACCTCGAACTCGTCCTCGCCGCCCTGCTGAGAAGGACACCTCCCGAGGGCATCCGCACGGCCGTCCAGGACCCCGTGGCGAAGGCCGGCTGCGTCCACAGCCCCCTCAGCCGGGCCTTCAACGCCCGCATCTGGGAGATCGCCCATCGTGTCCACGCCGATCCGCCGCCCTTCCTGCTCTCCACGCCCACCTGGAGCACCGGTCTGCTCGAACCGGACGAACTCGTGACCCGCCTCGACGACTACCGGAAGCAGGGGGCCAGGCCGATACCCGCCGACTTCGCACAGGCACTGCTGCGGGTCCGGCGCTCGGACCGTACGACGGCCGCGGCGGCGGAGCGGGCGGCGGCCCTGGGCACACCCGAGGGCATCCGGCTCGCCGAGTGGCTCACCGGCGACGGCTCGGCCCTGCCACCCGCGCGCAGGCGCACCGCGGGCCCGCGCGTCCTGCTGGAGTTCGCCGAGCTCGACGAGCTCCAGCAGGACTTCCCCCCGGACTTCCACTCGCTGGGCCGACCGGTGACCGTCTACAGCGACCGCTGGCGCTGCTACCACTGGGACGCCGACATGCGCCCGCACTGGACGGCCCTGCTGCCCGAGCACCGTGAGCTGGTGGCGGTCCGGGTGCTGCGGGACCTCTCCGCGACCGCCGTGGACGACACCCGGGGAGCCGCCGAGATACTCCCCCGGCTCGCCGAGTCCGGCGGAGCCGCTGGCCCGGCGACCCATCTGTGCGTGGCGTACGGCCTCGGCGCGCGGCACGAAGAGGATCGGCTCGCCGCCGTGGACGCCGTACTGATGCTGGCGGCGCGAGGGCAACTCGACGCCGAGCGGCTGGGCACGGACCTCGGGGAGCTGGCGGGCAGCGGGGCCGTGAAGCCGTCGCGGCTGGTGGAGTCCGTGCGGACGGCGGCGGCCACCGGGGCGAACGCCACGGTCTGGGAGATACTCCGGCACACCCTGCCCGCCCTGCTCGCCGGCCGGACCGGCGAGCGTCCGCCCGCACCTCCCCGTGGGCTCACGGACCTGTTGGCCGTGGCCGCCGACTGCGCCGAGCGGTCCGGTGCGCGGGGCGAGGTGCCGCACCTGGCGCAGACGGCGGACCGGGGCGGCTCCTCCCGTCTGGTGGCCCAGGCCCGTCGGCTCCGCAGCACGCTGGTGGCGGAGGTGGCCGCCTGACGTAGTCCTGTACGCCGGACGCCGGACACCCCGGTGTGGACGCGGGCGGGCGACCAGGGGCGGGCATTCCGGCGTGCGGCGCCAGCAACACAACCGTAAAAGAAATGACAAAAGGTGCAGAAGCGATCTTTACCGCCCGGTCACAATGCGTTCGTGATCACGCAACACCGTTCCTTCACAGTGGCTGCATGAGTCGAGACATGAATGATGTGACGCGTGCGAAGCACGGGCGTCCCGTCCACCACTGGCGGCGGGACGTCATCGAACTCGCCGCGCTGTTCACGGCGGTGGCCGTCGCGGACGCCGTGGCCAACCTGGTCGGCCACGGGCCGGACGGACCGGAGCTGCTGCTGGTGTCGGCGATCGTGCTGATCGCCACGGCCGTGTTCCACACATGGTGGTCACGCCGCCACGGTCATGCGCCGCCGACAAGCGATACCGGCGCCCGGCCGTCCGCCGAGGAGCGGCAGGCCGGGCGGTCGGAAGCGGCGGCACGGCCCACCGGGGACGCACCCGGCGAGAGCACGCTGTGGCGGATGCGGACGACGGTGAAGGACGAACCGGGATCGCTGGCCGCGCTCTGCACCGCGCTGGCCGAACGGCGGGTGGACATTCTCAGCCTCCAGACGCATCCGCTGGGCGACGGCACGGTGGACGAGTTCCTGCTGCGCGCCCCGGGCGACCTCGCCGTCGCCGAGATCACCCGCGCCGTCTGCGCGGCGGGCGGCACCGGCACCTGGATCGAGCGCGCCGACGCCCATGACCTGGTGGACGCGCCGACCAGGGTGCTGGGCCTGGCCACCCGCACCGCCCTGGACGCGGCGGAACTGCCGCTGGCGCTGCGGCAGCTGCTGGGCCGGTGCACCATCCGCCAGCTGCCCGGCGCACCGGTCGCCGGACGGGCGCCGGAGGGGGTGCCCGTGGAGGGCGTCCTGGAGGACACCGTGATGCGGCTGCGGGCACCGGAAGGCGGAGTGATCACCGTGGAGCGGCCGTATCTGCCGTTCACCCCGACCGAGTTCGCGCGGGCCCGCGCCCTGGTGGAACTGGACGCCCGACTCGGTCCGCGCGTGCCGCGCGGCCGGGACGTGCTGACGCTGCCGGAAGGCAGCGACATCACCGTCCGGCGGGCCGACACCGGCGACGTCGAGGCCGCGAAGGCCATGCACGAGCGGTGCTCGGCGCGGACACTGAGCATGCGGTACCACGGGCCGGTCGGCGACGCGGACCGTTACCTGAACCATCTGCTCAGTCCCCGCTTCGGGCGGACGCTCGCCGTGCAGAGCGCCTCGGGGCGGATCGTCGGGCTCGGTCATCTGCTGTGGGACGGGGACGAGACCGAGGTGGCGCTGATCGTCGAGGACGCGTGGCAGCGCAGGGGTATCGGCGCCGAGCTGCTCGACCGGCTGGTCGCCATGGCCGTGGAGGCCGGGTGCGAGAGCGTGTACGCGGTGACGCAGTCCTCCAACACCGGGATGGTGGCCGCGATGCGAGGGCTGGGCCTTCCCCTGGACTACCAGATTGAGGAAGGCACGCTCGTCATCACGGTCAGGCTTGCCTCCCCCGCGCAGGCGGCTCTGGGGGAGGCAGCCCGTCGCAGGGGCTAGTGCCGGGCCGCCGCCGCGGGTTCGTTGCGGCTGCTCGCGCCCTTACCAGGTGGGCTCGCCGCCAGCGCGTGGTTCAGATCTGCCCACAGGTCCTCCACGTCCTCCAGGCCCACCGACATCCTCAACAACCGGTCGCTCACCCCGGCGTTCCGTCGGTCGCCCGCGTCGACGATGCGGTGGCTGATGGACGCCGGGTGCTGGATGAGGGTGTCGACGCTGCCGAGGCTGACGGCCGGGGTGATCAGGCGGACGGCGGCGATGACGTCGTGCGGGTCGCCGTGGACCTCGAAGGCGACCATCGCGCCGCCGATGCTCGGATAGTGGACCCGGGCCACCCGCGGGTCGGCGGTCAGCCTCCGGGCCAGCTCCGCGGCGGTCGCCGAGGCGGCGCGGACCCGGACCGGCAGTGTCGACAGGCCGCGCAGCAGGAGGTAGCCGGCCAGGGGGTGCAGGACGCCGCCCGTGGCGAACCGTATCTGCCGGAGCCGCCCGGCGAGTTCCTCGTCGCAGGCCACCACGCCCGCCATCACGTCCCCGTGACCGCCGAGGTACTTGGTCGCGCTGTGCAGCACCAGGCGCGCCCCCTGTTCGGCCGGGCGCTGGAGGACGGGCGTGGCGAAGGTGTTGTCCGCGAGCAGCGGGACCGATCCGCAGGCGTGGGCCACCGCACGCAGGTCGACCTCGGCGAGCGTCGGGTTGGCCGGTGACTCCACCATCACCAGGCCCGTGTCGGGACGTATCGCCTCCGCGATGCCGGCCGGATCGGTCCAGGTGACCTCGGAGCCGAGCAGTCCGGCGGTCAGGAGGTGATCGCTGCAGCCGTAGAGGGGGCGTACGGCGACGACATGGCGCAGGCCCATCGAGGCCCGCACGAGAAGGACCGCGCTCAGCGCGGCCATGCCGCTGGCGAACGCCACCGCCGACTCGGTGCCCTCGAGCCGGGCCAGGGCGGTCTCGAAGCGGGCGACGGTGGGATTGCCGAGCCGTCCGTAGACGGGCGGCCCGTCCAGGGACGGCTCGGCGCCGGTCTCGGCGAACGCGTCGATCCGGGCGGCCTCGCCGCGGCTGTCGTAGGAGGGGTAGGTCGTGGACAGGTCGATCGGCGGGGCGTGCAGGCCCAGACTCGCGAGATCGTCGCGGCCTGCGTGCACGGCTTCGGTGGCCAGGGCTCTGGTTCGCACACGGGACTCCATGGGCGGAAGAGTGAACGCCGACCGGGTCACAGGAATCGAACACCGTGCTACGTTCGGCCGGTGGCCGAATCTGTCGTACTGGATCCGGTGGACCTTCATCTGCTGCGGCTGTTGCAGAACGACGCCCGGACGACGTACCGGGATCTCGCCGCGCAGGTCGGGGTCGCACCGTCGACCTGCCTGGACCGGGTGACCCGGCTCCGGCGGGCCGGGGTGATTCTCGGCCATCAGCTGCGCCTGGACGCCTCGAAGCTGGGGCGTGGGCTGCAGGCACTGTTGTCGGTGCAGGTCAGGCCACACCGGCGCGAGCTGGTGGGGCCGTTCGTGGAGCGGATCCGGGCGCTGCCGGAGTCACGGACCGTCTTCCATCTCACCGGTCCGGACGACTATCTGGTCCATGTCGCGGTGGCGGACATGGCCGATCTGCAGCGGCTGGTTCTGGACGAGTTCACGGCGCACCGGGAAGTGGCGCGGGTGGAGACCCGGTTGATCTTCCAGCAGTGGGACTGCGGACCCCTGCTGCCGCCTTCGCCCTCAGCTCAATCCGGCTGACGCGCGGCGGGCCGTCGTACGAGGATGGTCCGCATGTCAGAGACGAAGAGCCCGCTGCCCCGGGAGGTCGCCGACGCCTATGTCGACGACCTCATCGCCCTCGATCCCGTAACCGGTACCTATCTCGGCCACAAGGCGAGTTCGAGCAGGCTGCCCGATCTCTCGCCCGCGGGCCAGGAAGCACTGGCGGAGCTGGCGCGGGCGACCCTCGCGCGGCTCGACGAGGCGGAGCGGCAGCCCGGCGCGGACAGCGAACTCGAGCGCCGGTGCGCGCGCCTGCTCCGCGAGCGGCTGACCGCCGAACTCGCCGTGCACGAGTCCGAGGAGGGCCTGCGCATGGTCGGCAATCTGGGCACCCCGGCCCAGTCCGTGCGCGAGATCTTCTCGATCACCCCGGCCGACACCGAGGAGGACTGGCAGGCCATCGCCGAGCGGCTGCGCGCGGTGCCGGCCGCGCTCGGCGGCTACCGCGAGTCCCTCACACTCGGCCTGGAACGCAAGCTGTACGCGGGACCGCGCCCGACCGCCACCTTCTTGGAACAGCTCGGCGAATGGGCGGACACCGGTGCGGGCCGGAGCTATTTCGAGGACTTCGCGGCCGCGGGCCCCGAGTCGCAGCGCGCCGAGCTGGACGAGGCGGCCCGGGTGGCGACCGCCGCGGTGGTGGAGCTGCGGGACTGGATGCGGGACGTGTACGCGCCCGCCGTCGAGGACGCCCCGAACACCGTGGGCCGCGAGCGCTACGCGCGTTGGTCGCGCTACTACAACGGCACGGATCTGGATCTGGACGAGGCGTACGCGTACGGCTGGTCCGAGTTCCACCGCATCCTCGGCGAGATGAAGCAGGAGGCCGAGAAAATCCTGCCCGGCGCCGAGACGCCCTGGGTGGCGCTCGCCCACCTCGACGAGCACGGCCGCGCGATCGAGGGCGTCGAGGAGGTACAGGCCTGGCTCCAGGGCCTGATGGACCAGGCGATCGACGCGCTCGACGGCACGCACTTCGAACTCGCCGAGCGGGTACGGAAGGTGGAGTCGCACATCGCGCCGCCCGGCAGCGCGGCGGCCCCGTACTACACCGGTCCGAGCGAGGACTTCTCCCGGCCCGGCCGCACCTGGCTGCCGACGATGGGGCTGACCCGCTTCCCGGTGTACGACCTGGTCTCCACCTGGTACCACGAGGGCGTGCCGGGCCATCACCTGCAGCTCGCCCAGTGGATGCACGTCAAGGACAGCCTCTCCCGCTACCAGGCCACCATCGGCCAGGTCAGCGCCAACTGCGAGGGCTGGGCCCTTTACGCGGAGCGGCTGATGGACGAACTGGGCTTCCTCACGGACCCGGAGGAGCGGCTCGGCTACCTCGACGCGCAGATGATGCGCGCGGCGCGGGTCATCGTCGACATCGGCATGCACCTGGAGCTGGAGATCCCGGCGGACTCGCCCTTCCACCCGGGTGAGCGCTGGACGCCGGAGCTGGCCGAGGAGTTCTTCGGGGCGCACAGCAGCCGTCCGGCGGACTTCGTCGAGAGCGAGCTGACCCGCTATCTGACGATCCCGGGCCAGGCGATCGGCTACAAGCTGGGCGAACGGGCCTGGCTGCTCGGCCGGGACAGGGCCCGTGAGCGCCGGGGCGACGCCTTCGACCTCAAGGCCTGGCACATGGCGGCCCTGTCCCAGGGTTCGCTGGGTCTGGACGACCTGGTGGACGAGCTGGCACAGCTCTGACCCCGATCGCCACGGGAGTCCGCCCGGTGGGTCGAAGACCCGACCGATGACACCCACGGCCTCGTCTCATCTCCGACCGGACGATGAGACGGGGCCGCCCGGCGCCGGGTCCAGGCCAGTGGGCGCTGGGCCTGCACGGTGGGCAATGGGCTTGCTCTGTGGGCGAAAGGCCTGCTCTGTGGGCGATAGGCCTGCACGGTGGGCGATAGACCTGCACCGTGGGCGATAGACCTGCACCGTGGGCAATAGGCCTGCCCTTTGGTCCGGCCTGGACCGCTAGCCCGCCGGCCCGCCGCCGCCCGGTGGTCCAGGGTGGACCGCCGCCCCGCCACCGGGGGCCAGGGCGGACCGGGCCAGGGCGGACCGCCGGCCGCCGCCCGATGGGCCAAGGTGGACCGCCGGCCCGCCGCCCGGTACTACTCCGGCAGCCGCCGGAGCTGGACCAGGCCGAGCCAGGTCTCGGGGCCGGGCTGTACCCAGGCCGCGCGTACCGCGTAGGGGCCCGGGGTGAGGGGGACCCTCAGCGGGGTGGCGCGTTCGGTCTCGGTGCCGGGCCAGGCGGAGTCGAAGAGGACCACGGGTCCCGGCACCTTCCAGCGCAACTCCGCGCCCCACTCGGCGGTGGCGAGGGCCGACGGCACGCCCGCGAGCAGCTCGGCCTCGGAGTCGGCGGCGCACCAGCGGACGAAGGTGCCGTGGTCCGGCAGATAGGCGGTGGACGCGGGTTCGTCCCCCAGGACCAGGGCCGCGCTGTCCCCCACGGGCAGCAGGCCGGCGGGGCCGTCGATCTCGCAGGCCCGGTCGTAGTCGGAGGCGGTCTCGTCGCCGTCGGCGCCCGCCCAGAACGGCAGCACCGTCTCCGGCACCGCTATCAGGGGCCCGCCGCCCGACTCCACCCACCGCACCGTGTCTCGCACCATGGTGCGGAAACTTACACGCACAGCCGCAGCACAAGATCGGTGTCTCCGGCAACCTTTTCCGAGCGGTCCGGCGTGGGCCTCAGCAGCCGCAGTCCTCACTGTCCACCGGCGCCGTCAGCGGGTCGGCGACACGGCGGGCGGGGCCCTCCCAGGTCTCGTAGGCGAAGCCCTCGCGGGCCCAGTACTCGAAGCCGCCGAGCATTTCCTTGACCCGGTAGCCGAGTTCGGCGAGGGCGAGGGCCGCGCGCGTGGCGCCGTTGCAGCCGGGGCCCCAGCAGTAGGTCACGACGGGCACGGACTTGTCGAGGAGCTGCTCGGCCTGTTCGGGGATGAGCGCGGTGGGCAGGTGGATCGCGCCGGGGATGTGGCCCTGGTCCCAGGAGGCGGTGGACCGGGAGTCCACGACGACGAACCCGGGGTCGCCGTCGGCGGCGAGGGCGGCGGCCACGTCGGACACATCGGCGTGGAAGACCAGGCTGGCGCGGAAGTAGGCGGCGGCCGCGGCCGGGGCGGCGGGGGCCACGCGCAGGACGGGGTTGACGGCGGTGGTGACGCTGCTCATGGTCTGGCCTCTCTGTGGTGCTTCCTTATGACCTGAAATCTACGGCTCGAAGATCAACTGCCTGAAGGGGCGATCCCCGGCACTCCGCTTGATCGGCCGCCGAATCCCCTGTTAGCTCGGCTCATGACCACGTATTCACCGGACGCCACCGACTGGCGCATCCTCGATGTCCTCCAGCGCGAGGGCCGGGCCAGTTTCGCCGAGCTGGCGCGGGCCGTGTCGATGTCCCCGAGCGCGGTCACCGAGCGGGTGCGCAGGCTGGAGGAGGCGGGCGTCATCCAGGGGTACTCCGCCGTCGTGGCCCCGGAACGGCTGGGGATGCCGATCCTGGCGTTCGTCCGGCTGCGGTACCCCAACGGCAACTACAAGCCGTTCCACGACCTGGTGGCCGTGACCCCGGAGATCCTGGAGGCGCACCACGTCACGGGCGACGACTGCTTCGTGATCAAGGTCGCCGCGCGCTCGATGCGCCACCTCGAGGAGGTCTCGGGCAAGATCGGCGCGCTGGGCTCGGTGACCACCTCGGTCGTCTACTCCTCGCCGCTGCCGCGCCGCCCCCTGGGGCGTTGAACGTCAGCCGGCACCCCGCTGTCGCAGCGCCGACCCCGAGCGCCCCTTCACGACCTCCAGTTGGGCGTGGACGCGTCGGCGCAGATCGGCGACGTGACTGACGATGCCGACGCTGCGGTCGCGTTCCCGCAGGGAGTCGAGGACGTCGAGGACCTCGTCGAGGGTCTGGTCGTCGAGGCTGCCGAAGCCCTCGTCGATGAAGAGGGTGTCCAGCCGGACCCCGCCCGCCTCGTCGGTGACGACGTCCGCGAGGCCGAGGGCCAGGGCGAGCGAGGCGAAGAAGGTCTCACCGCCGGACAGGGTCGCCGTGTCCCGCTCGCGCCCGGTCCAGGCGTCCACGACATGCAGCCCCAGACCGCTCCGCCCGCGCCCGGCGCGGTCGTCGGAGTGGACGAGGGTGTAGCGCCCTGACGACATGCGCCGCAGCCGTACGGTCGCGGCGGCGGCGACCTGTTCCAGGCGGGCGGCGAGGACGTACGACTCCAGCCGCATCCTGCGTTCGTTGTCCGCCGAGGTGCCCGCCGTGAGCGCCGCCATCCGGGCCACCCGGTCGTACCGCGCGCGCAGCGGCGCGAGCCGCCGTACCCCCGCCGTCGAGCGGACGGAGAGGCGGTCCAGCTCGGTGCAGCGGCGGGCGGCGGCGCCGACGACGACCTCGACGTTCCGCTCGGCGTCCGCGCCCTTCTCG